>NZ_JBFUGR010000003.1:0-494053 GCF_056402815.1 Mesorhizobium sp. P3_B5 | reverse complement strand
CAAGGCTACTCATGTCGCGCAACCGCTGCACCCACCTGATGACGGTGCTGATACCAACCCCATAGCGTGCCGAGGCCTGCCGTCGCGACAGCCCCTCCCGCTCAACCGACGCAACAACCCGTTCGCGAAGATCCATCGAGTAAGGCTTGCCCATCCATGCTGACCTCCTTGTCTCAGCAAGAAGGTTGAATCAGATTTGCACGCCTAAGGGAATCCTCGCCGATTCAGCCTCAATTCATCCCGCTCTAGAGCACCGTACCGGTCGCCAGGCTCGCCGACAAAAGCAGCAGTCCGAACAGGAAGACGAAGGCGGCACCGCCGATCTCGACGATCGAGTGGATGCGGTTGCCCATGCGGCCATCGCCGGCGAAATACACCGCCCAGTTCTTGGCCGTCACCGCAATCGTCGCCAGGGCCGAGACGGTGATCGCAGTGCCGAGCGACATCGCCAGCACCGAAAGTATGCCGCCGAACCACAGGCCGTTGAGCAGAGCAAAGCTCAGCACGATCAGCGCGCCGGAGCAGGGGCGGATGCCGACGGCGGCCACCGCCGACCAGGCGGTGCGCCAGTCGAAGCGGTCGCCGGAAAGCAGCGCCGGATCGGGTGCGTGCGAATGTCCACAGGTGTCGCAGACCTCGCCCGCCGCATGGACGTGGCCATGGTCGTGATGATCGCCATGATCATGGTCATGCGTGCCGTGGTCATGCGCGTGAGAATGATCGTGTGCCGCATGGTCGTGTTCGTCATGCGCGTGGAGCGCGTGGGAATGCGCATGTGCGGAATGCGTGTGGCCGGCATGCGAATGGCCGGCGGAATGGCCGGCATGAGCGGCCGAGAGGCTGTAGGCGGGGTTGGCGCCGAACAGGCGCAGGATGGCGGGGCCGGCCTTGCGCCACAACAGCCAGGCGCCGAACAGGGTGACGAAAACATAGCTCATGATTTCCATGAACGAGGTCGCGTCGGTCATCGAGATAGTGGTGCCGCGCAGGACGAAATAGGCGAGCAGCATGACCGCGATCGCCGTCAGGCCCTGCAGCAGCGCCGAGACGAAGGACAACAGGACGCCGCGCCGCAGCGCCACTTCATTGGCGACCATGTAGGACGAGATCACAGCCTTGCCGTGACCGGGGCCGGCGGCGTGAAAAATGCCGTAGGCGAAAGACAGCCCGATGAGCAGCCAGACCTTGCTGCCATCCTGGCGCATCGCTTTCATTGCCGCTCCCAACTCTTGGTTGAATTCCATTTGGCGGAGATAGACCCACATCAGAATGTGGGCAAACGGACCGGTGGCGGTGGGCGCCAAGCCGTCATTGACGCCGATGCCGAGCGAACTCTTCGCATAGGCGGTGCTGACGAAATAAATCGCCGCAAAGGTGAGGGCCAAAAGGGCGAGTGCCAAACGCAGGGACGGTTTCGTCACCGGATTATCCTTCTGGCTGACAGTTCAGCTCGAGCTTGGTGGCAAAGATCTTGCTCATGTCCGTGCCTGTCGGGTCGTTGAAGAAGGCTTCCGTCAGGGTCTTCTGGTTTTCCTTGATCGCCTCATCCGGGTCGGGTCGGATGACGGTCTTGGTGCAGTTCGAGGGCAGGCCTTCGACCGTGATGTTGGAATCCTCAGTGAAATCGATCGCCGTGTAGAAGGTCGGGTCATAGACGCCGAAATCGATCTTGCCGGCGAGCTTGATCGGCTCCTTCGGTTCGGATTCGAACAGGATGATCAGCTGGTCATTGTCGAAATTGGCCATCAGATGCGGCGGCGGCGTCATCGCCACGTCCTTGCCGTCGACGGTGACGAGCTGGAAATAGTTGAACTCGGCCAGCGAGGCATGGACGGTGTCGGCGACATCCTTCAGCTCCTTGTCGTCAAGCTTCAGGTCGGAGTTCTTGTCGAACTCCATCATCACTGTACTGGAAAACAGATCGTCAAAGCGCCAGAGATGGCGCAGTGCTTTCACACTTTGGTGATCCGGGCTGAGGATGACGTCGAGACGCGCCTCGGCGAAGACGTGCGGATGTACCTCGGCCGGTCCGACCGTGGCAAAGGTCGCCGCCATGGCCGAAGCCATCATCATTGCTTGCCGTTTCAGGTGCATTCCCGGTCGCGATTCCATCGACTTCAGAGGCTGTCGACAGTTACCAGAAACGGGGCGAAATTGGGACCGGTGCCGAGTGCCGCCCAAAAGTGCGAAGCGGTTTTGGGATAACGGCACGCGCCCGACAAAAACTCAAAGCGCAACGCGCTTTGACGGCCGGACAGGTCATGCCGCTTCGCGCGTCTTGAACCACTGCACCAGGAAATCGACGAAAACGCGAACCTTCGCCGGCAGATAACGGCGGTGCGGGTAGACAGCGAAAATGCCGCTGCCCGACAGGATGCGGTCGTCCATCACAGTCACCAGCTGGCCGTTTGCGATATCGGGCGCGGCGATGAAATCCGGCAATATGGTGAAGCCCAGCCCCGACACGGCGGCGGCTCTTGCCGCCATCGGACTGTTGACCTCGATCGGACCTGACACCGAAACGCTCACCGCATCGCCATTGTCGCCCTTGAACGGCCAGTTGGTCAGCGAGCGGCCATTGGTGTCGACGATGCAAGGCACACGGGCAAGATCCTGCGGCCGCAACGGCATGCCGTGCTTGGCAATCAGTTCGGGAGATGCGCACAGGCGCACCGAAAACGGCGCCAGGCGCCTGGCGATCAGCGAGGAGTTTTCCAGCCGCGAGATGCGCACTGCGAGATCGAAACCCTCCTCGACCAGATCGACGAAGCGGTCGTCGAGATGGATGTCGAGCACAATGTCGGGATGCTGCTTGGCGAAGTCGATCAGCGACTGGCCGATCGGCGCGTCGGCAAAAGTGCGCGGCGCCGAGAGCTTGATTCGGCCGCGCACGTCGCCGGAGGATTCGCGCACCGCATCGGCGAGGCTGTCGACCTCGCGCACAATCTCGGAGGCGCGGCGAAAATAGGTGTGGCCGGCTTCGGTCATCGAGAACTGCCTTGTGGTGCGGTTCAAGAGCAGCGCGCCGAGCTCATCCTCCAGTTCGCGCACATATTTCGACAGCAGCGCCTTGGAGCGACCGATCTTGCGTGCCGCTGCCGAAAAGCCTTCGGCCTCGACCACGTCGATGAAGGCGCGCATGCGGGTCAGTGTGTCCATGGTCAGGCCTTTCGTGCGGCGTCGAGAATCCTACGGCCGAGCCGTATCAGGGCGACGTCGCTGCCGGAAGGGCCGAGCAGCGAAAGGCCGAAGGGTGCGCCATCGACCTGGCCGAGCGGCAGCGTGATCTGCGGGAAGCCCGACAGGCCGGAAAGACACAAGAGATGCAGAGCCTTTTCGCGGTACGCTTGCAATTGTTCCGGTGTGCTCCTGACGAGTGGCGCCGGGCCTGGAACCGTCGGCATGACCAGAAACCCGTAGTTGCCAAGCAAGCGGTCGAGCTCGGCGCGGAAGGTCAGCCGGCGCGCCGCCTCGGCCTGCGCCGTCTTGATGTCGACCGCCCGGCCGAAGCCGAAGCGTTCCTCGACGCCGGGCCCGAGCTGGCGGTTGCCGCCGGCGATCCAGTCGCCATGCTCGCGCCAGGCCTCGAAGGCCTGCAGCCGGCGGAAGCACCAGTAGAGCTCGTCGGGGAAGGACGCGAACAAGTATTCCACCGGCGTCGGCTCGCCGATGACGGTGGCGGCCAATGCCTTCATCCTGGCATATTCGGCCGCCTCGGCGGGGCCGGCCACGAAAGCGTCCAGCCTGCCAATCGAAAGCGGACGGTTGAGCGGCTGCTGGTGCGGATCGCGCCCGAGCAGCAGCTTGCCGACCGTCTCGTAGGTCTCGATGTCGTCCGCGAACCAGCCGAATGTGTCGAAGCTTGGCGCCAGCTTCATGGCGCCCTCAAGCGAAATGCGGCCATGCGTGGTGCGCAGTCCGATCAGCCCGCAAAAGCTCGCCGGCGCGCGGATCGAGCCGCCTGTGTCGGAGCCGACGGCGATATCGGCAAGCCCGCCGGCGACCGCTGCCGCCGATCCCGACGAAGAGCCGCCGGTAACGCGATCAGGCGCTGCCGGGTTCACCGGAAAAGGAAAATGCGCGTTCTGGCCCATCAGCGAGAAGGCAAGCTCGTCGGTCTGCGTCTTGCCGACGAATCGTGCGCCGGCGTCGAGGATCATCTGCACGGCCGCGGCGGTACCGGAGGCGGCGTGGCCTTCGACGGACTTGCTCGGATTGCCGCAGCCGGTGCGGTAGCCGGCAACGTCATAGATGTCCTTGACGGCGAGCCTCAGCCCCGCAAGCGGGCCTAGTTCCGCATTCGCCACCGGCATCCGGCGCAGGTCGAGAAAGGCGTTGAGCGGGCCGTGCGTTCCTGTCATCGTTCGCTATCCGGATACGGTTGCCGCAGCATTGTTCGATGCCAGAAATTTTACAACCTGGGATACGATTCTTATTGATTGTGAAATCTTTCGACCCTATATCGCGCTTGCCCAAAGTCGCACGTGCCTGTGGGTGTCCGCCGATCCTCAAATGGTGAGGGATATCGGTAAGGTAACTGGAGCCAACCCCTCCAGTCGGTTTAGCGGCCAACCGCAAGACCGAGGACACCTTGAAGCAACGACGGTGCGGGCCTTTCTGGTGTTCTGCCGGTCGTCCAAAGACCGGGGTTACTGAAGAGGCACACCTTCATTGCCGGCAGTGCGGACGGGTCTCCCATCCAAGCCAAGGCAGACAAAGCGAACCGAGGCCGGGCAAGGCCAAGGTTCACCGCCGCGAGACGGCGCTTCATGGTTCCGGGGTCTCCACCGGCTGGTTCCATGGATTTCCGTCCCGCCTTTGTCCACCGCGTGTTCGCGAGGCTGACAGCCCGCGTCCCGCAGCCTTATTGCGCGCCGCAAGGCGCTGATGGAGAGACCCCGATGGCTACCCAGCGCATCCTTGACTTCCTCGCCACCCGACGTCCGAGCGGCCCTTGCCTCGTCGTCGACCTCGATGTCGTGCGCGACAATTTCCGCGCCTTCGAGAAGGCGCTGCCCGATTCCAAGATCTACTATGCGGTGAAAGCAAACCCGGCGCCGGAAATCCTGCGCCTGCTTGCTGCGATGGGCTCGTCCTTCGACACCGCTTCCGTTGCCGAAGTCGAGATGGCGATGGACGCCGGTGCGCCGGCGGACCGCATCTCCTTCGGCAACACCATCAAGAAGGAGCGTGACATCGCACGCGCCTACCAGCTCGGCATTCGGCTGTTTGCGGTCGACTGCGTCGAGGAAGTCGACAAGATCGCCCGCGTCGCTCCCGGCGCCCGCGTGTTCTGTCGCGTTTTGACCGACGGCGAGGGTGCCGAATGGCCGCTGTCGCGCAAGTTCGGCTGCGTGCCTGACATGGCCGTCGACGTGCTGCGCCATGCCAAGGGGCTCGGCCTCGACGCCTATGGGGTGTCGTTCCATGTCGGCTCGCAGCAGACCGACCTGACGGCCTGGGACCGTGCGCTGGGCGACGCCAAGAAGGTGTTCGCGACGCTCGCCGACGAAGGCATCGTCTTGAAGATGGTCAATATGGGCGGCGGCTTCCCGACCCGCTACCTGAAGGACGTGCCGGTGGCGCAGGCCTATGGCCAGGCGATCTTCTCGGCGCTGCGCAAGCATTTTGGCAATGCACTGCCCGAGACCATCATCGAGCCGGGCCGCGGCATGGTCGGCAATGCCGGCGTCATCAAGTCGGAAGTCGTGCTGATCTCGAAGAAGGCCGCCAACGACAATGTGCGCTGGGTGTTCCTCGACATCGGCAAGTTCGGCGGTCTCGCCGAGACGATGGACGAGGCGATCCGCTACCCGATCGTCACCGCGCATGACGGCACCGAGACCGCACCCTGCGTGCTCGCCGGCCCGACCTGCGATTCGGCCGACGTGATGTACGAGAAGACGCCGTACCCGCTGCCCTTGTCGCTGACCATCGGCGACGAGGTGCTGATCGAGGGCACTGGCGCCTATACGACGACCTACGCTTCGGTCGCCTTCAACGGCTTCGAGCCTCTCCGATCCTACGTGATCTGACGGCTCGATAGAGCCGGTCAGATCATCCCAGGTGGGCGCCTGTCGCCCGCTTGGGCTCGCCTGTGGAACAGTCTCCGCTCGTGAAGGATCGCGGAAATGGACATTGCAAATTCTATCGTTGACAGCGCGACGCCCGGAATCTCCCCCCTCGAGGGGGAGATGCCCGCGAAGCGGTCAGAGGGGGTCGCCGCGCGTGAAGCGCCGTCGCCCTCTGTCGACGGCAGGGTGTCGCGTCAGGTCGTGCCGACCCCCTCTGTCGCCTTTGGCGACATCTCCCCCTCGAGGGGGGAGATTGCCTGCGCCATTGTCATCACCGCCGAAACCGCGGCCGACATTGCGGCGCGCGAGGCGTTGCTCGATCACGCCATGGGCCCGATGCGGCACAAGAAATCGTCGGAAAAGCTGCGGCGCGGCCGCCGTCCCTCAGAAGGTCTGGCCTTTGTCGCACGCGATGCGGCGGGCGCGGTTATCGGCACCGTGCGGCTGTGGGATGTGCGGCTGGGCGACGGCGGTCCGGCTGCGCTTCTGCTTGGCCCGCTCGCCGTCGATCCGGCGCTGAAGGACGCAGGCATCGGCTCGGCGCTGATGCGTCATGCGGTGACTGAAGCCGCGCGCCTCGGCCACGCCGCGATCCTGCTGGTCGGCGATGCGCCTTACTACGGGCGGTTCGGCTTCTCGGCTGACAAGACCGGCTCGCTCGCCATGCCCGGACCTTACGAACGGCACCGCTTGCTGGCGTTGGAGCTGGTCGAGGGCGCGCTCGACGGCGTGCATGGCACGCTGAAGGCCGCAGGGCGCAAGCTGAGGGCCCAGAGGCTGTCGCTGGCCGCCTGATCAGCCGAAAACAAAACGCCGCCCGACCTTATGAGGTTTCAGGCGGCGTTTTGCTGTTATCCCTAGGGATCAGCCGAGCAGCTGGCTCAGCGCCATGGCGACCGTCATGTCGCCTTCGACCTTTATCTTGCCGGACATGAACGCCATGGTCGGGTTGAGGTCGCCGGCAATCAGCGAGTCCAGATCGTCGAGCGAAAGCTTTACGGTGCAGTCGGTCGGTGCATCGGTGTTCGAGACGGTAGCACCGTCGATGACGATGACGCCGTCGCTGCCGGTGTCGAACTTCACCGAATGCTCGAACCCGGCGCTCGCCACGCGCGACCTCATCCTGTCGGCAATCTCCTGAACGCTCATGGCTGTTCTCCTCGTCTCGTTGCGTTTGATGCGCATTGGCACTTCGCGATCATGATCGCTGGCGCATATAGCTTCGGGTTGACGTTTACGTCAACGCAGTTTGCCTGCGTCATTTTTCCGATGACGAGTGGAGCAAGCCATCGGCTTTGTCACGTTGATGATTTGCAGAGCCCCTCCGGCAGGGGCCTATCCGCCTGTCGGCAGGTCAATGTTCGGCGGCTGGTTTGGGCGTTTCCGCCTCCGCCGCGGCCGGCTCCTTGCGGCGGCGCATCGCGTTGTCGCGGATCTCGTCCTTGGTCAGGAAGTTGACCTGGTCGATTAGCACTTCATGCACCAATTCGGCACCGACGCGGGCATTGATGGTGTCGCGGATGGCGGTGCGGAAGGCGTCGAGGTCGATCGTCTCCTTCTTGGTGAAGTCGATCTGCGGGTTGGAATAGAGATAGGAATAGACCTGATCGGTCATCAGCGCTTCGGCCGGTATCGACAGCTTCTTTATCTCGGCGGGTTCGACCGTGTAGACGAGCTTGGTCAGGAAATAGCCGTCGATCTTGGAATCGCGGATCAGCGGCACCGAAATCATGTCGGTCTTGACATAGTCGAGACCGCCCAGCATCGGCTTCGGGGTCTGGCCGACGCCGGCCTCGCCGGCCGCCTGGAACGAATAGAACACGGCGCCGAGCGTGGCGGCGCAGATCCAGATCGCGGCGGCGATGAACTTGATCACCGGGGAGTCCCCGTTCTGCCCGGGTCGGTTCTTTTCATGCTCGTGCCCAGCCGAATTCGCCGGCCGAATAGGTGCCGTCGGCTTCGGCGCGCTGAATGGCGTTCTTCAACAGATTGGCGACCTCGTTGACGGCGTTGAGGTGCGCCAGGATCGCCGCCTCGTTCTTCGCCAGCTTCTGGCGCAGCCGCGTCAGGCCCTCGCGATGCTGCTCGAGGAATTCGGCTTCGCTGCCGCCCTTCATGGCGCGCGTCAGCTCATAGAGATAGCGGCTCTTGCGGGCGTTCGACGCCTTGAGGTCATAACTGGTGTCGCTGCGGATACCTGCCGTCTCTTCCTCGACCGCTTCCTCGATGCGGCCGATGATGGCGGCGAGATTTCCCGGCCGCGCGAACGGGATCGGCGCTTCGCTCGTGCGCGCCGGCAGGTTGGAAGAGAATTCCGAATAATCGGCCATGACAAATCCTGGTCTAGATTTTGATGTCGGTTTTGATGGTCGTCTCGTCGCCAGTCATCGACCGCGCGACCTTGCGCTGCAGTTCCTGGACCAGCGAGGTGGACAGCCGGGTCTGCTGGTCGATCTCGGTCTTCTCAGGCCCGCCTGAGACCGGCCCGACCGGAACCGTGCGCTTGCCGTCCTTATAGTGGTCGGCCAGCATCGACTTGGCGATGCCGATGCCGCCGCGATCGGCCATGACGTCGGCCAGCCTTTCGGCAAGCTGCGATTTCCACATGTCGCCGGCCAGGCCCTTGCCATAGACGCCTTCGGTGTCCTTGGGCAGCATGTTCTGGATGAAGGTCTGCAGCACCATCGCCTCGAACTTCTTGAACTTCTTGGCGGGGTCGGCGTTCGCCGCGGCCTTGTCGGCGGTGGCGCGCGACAGGATCGAGCCGGCATCGACCGACGCGGCGGTGTCGACCGAAAAGGTCCCGGCAGCACCACCCGCCCGCTTGGTCAACGCCGCGCGAGCCGCCTCGATGCCTTCGGGGTCGACGGCTCGGGCTACATCCATAACGATGTCGCTGGGTGGAGAAATCGCCAAGAGAGTCCGCCTTTTGCCGGTTTTCCGTGGCTAAACCATGCCTCAACAAGCTTGTGGCAGGCTTGCGGGGAGAGGGGAGGCGGAATGCGGGCGGATAGTCGAGCCGCTTCTCGAGTCCAAGTGACAGGCATTTGTCGCGCGTGTACGCTGTCTGCATGACAATCATCGAGGGAGCCATCGAGGTGAACGCAGACACCGCCAGCCCAAGCTCACCAAGGCCGCTCGCTGAGATCGCCAGCTACCACGCCCATATCTACTATGGCGGATCGGCCGAGCGACAGCACGCCGAATGGCTGCGCCTGCGCATCGGCGAACGTTTTCGCGTGCGCCTGGGCAATTGGCGCGACGAGCCGGTCGGCCCGCATGAGCAGGCCATGTACCAGGTCTCTTTCGCGAACGAGATTTTCGCTACCCTCGTTCCGTGGCTGATGCTGAACCATGGCGGCTTAAGCATCCTCATCCACCCCAACACCACCAACCCCAAACGCGACCATCTGGTCGATCCCCTCTGGATTGGCCGGCCGCTGGGGGTGCATGGGGATTTGCTCGGCGAGGAGGATGAGGCGGAAGAGGCGCTGGAGGTGAATACGGAGCCGACGCTGGGGGCGTAGGGGCGGCAGCGTCAACGAGCTCGGCCGCAGCTAGCTTGAGTAAGGTGCACCGCTGTCGAGGCCCGAAACGCCTCGCCTCGCCTTCGTGTCCTTTCTCATACCCCGGTGGACGAAGCGTCTTCGGCACTCGACCAGAAGAGCGATGATGGATGACGGCGGCGCGATTCGTGATTGCCGAAGGCCAATATCATCAGCGTGCCCCACCGAGCCGAATTCAGAATGGAGATCACACGACCGGAGTAGTAGGCCTCCAGTCGCTGTCATTTTGATATTCATTCGATCTAAATTGAATTCACGCCACCTCGAACATAGATACTGTACTCCCTAAGCTCATCTGAGGGCTTAGAAGGGAAGAGGCCATTGAGCCAAAAATCTGGCGCTACCATTTTAAGCGCTTTTGAGGGTGGGATTAATGACGACACTTAGCGACGTTGATATTGGTAAGGAAATCCAAGCGGAGAGGCTGCTTCGCAATGCCGACCTTCGCGGGCTCGCAGGAGCTTGCTACGAACTGCGGATGGGAAGTGTATATTACGACCTAACCGAGGGCGGGAAGCGAATTGCGCTGACGCCAGATCAAATGGTGCTTATCAAGCCTGGTCACCGTGTTGTCCTCATCACGGCGGAAGATTTCGATGTGCCGTCGGATATTCTGGTGCGCGTGGTGAGCAAGGGCTCATTGTTTAGCGTTGGGTTAAGCCCGGTTGCAACCTATGCAGATCCTGGGTTCAGTGGAAATTTAGGGATTGTGACTCAGAACATCAGCGACAAATATGTAGAGCTCCCACAGGGCGAACCGATAGCCAAGGCGGACTTCACTCGGCTTTCGACACCTGCGGAGCACTTGTACAAAGGTCAACATGGATTCCAAGTGGGCATCTGGCCTATCAAAACTCACCTGCAGAAGGAGCATGGTGACGTGGCGAATGACCCTCGCGTTCGTTCGGAAAAAGAAGAAGCCTTCGCGCTCCTTCCGTCAGCAACGCAAACGGTCATACGCCGCATTGAGAACACGCAAATTTGGACCAACGCCGGAATATTTCTAGCAATAATAAATAATTCGGTGTCTCTATTTGCGATCGGCGGACAATTTGAGGATAATTTCTATGGAATAGTGGGGAATTTAGTTGCAAGTGGTATAATTACTCTTTCCGCCTTATTCATCAATTTCCGTCGAAGGAATGGTTGAGTGGAACTTTCGGCACTTATGAAGAAGCAAATTGACGCAGACGAGCGTCGAGGTTTTCCGGTGAGATTCGGAAGCGATGCTGAACGTCACGACCAACTTATGCGCGACCTAGTAGGCTTGATCGGGGAAGTTGGCGAGTTCGCCGACCTATTGAAGAAAGTTGGCTTGGCGCTCTCAACCGTAGGTTACGCAGGCCCTAGTCTTCCTGAGGCCGCCCCGCGTCTGCGGTCTGAGCTTGCAGACGTCGCGATATACCTCTTCCGATTATCGACAATCCTTGAAGGTGACCTTGAGCAGGACGTCTTGAGCAAAATGAAAATCAATCAAGAACGATATCGTTACCTTGAGCGATAGGCTCGTTTTCCTTCTCGCCGTAAATACGGGGTTTGTAGTTGGCGGTGTGCCAGACGATCGTTTTTTTGATTTTTACCGAACTCGCAGCTCCCCGCAGTTACACTGCGCGATCGTCGGAAATGTGGTTGTGCCAGGCGGCTTTGCTAGCAACGCAGTAACACCCGCGCTCACTATCGACTCTGTTTGGGCCGATCTAGCTTCCGCTATCCGAGCAGAAGGCACCGTGCCCGGCATTCAGCTGGCCACTACGTGGGAGGGCTATGTCGGCTCGCGAAAATTCCTGACGGGTGAGGCAACTAAGTTCATTCCTCTTGCGCGCCATATGGTTGAAAGTATGGGTTCGGAGAGAATCACTGCTGTAATCGACTCTTTTGATCTCGCAGCAAACGTAGCCATCCGGCATGGATTTGGTCACATCCAGATTCACGCCGCCCATGGCTATCTACTTAGCCTGCTGACTGATCATCGTGTTAACCGCGACGCGAATAGCGTGCTTGATCGATTGGGATTGCTCGCAGAGCGGCTGAGGCAAGAGGGCGTGCAAACATCGATCCGTATCTCACTTAAGACCGGTGATTCCGATTTTGACAGTATAGGTTCCCTCGATTACCAAGATGCGATTGCGCAACTTCCGTTTGACTACGTAGATATTTCATCTGGTTTTTACAATATCGACAAACGACTGATTTACCCGGCTCGGCCAGATATACTTTCTGATCGATTTCGCGAAAGCATTTCTTTCGGATTAAGGCATCCCGGGCGTTCTTTTATTATTTCCGGCCGCGCGCTGAATCGAGACTTGGTCGGCGTTCCGCCAAATATGCACTTGGGAATTTGCCGAGATCTAATCGCTAATCCCAGATTTCTACAAGAGCCGCACGACGGCTGCAAAAATCATGGCAAGTGTCATTACTACTCACGTGGAGGTAGTCATCTCACCTGCGCGAGGTGGGTTGAAGGCCAAGCGGAATTGGTCAACAGAGAAGGTGAGATGACTTATCCTCCCTCACGCCAACCGACTTAACTTAGAAAAGCACGGCGGAGCGAGCCAGCCTTAGCCACTGCCGGTAATCAGCCCCCCATCACCCCCCAGCCAACCGCGGCAGCAGGAAAATCTCCGCCCCCGGCGGCAGCTTCTTCGACCACGTATCGCGATAGATCGTCCCGTCGATCGCCACGGCGATGCCCTTCTCGATCAAGGGCTCGAGGCCGGGATACTGTTCAGCCAGCTTCCTGAACAGCTCCCTTATGTCCTTGGCCTCGACCTCGACCTTGCTCTGGCCGCCGGCGAGTTGGCCGAGTGCGCCCCAGAGCGTGACTTCGACCATGAGGCAGCCCCTTTCTAGCCTCCCCGTTCCGCCTCGATGGCGGCAAGAATCCGCGGCGGCGACATCGGGATGTGCGTCATGCGCACGCCGGCCGCGTTCGACACCGCATTGGCGATCGCCGCCAGCGGCGGCACGATCGAGGTTTCGCCGACGCCGCGCACGCCATAGGGGTGGTTGGGGTTGGGGATCTCGAGGATCTGCGTGTCGATCATCGGCAGGTCCGAGCAGACCGGGATGCGGTAGTCGAGGAAGCCGGGGTTCTGCAGCCGTCCGTCCTTGCCGTAGATATACTCCTCGTTGAGCGCCCAGCCGATGCCTTGCGCGGCACCGCCCTGGTACTGGCCCTCGACATAGGTCGGGTGCACCGCCTTGCCGGCATCCTGCACCACCGTGTAGCGGATGACCCTGGTGAAGCCGGTCTCGGGATCGACCTCGATATCGCAGATATGGGTGGCGAAGGAGACGCCGGCGCCGTCGGCGACGAGTTCGCTGTGGCCGGCGATCGGGCCACCGGTCTTGCCGGACTCTACCGCGATCTCCTTCAGCGACAGCTTGCCGAGATTGCCGTGCTTCTCGCCCTTGGCGACGGCATGGCCCTTTTCCCAGACCACGTCGTCAACGGCGATGTCCCACATCTGCGCGGCGCGCTCGCGCAGGATTCTTATCGCGTTGCGCGCGGCCGAGATCGTCGCCATGGAAGACGAGAAGGTGCCGCGGCTGCCATCGGTCATGTCGTTGTAGCCGAGGCTGGACGTATCGGCGACGATCGCCTTGACTTGGCTATAATCGACGCCGAGCTCCTCCGCCGCCACCAGCGACAGCGAGGCGCGGGAACCACCGACATCGACCGTGCCAACGGCAAGCGAAACCGAGCCGTCCATGCCGATGTTGAGGTCGGTGCAGGTCTGGCCGCCGAAGTTGAACCAGAAGCCGCAAGCCATGCCGCGGCCCTGGTTCTTGCCGAGCTTGGCCTTCATGTGCGGATGGCTCTTCACCGCCTCCAGCGTCGGGCCGATGCCGATCGGGCCGTAGACCGGGCCGTAGGACGATTTGGTGCCTTCCTGGGCGGCGTTCTTGATGCGGAAGTCGACCGGGTCCATGCCGATCTCCTTGGCCAGCTCGTCGACGGCGCTTTCCACCGCGAACGCAGCCATAGGTGCGGAGGGCGCGCGATAGGCCGCCGTCTTCGGCCGGTTGACCAGCACTTCGTAGCCGACGGTCTTGACGTTATCGAGCTTGTAGCAGGCAAACGCCGTCATGGCGCCGATCTCGGCCCAGGAGCCGGCATAGGGGCCGCAGCTGTAGCGCAGCGTCGCTTCGGCGGCGGTGATGGTGCCGTCCTTGCGGGCGCCGATCTTGACGTCGATCGAGGTGGCGCTGGTCGGCCCCGAGGCGCGGAACACCTCGTCGCGGGTCATCACCAGCTTGACCGGCCGTCCGGCCTTGCGCGACAGCGCCAGCGCCACCGGCTCGGCCCAGACATGGGTCTTGCCGCCGAAGCCGCCGCCGATCTCCGAGGAGGTGACGCGCAGCTTCGAGGCTTCCATGCCAAGCAGTTGCGCGCAATGCTGGCGATAGACGAAATGCCCCTGCGTGCAGACCCAGAGGTCGGCGGTGCCGTCGGAGCTGACGCTCGCGACGCAGGCATGCGGCTCGATATAGCCCTGGTGCGTCTGCTCGGTCTTGAACGAGCGCTCGACGATGAAATCGGCGTGCCCGAAACCCTGATGGACATCGCCATGGCCAAACTGGCTGCGCTTGGTGACATTGGAGGGTTTTACCGGCTTTTCCTCGAGGCCTTCGGTGAAGATCGTATCGTCGATCAGGGGTGCTGCGTGCTTCATCGCCTCGTCGACATCGGTGACATGCGGCAGGATCTCGTAGTCGACCACGATCAGCTTCAGCGCCTGCCTGGCGGTGCGGGCATCGACCGCGGCGACCGCGGCCACGGCATGGCCGTCATAGAGCGCCTTGGTGCGCGCCATGCAATTGTCGAGGATGTCGTACATGGCGGCATCGCCATCTGTGAGGTCGGGAAGGTCCGCGGCGGTGATTACCGCCTTCACGCCGGGAAGCTTTTCCGCCTTCGAGGTGTCGATCTTCCTGATCTTAGCGTGCGCATGCGGGCTTCTTAAGATCCGCCCGACCAACTGTCCCGCCATGTTGAAGTCGGCGCCGTAGCGGGCGCGACCCGTCACCTTGTCGACGCCATCGGGACGGATCGGGCGTGTGCCGACGGATGTGAATTTACGCCCGGAAAAACGTGGATCGAAATTCATCTCAGGCTCCCTTCATCACGGTGGCGGCGTCCTGGACGGCGCGCACGATTTTGTCGTAGCCGGTGCAGCGGCACAGGTTCCCGGCGAGGCCGAAGCGGATTTCCTCCTCGGTCGGGTCGGGGTTCTTGGCCAGGAGATCCTTGGCCGCGATCAGGAAGCCGGGCGTGCAGATGCCGCATTGCAGGGCCGCGTGCTCGAGGAACTTCTGCTGCAGCGGATGCAGTTTGTCGCCATGCGCCATGCCCTCGATGGTCTCGACGCGCCGGCCTTCAGCCTCTGCGCCGAGCACCAGGCACGAGCAAACCAGCCGGTCGTCGAGGATGATGCTGCAGGCGCCGCAGTCGCCGGTGCCGCAGCCTTCCTTGGCGCCCGTCAGCCCCAGCCGATCGCGCAGCACGTCGAGCAGCGTCTCGTCCGGCTGGCAAAGGTACTCGACATGGTCGCCGTTGATTGTGGTTGAAACTGCTACACCAGCCATCATTTGCCTCCTGCACGTGCATAGGCGGTCGTCGCGGCCCGCTTGGCCAGCACACCCGCAACTTTCCTTCTGAATTCGATTGTACCGCGCTTGTCGTCGATGGGGCGGCAGGCCCCGGCGCAGACCTTGGCGAGCCGCTCAAGGGCTGCTTCATCCAGCTTCCTGCCGATGAGCGCCTCGGCTGCCTCTTCCACCAGAAGCACCGTCACCGCCACGGCGCCCAATGCCACGCGGGCCGCTTTGACGACGCCGTGCTCGTCGAGCGTCAGGTTGACGCCGGCGCTGACCACCGCGATATCCATCTCGGTGCGGGGAATGAAACGCAGATAGGCATCGCCCGAGCGCGGTGCTTGGCTGTCGAGCAGGATCGCCTCGATGATCTCGCCCTTGGCGAGAGACGTCTTGCCCGGCCCGATCGGCACGCTGCCCACGGGAATGGTGCGCCTGCCCCCCGGTCCGACGATCGATGCCCGGGCACCGGCCGCGACCAGTGCCGGCACGCTGTCGGCCGCCGGTGAGGCGTTGCAGAGATTACCGGTGATGGTGCAGCGCCCCTGCACCTGCTTCGAGCCGATCAGCTTGGCCGCTTCGACGACGCCGGGCCATGCCTTCTTCAGGGCGGCGCTCTCGCCCAGCACGGCGCAGGGCACCGCGGCACCGATGCTGAAGCCGTCGGCCGTTTCGCGGATTTCGTTGAAGCCGTCGATCGCCTTGATGTCGACGATCAGGTCGGGTTCGATGAAGCCGCCCTTCATCCTCACCAGGAGGTCGCTGCCCCCCGCGAGGATGGCGGCCGGGCCTATTGCCTTGGCGAGCTCACCAACGGCATCTTCGATTGAAAGCGGACGTATGTAACGCATCGTCTCCCCTTGGATATCGGAATTTCAGCGACCGTTATAAACTGTCTCCTCATAATGGCCATCCGCTTCCTCGGTTGCGGCGATTGGGCCAGACGCCGAAAAATCGAGTCCTAAAAACCGAATTGGCGTACGCCCGTAAATGGCGGCAACTGGCTTTGAGGTGGCTTTCGGGGAAACTTCGGTTATGGAAAGCAGAATTCCCGCCGCTACTCCTGCCCGCGCTTCTGGGCAATGAGGTCGAGCCGGTCGCGGTCGGAGCGTTCGCGGTCGTCGCGGCGGCGCACGTCCTTGTAGGCGCGCTCGACCATGTTGGTGCGCGCGGTTGCGGTGGCGATCAGGCCGGCCTCCTGCCTGGCGCTTTCGAGGTTCGCCTCCTGGCGGCCTACGGCATTGGCGATGCGGCGATGGTAGAGATCGGGAAACAGACCGGCCAGCGAGTCGGCGGCGTCGAAATGTTCGACCAGTTCTTTTGCTTCCGTCTGCGCCTCCGCGGCCGCCGACAGGAACGTGGCATGACGGGTTTCGTGCAGCGCCTTCAGCTGTTCCTGCACCTTGACCAGTTTTTTCAGACGATCCTTGCGCGTGCTCATTGTGTTTACCGGGCGAGTGTGAGGTCGACAAAGCCGTTGACGAACAGCGACAGCAGAGTGCCGATAGCGAAATAGAAGATGATCAGCCCGCCGGCGATGACGAAGGGCAGCGAGATGAAATAGACCGGGATTTGCGGGGTCAATTTGTTGACGAAGCCGATGGTCAGGTTGACCAGGATGGCATAGGCGACAAACGGGCTGCCGAGGCGGATGACCAGGAAGAAGGCGTCCGACACCGTGTCGGTGACATCGACCAGCGCCGCTTGCGGGTTGAAGAAGATGTTGACCGGAGCGACCGTGTAAGAGGAGACCAGCGCGCGCACGATCTCGTGGTCGAAGTCGAAGACGAAAAGCAGCATCAGCGCCGAAAACGAAATGATGGCGGCAAGGGCTGCCTGCGGCTCGGCTTCTTCGATGGCCGGGCCGCCGGAGCCGCCATAGCCGATCATCGTGGCGATGCCGGCGCCCATGAAGCGCAGCGCCTCCATGTACAGCCTGGTCATGGCGCCGATCAGCCCGCCGATCAGAAGTTCCGAGACGATCATCGGCGCCAGTATCTGCGGGCGCGGATCGACGAAGGGATAGATGCGGTCCCACAGGAAAGTGAGCAGGCCGCCGGTGGCGGCGATGGCCACGAACAGCCGGACCTGAACCGGCACGCGGGCGCTGGACAGGCCGGGCATCAACATGAAGCAGCTGCCGATGCGGCAGAAGGCGAGGAAGGCGGCGATGACGACGCCTTGCGACAGCGCGGTCACGATATGGTCCCGAGCACCTTGATCTCGACGCCCTTGGCGATTTCGACATGGCTGAGCACCGGCAGCGTGGTGAACAGGCGCTCGATGATCATGCGCACATAGGGGCGGGCGTCCGGGGCGGTGACGAGGACGAAGCGCTCGCCGGCTTCCAGATGCTTGCGGATCGCCTTGGTCGCGTCCTGGCCGAATTCTTCGAGCTGGCGCGGGTCGATGTCGAATTCGCGCACCTCGCCCTTGGCGTCGCGCTTGAGGCTCTGGTGGAAGGCGAGGTCCCAGCGGTTGCCGAGGCGCAGCACCTTGAGCACGCCGCCTTCGGAAAGGTCGCCGCAGATCTGCTGGGCCATGCGGATGCGGACATGCTCGACGATCTGCTCGGTGCGGCGCACATGCGGCGCGATCTCGGCGATGGCCTCGATGATCAGGTGCAAATTGCGGATCGAGACGCGCTCGGCGAGCAGCAGCTTCAGCACCGCCTGCAGGCCGGGGTAGGAGATGTGCGAGGTGCAGATCTCGTCGGCGAGCTTGCGGTATTCCGGGTCCTGGCGTTCGAGCAGGGCCTTCATGTCCTTGTAGGACAGAAGCTGCGGCAGGTTGTTGCGGATGACCTCGGAGAGATGGGTGAGCAGCACCGACATGTTGTCGGCAAAGGTGTAGTTCTCGCGCTTCAGATCCTCGGCAAAGGTTTCGAGCACCGAGAAGGCGCGCATGCCGAAGGCCGGCTCGCGGATTTCCTCGCCGGGCATGTCGGGCACGTCACGGGTGCCGAGCAGCACCATGATCTCGCCGACGCGCATCTGATATTCGGCGACGACGGTGCCGTGCACCTTGATCTGATAGCTCTTCGGCGGGATGCCGAAATCGTCGGCGACGCGCACCTCCGGCACGACGAAGCCATACTGCGTGGCAAACTTCTTGCGCATCTTGGCCATGCGGAAGGACAGTTCCTGATGCGACACCAAAAGCCGCGTCGACAGCTGCTTGCCGATCAGAAGCTCGATCTCGGCGGTGGCCAGCGAAGCCTTGACCGAGTTCTTTTCCTCCTCGACCTTGGTCGCCTTCTCCTGGTTCTTCAGCGCTTCGGCCTCGGCAAGCACACGGTTGGCGCGCATCGGGATGATGTAGCCGAGGCCGGCCATGCCGCCGGCGAGCGCAAAGAACGGGAACAGCGGCAGACCGGGCATCAGGCCGAGCAGGACGAGCAGCGATGCCGCCACATAGAGGGCGCGCGGATGGGCGCCGAGCTGGCCGAACACCGCCTGGTTGGTCGAGCCGCGGGTGCCGCCCTTGGAGACGAGCAGGCCGGCGGCGAGCGAAACGATCAGCGCCGGGATCTGGGTGACGAGGCCGTCGCCGACCGACAGCTTGATGAAGACATCGGCGGCTTCGCCCATGCCCATGCCGTGGCGGATGTAACCGATAGCGATGCCGCCGACGATGTTGATGGCGGTGATGATGAGACCGGCGATGGCGTCGCCACGGACGAATTTTGAGGCGCCGTCCATCGAGCCGAAGAAGGAGGATTCCTCTTCAAGCTCGCGGCGGCGCAGCTGCGCCGTCTTGTCGTCGATCATGCCGGCGGACAGGTCGGCGTCGATCGACATCTGCTTGCCAGGGATGGCGTCGAGAGTGAAGCGCGCGCCGACTTCGGCGATACGCGTGGCGCCCTTGGTGATGACGATGAAATTGACCACGATCAGGATCATGAAGACGATGAGGCCGATGACGAAATCGCTGGCCATCACCAGCCTGGAGAAGCCGGCGATGACATAGCCGGCGGCGTGCGTGCCCTCATTGCCATGCGCCAGGATCATGCGCGTGGTGGCGATGTTGAGCGACAGCCGCAGCATGGTGGCAATCAGCAACACGGTCGGGAACGAGGAGAAATCGAGCGGCCGCTGGATCCACAGCGCCACCATCAGGATCAGCACCGACAGCGCGATCGAGAAGGCAAGGCCGATGTCGATGAGGAAAGCCGGGATCGGCAGGAACAGCACGGCCAGGATGATGACGATGCCGATGGCGAAGAAGACGTCGCGGCCGTTCTTGGCCACCGCGCCGGGCTGGATGCTTTCGCTGATCGCCATGTCGTCCCCAGATCACAAGCCTGCCGAGCATGCGACAGCCTGGTGAGCCTAAGCGACCAAGCTTGCGCGAGGGTGGGAGACTGGCTACTGCACCGTGGTCCGAGCCTTCGAAAGGAACTCCCATGCTCCTGATCATCGGCACCGTCCGCCTGCCGCCGGAAAAGCTCGAGCAGGCAAAGCCGGCGATGGAGCGCATGGTTTCGGCCAGCCGCGCCGAGCCCGGCTGCCTCGAATATTCCTATGCGCAGGATGTCTTCGATCCGGGGCTCATCCGGATCACCGAAGTCTGGAGCAGTAGGGCGGCGCTCGATGCCCATTTTGCCGCGCCCCATCTGACAAGCTGGCGTGCCAGCTGGCCGGCACTCGGCATCGGCGATCGCAATCTCGTGCTCTATAAGGCGGGGGAGCCCAAGCCGACCTGATTGGCAGCCGGTATCGCGGTTGCCATGCGGTATCGCCGGGCGTATCAGCACGGCAGGCCTTCACACCATTCGGATATCGGCGAGCCGCTCCGGTGCCTTCCAGAAACGAACCGCAAGTTTATGCCCGCCGGCTTCGCGCGGTGCTCATCAGATCGATCCCGCTGCTCGAGGCACGCGGCATCGTCATCGTCATGCTGGCCGGTGTCGTCGGGGTGATGGCGGCGGTGCTGGTCACCGCGATGAGCCAGATGGTGCAGGACCTGCATGGGCTGCTGTTCGGCGTTCAGCCCGGCGGCCGGCTTTCTGCGATGTTTTCGCTGGCCAACCCGGTGCAGGCGCTGGTGCCGGCGATCGGCGGCATCCTGCTTGGACTGACGGTGATCTGGCTGCGCAGACGAAAATTCCGCACCCCGGTCGATCCGATCGAAGCCAACGCGCTCTATGGCGGGCGCATGTCGCTCACCGACACTTTCATCATCGCCGGGCAGACGATGATCTCCAGCGGTTTTGGCGCCTCGGTCGGGTTGGAGGCCGGCTACGCGCAGGTCGGTTCCGGACTGGCGTCGTGGCTGGCGCGCGCCTTCAACCTGCGCCGCAACGATGTCCGCATCCTGGTCGGTTGCGGCGCTGCCGGCGCGATCGCCGCTGCCTTCGACGCGCCTCTGACCGGCGCCTTCTACGGTTTCGAGCTGGTCATCGGCATCTATTCGGTCGCCAATGTCGCGCCGGTAATGACCGCCGCGATCTGCGCTTCGCTGATCGCCGAAATCTTCGGCGTGGTGCCGTTTCCCCTCGAGCTCTCCGGCCTGCCGGAACTCACCGCCAGCCAGTATCTGCCGTTCCTGCTGCTCGGGCTGCTGGGCGGCGGCGCCTCCATCGCCATCATGCATCTGGTTAGCCTGATCGAACGCGGTTTCGCCAGGCTGTCGATCGACGCCTCGCTGCGTCCCTTCATTGGCGGCGTCATCGTCGGGTTGCTGGGGCTGATCACGCCGCAGGTTCTGTCCAGCGGCCATGGCGCGCTGCATCGCGAGTTCGCGATGAACTACGGGCTCGCAGTCGTGGCCAGCGTCTTCGTGCTGAAACTGGCGGCGTCGGCGATCTCGCTCGGCTCGGGCTTTCGCGGCGGCCTGTTCTTCGCCTCGCTGTTCCTCGGCGCCTTGCTCGGCAAGATGTTCGCCGGCGTGATGGCATTTGTCTCGCCGGCAACCGGCATCGACCCGTCGGTCGCCGCCGTCGTCGGCATGACGTCGCTGGCCGTCGGCGTCGTCGGCGGTCCGCTGACGATGACGTTCCTGGCGCTGGAATCGACCCGCGACCTAACGCTCACTGGCGTGGTGCTGGCGGCTTCGCTGATGGCGGCGATCCTGGTGCGCGAAACCTTCGGCTATTCCTTCTCGACATGGCGCTTCCATTTGCGCGGCGAGACGATCCGCAGCGCCCATGATGTCGGCTGGATGCGCAGCCTGACGGTCGGCTCGATGATGCGAAAGGATGTCCGCACCATCGACGCCTCGACCACGCTTGCCGCCTTTCGCAAGGAAGTGCCGCTCGGCGCCGCGCAGCGCGTCATCGCGGTGGATGCCGGGCAGCATTATACGGGCGTGCTGATCGTCGCCGAACTGCACAGTGACCAGTCCGATGGCGAGACGCCGGTGCTGTCGCTGGCGAAATTCAGGGATGCGGTGCTGGTGCCGAGCATGAACGTGCAGTCAGCCGCCGGGACTTTTCAACGCGCCGGCGCCGAAGAACTGGCGGTGGTCGAGGATTTCGACGACCAGGTCGTCGTTGGGCTTTTGACGGAAGGCCATCTGATGCGGCGCTATGCCGAAGAGCTCGACAAGGCGCGCCGCGACCTGTCGGGCGAGGGGTGACAGCGTTAAATGTGGCTTAGTGGCGAACTGTCGTCCTCGTAGAAACTGAATGTGCCCCGACCGCCACGCTTGCTCCGGTAGAGTGCAAGGTCGGCTTTCCGCAACAGGTCGTCCAATGACAACCCGTCGTCGGGTGCAACGGAGATACCGATGCTGGTGCCGATGGAGATCGAATGCCCGCAAACAGCGAACGGTTCATGCATCGAGGCAACCAGACGGCGTGCAAGGACGCCGGCATCGGATCGCCGATGGATATCTGTCTGCACGATCGCGAACTCGTCGCCTCCAAGGCGGGCGACCGTGTCGTGATCGCGAACCGAGGCATTTAGTCGTCCGGCAACCTGCTTCAGAAGCTCATCTCCCGCCTGATGACCAAGCTGGTCGTTGACCGGTTTGAACCGATCAAGATCCAGGCACAGGACGGCTATGGTCCCGTTGCGCTTCGTCTTCGCGATTGCCTGCTGCAAACGGTCATTGAACAGCGCGCGGTTGGGAAGATCGGTCAGGTGATCGTGGTGCGCCATATGGGCAACGAGTTCCTGGTTGCGGCGTTGCTCCGTCACATCCAGATAGGTGGTCACAAATCCTCCGCCGCTGAGTGGAACGCCCCGTACTTCAAGCACGGTGCCATTGGGGCGGGTGCGGTGGTAACTGTGGGGCGTTCGCTGTCTGACCAGCTCAAGACGCCTGCCGACATGTTCTTCGGTCGACCCGGGGCCATACTCACCTCGCTCGGCATTGAACCGGAACAGATCCTCCATGTTTGGATAGCCATTGCGGAAAAGTTCCGGAGGATAGTCAAGCATGGACTTTTGCTGGTCGTTGCAGAGGACCATCCGCAGGTCGTCATCAAACAGGGATATGCCGCCGGGGAAGTTGTCGACGACTGCCTCCAGAAGCCGAACTCTTTCCCGCAGGGACTGCTCTGTCGAACTGACCTTTGCCGGTTCGTTCGATTGGAAATCCATCGGTGCGGGCGACTTGCGCAATGCTGGCATAAGGTTCTCGTTGCTCCTTGCAGGGTGCTTGCCGTCAAGGTCACGAATACGCCGAGAATCTTTATATCAAGTTTCGCTAAAATTGACGCAGATGCTGGGGAGCGACTCGATCCAGCAGGAAAGGCCTAATGCTCGATCGGGCCCTTCGGCATGACCAACGCCGTGCCGGCGGTTGTCGGGCGCTCGATCATGCGGCGCACGCGCGGCGGTTCGTCGCCGCTGTGCAGCGCCCTTATGCGCTCGCCGATGACGGCGTCGGCATGGGTGGTGCGCTTGTTGTGGCGGATGTACTCGAGCCAGGTCGGCGTGTGATAGTGCTCGATCCATATCGCCGGGTTTTCAAGGTCGCGCGCGAGCGTCCAGTTGCGGGCGCCGTCGCGGCGGCGGATGCGGCCGCGCTCGGCCATGACGCCGAGGAATTCCGGCACGTCCTCGTCGCGGATGATGTACTCGATCATGATGGCGATCGGACCGCTGCGCGGCTTGAGGTCGAGCCCGAGATGCGGTTCCTTGAAGCGGTTGAGTGGATCGAGATTGAGCATCGCCTGCTGGGGAAGGGGAAGCAGCAGGCCGATGGCGCCGCCCGCCAGCATGGCGACGCTGGCAGCGATCAGCGCGGTTTCGGCGCCGTGCGCATCGGCAACGACGCCCCAGACCCAGCTGCCGAGCGCGATGCCGCCGAAGGTGGCCGTCTGGTAGACCGAGAGCACCCGGCCAACCACCCAGCGCGGCGTCGACATCTGCACGGTGACGTTGAAGTGCGACAGCGCGTTCACCCAGCAGGCGCCGCCCAGCAGCAGTCCGAGCGAGGTCTGCCAGGCATTGTGGCTGATGGCGGCGTTGAAGGCGCAGAGCGCGAAGCCGGCGAAGGCCATGCGCACCATCGTCTCGCTGGACAGCAGCTGCCGCAGCCTGACGCTGATCAGCGCGCCGCCGACCGCGCCGATGCCGAAGGCGCCGAGCATGATGCCGTAAGTCAAGGCGTCGCCCTTGACGACATCGCGCGCCACCAGCGGCAGCAGCGCCAGCACCGCGCCGGCGCTGAAGCCGAAGGCCGAACCCCTGACCAGCACCTTGCCGATGTTGGGCGACATGGCGACGTAGCGCAGGCCGGCGCCCATCGCCGCGCCGAGCGTCTCACGCGGCAGGGTGGACACCGGCAGTTCCGGCTTCCAGCGCGCCAGCACGATGATCAGGCCGACATAGCTCAGCGCGTTGGCGGCAAAGGCGGCCGCGGCACCTGCAGCAGCAACGATGATGCCGCCGATCGCCGGGCCGACGCTGCGCGTCAGGTTGAAGCCGAGTGAGTTGAGCGCGACCGCCGCCGGCAGCTTGGGACGCGGCACCATGTCGCCGACGGAAGCCTGCCAGGATGGGCTGTTGAGCGCCGTGCCGCTGTCGATCAGGAAGGTGAAGGCGAGCAGCGTCCACGGCGTGATCAGGCCGAACCAGGTGAACAGCGTCAGCAGCACCGACACGACCAGCATGAAGGTCTGGGCGACCAGCATCACCTTGCGCCGGTTGAAGCTGTCGGCGATGGCGCCAGCGACGAGCGCAAACAGCATGATCGGCAGAGTGGTCGAAGCCTGGACCAGCGCGACCTGGTAGGACGAGGTGGCGATGGTGGTCATCATCCAGGCGGCGCCGACGCCCTGGATCAGGCCGCCGAAATTCGACACCAGGCTGGCCGACCACACAGCACGGAAAATTCCGTGCCGGAACGGCGCCAGCGCCGAGACGCGTTCGCTGGCCGGCTCGTCATCGATCATAAAAGCTGCCTGCCATCACGTGCTGGTTTCGTCCGCTGAACCAAGTAGACCGCGGCGCCGCAAAGGGCGAACGCCTCTTTCAAAAAGATCATGATCCAACAACAGGATAGCGAAGGCGAAAATACGTCCTGATGTGACAGTCTTTTGCCCAGCGCAAGGTTCTCATTGGTCCACGTCAGCGGGCGTCCCTGCTGGCGGCGTGCAACGCTTCGGTGAGGTTGCCCGCCGTCTCGCCGCCGGCGTAGAGGCGCAGGAAAAGGTCCATGCCGACGAGCCGCATGCGGGATGATTCATCGCGCGCCGCAAGCTCCACCAGATCCTCCAGGGAAGACGCCGGCCATTTCATGGCATCCCGCAAGAACCCCTTGCGCAACAAATCCTGAGCGCCGGCGCTAAAGTCGGGAGACATGTCAAAACCGACCTTTTTTGCGTAGACGTTCTGGCGTGGGATGTGTTTTTCCGCGACCTTTTTCAAAAGCCACTTCCCGGTCTTGTCGCGATATTTGTGTCGCCTGGGCAGATGGATGGCAAAATCGATCAGCCTGTTCTCGAGGAAAGGCACCCTGAGTTCCACGGACGCCGCCATACTGAGCCGGTCATGCCTGTGCAGCAGATCCTGAAGATGCCCGTACAGGTCCTGAAGGCAGCTTCCCAGAAAGGCGCGGTCGCTCAGTGGTGTCACCGGCTCCAGCCGGTCGAAGAGCTTGGTTTGCAGAAAGTTCAGTTCCGGCGACAGGGCTCGCAACACGGCATTGCGATCCGATCCTTTGCCGCCACCCATCGAGATCGCGTATGGCGCACGGCGCAGACGCTTGAATTTCCGATCGAGCGAGCGCTTCGACTGAAACAGCCGCTGCGGCCATGACCATGGACGCCACAGCTTCATGCTCGCCGCCTGCCAATCGTAACCGCCAAAAAGCTCGTCGGCGCCTTCGCCGGTGAGCAGGACCTTGATGCCATCGGCCCGGCACTGTTCGGCAAGCGCCAGCAGTGCGGGCCGGCTGGGGTGCCATCCGTCGCTTTCCAGATGCCAGACCATTCTCGGCCACAGTTCGAAAAAGCGTTTCTTGTCGAGTGGCACCCTGCGCAAGGGCACGCCGACATGGCGGCCGGTTCGTTCAGCGCCTTCGGCTTCGCTGCGGCCGATCAAGGGATCGACGACATAGCCATGGATCTCGGGCCGGAAGCGCTTGGCCAGCGCGGTGATCAGGCCGGAGTCGACGCCGCTGCTGCAGGCCGTGGCAACGCTGGTGTCGGCGATGCAGTGCATCTCGATGCTGTCCTCGATCAGCTTCTCCAGCGCGGCTATGCGGTCGGGGTCGGATGCCCTGTCATCGTTGATACGCACTGTTTCGAGGACATCGAGAACATGCCAGAAACTGCGTTTCTCGACACCGTCATCGGTGACCTTCCACAGGCCGGCGGGCGGCAGGCGCTCGATCTTGTCGAACAGGCTGAAGCTTGAATCGCGGCTCTGCCAGGCGAGCCGCAAGGTGATTTCACGCGTGTCGATGTCGCGCGCGAACCCTTCGCAGGCCAGGATCGCCTTGTCCTCGGACGCGAAGATTATGCGGTCGTCCGTCACCGCCACCGACATAGGCTTGATCCCGAGCCGGTCGCGGCAAAGCCACAGCGTCTCATCGCGCAGGTCGAAATAGGCGAAGGAGAACATGCCGTCAAACAGCGGCACTGCCTTGTCCGGGCCCCAGTGATGCAGGGCCTGCAGGACCACCTCGGTATCCGATACGGTTCGGAAAACATTGCCTTCGGCCTCGAGGGCGCCGCGCAGCGCGCGGTAGTTGTAGACTTCGCCATTGTAGACCAGCACGCCCTGTCCCGACGCGGTCAGCATCGGCTCGCGCGCGGCGGACGACGGATCGATGATCGTTAGCCGCCGGTGACCCAAAGCGAGCCGGCCGCTGTTCCAATTGCCATGATCGTCCGGACCGCGATGCACCAGCGCCTGCATCATGCGGGCGACATCCGACAGGTCACGCGAGCCGATCGGGCTATGCTTTCGCCAGACGCCGGCTATTCCGCACATGGCCTGCCGGTCGGTCTTGCCTGGTTCATTGCATTCCAAGACATTATCGGGACAAAGGGCGCCGCGGGAAAAGCAGGTGCTTGCCGCGAGAGAGCAATCTATCCGGAACCCGGCCGGCTGCAAGCGCGGCCTTGAGCCGAGGCTAGAAGCCGTTTTCGATGCGCTGGAAGATGACGTTGGTGAAGGCCGATATCTGGCTGCCGATAAACGGGCCGGTCAGCGCCACGACCAGCATGATGGCGACGATCTTGGGCACGAAGGTCAGCGTGATTTCCTGGATCTGGGTCAAGGCCTGGATCAGGGCAATGCCGATGCCGACCGCCATGGCGACCAGCACCACCGGAGCGGAAGCGGTCAGCACCGTCCACACCGCATACTGGACGATATCGAGGGCGTCGGCCTCGTTCATGGGGTAAGCCTTACCTCGCGACCGGCATAGAGCTGTTCACCGTTTCACGCTGAACAGCTCTATCTCTTTGTTTTTAGGCAATTCCGGACGGAAAACCGTTTCACACTTTTCCTGGAATTGCTCTAGCTTGCGGCCTTCACCGAGACGCCAGGACCAACCGCGATTTCCGTGCCGTTCTGCAGCACTGCGATGAGGCCGTTGTTGGCGAGGCGCACCGACGCCACCGTGCCTGACGTCTTGCCATCGGCGGAGGTGATCGAACGGCCGATCAAGGCATCCGCCTGCGACAATGCCGAGGACTGCATTATCTGGTCAAGCTTGGTGTTTGTCTGCACCGATTGCTCGACCTGCGAAAAGGTTGCGAGCTGGGCAACATACTGCGTCGAATCCATCGGCTTCGTTGGATCCTGGTTTTTCATCTCGGCGATCAGCAGCTTCAGGAACGACTGGTAGTCGACCGCGGTCTTGGAGGTCGACTGGGTGGCCTGGTTGGCGCCGGTCGGTATGGTGGTCGTCATATCCACATTCATCAGTATCGTGCTCCCACAGCCAGCGGGCGCTGCGCGCCTGCAACATCGTCATTGCCGCCAAGCGCGCGGCGTTCGAGCGGATAAAGCGCGCGGATCGCCTTCAGCGCTTCGTAGACATGATCCTCGCCGACCATGCGGTCGATCTGCTTCAGCCCGCCGCAGATCTGCTCGTCCTCGAAGCTTGCCAGAAGCAGCGGCAGCGAGCGGCGGAACATATCGCGCGCCTCGACGGCGCCCGAAGGGTTCATCAGCATGACCTGGAGGATGAAATAGAGCTGCTTGAGCGGCGTCGAGGCGTCCTCGGGCTGGATCACATGGCTCTCGAGCAGGAACTGCACGTCGTTCATCAGTTCGACGGTGACCTTGCGGTCGACGCGGATGACGGCGCCGTTGATGTAAATCTTCTCGTTGGGTTTCAGCGAGATCTTCAGCGTGTTGGTCATTGAATGCCGTCCCTGATGATCTGGGAGACTTCGATCAGTCCTTCGAAATTGTCGGTGCGACCCTGGCGGATGTCCTCGGTCTCGCGCAGCAGCCACAGGCCGATGGAGATCAAATTGGCGCGCAGCTCCTTGGGCAGCGCATTGTCGCTGGAGCCGAGATCGTCGACGAAAGTGGTCCAGATGCGGTTGGTGAAGTGCAGCGCCTCGACCGCCTCCATCGAACCGTGGCCGACAGCGGCGGCCGCCGACAGCATGTCGATCGAGCGGGTCAGCAACTGCCGCTCGCGGTCCTTCGCATCGGCTACGGAGTCGGTCTGGATGTCGGCGTAGGAGAATTGGTACATCGTTGGGCTCTACCGTTCCGTTGCGGAGTTGTCAGGTCAGGTAATTCAACAGGCTGAGTTGCTGCAGGCGCGCCGTCAGTGCGAAAGACGTCTCGATATGCTGCGTAAGATCGGCGACCCTTGTGGCGGCTTCGGCGGGATCGACACCTTCGAGATCGAGGATGTGCCGCTCGAAAAGATCGACCTGCGTCTTCATGCGGTCGCTGGCGTCGGACACGCGTTTCTGGACAAGGCCGGTCTGCGACTGCAGCTGGCCGAGCCCGCCCAGTGTTTCGCCGACCAGCGACATGGAACGGGTGACAACCGAATTGCGCGCGGCCTGGCTAATGTTGCTGGACAGCAGGCCGGTGATCATGGCCGACGCCATGGCGAGCTTGCGAATGCTGTCGCTGTTGGCGCTGACCGAGGTCTGGGTGGTGTCGTTGAGCGCGATGCGGCTGGTGATCTGCTGGTCGGTGGCATTCGACCAGTTGGTCTGCCAGCCGGAGCCGAGGAATTGCGGCTCGACACTGGTGGTGATGAAGTTGTCCATCTGGGTGGCGGTGATGCTGGCCGCGGCCGGGTCGTTCTGGGTGAAACCGAAATAAGCGACGAAGGAGGCGTCGAACGCCGCCTTGGCGGGCGAGCCGGCGGCGGTGAAGTCGTCGACCGGCTTGACGTCGGTGTTTGTGCCGGCGAACAGATATTCGCCGTTGACGCTGGTGTTGAGGATCGACGTCAGTTGCTGCACCGCGGCCTTGCCGGCGTCATGCGTGATGGTGCTCGAGGAATCGCCGGTGGCGGTCAGGGCGGTCAGCAAATCCTGCGCGACGTCGGAGAGCTGGCCGAGCGAATTCTGGGTCGAGGTAAGCCGGGCGGTGACCAATGCGTTGGAATCGATGATGACATTCAGCCGGTCGAGATCGCGCGAGAAGGTCACGGCCTGGGCGGTGCGTCCGCCAAGCGCCAGGCCGACATCGGCGACCGTGCCTGTCGTTGCCTCTTTCTGGGCTTTGACGAGGTCGCTCTGCATGCGCATCTGCGAATAGCGCTGAGCGTTTGACATGGCGGCTGAGGAGACGGATGTCGCTTTCATGGCTTATCCCACGGCATCGAGCAGGGCGGACAGCATGTCGTCGACGGTCTTCATCATGCGGGCCGAGGCCTGGTAGGTGTGTTCGAGGTCGAGCAGCAGTGACATTTCCTGGTCGACGTTGACGCCGGTGTCGTTGGACAGCGCCTCGGCCGTGCGCGTCGCCAGCGCTTCCTTGGTGTCGGCATTGGTCGAGGCCTGCTGGCGCACGCTTTCGAACCAGCCGATGGCATTGGCGGAATAGTCGGCGACGCTGGATGCGGTGGTGATGCCGGCGGACGGATCGAAAGCCATCGGCTGATCGAGCTTGTCGCCATAGCCGATCAAAAGGTCTGCATAGGAAGCGCCGCCGCTGGTGTTGGCGACATAGGCAGCGCCGTTGGCGCCGCCGTCGCGCAGCAGCGTCACATTGCCGCCGACGCTCGGATCCATCGCCGCGTTGACGCTGATCGAGCCGGCAAGGCCGTTGACCAGCGTGCCGGCCGGCGGCACGGCGGGGGCACCCGACCAGGTGAACAGACCGGCTGCGTTGGGCAGTGACGGCGCGGTCTCGGCAAAGGCGGTGATGAGCCCGCGCGCGGTCTCGTCGAGCTGGCTCTGCATGGTAGCGGCGACGCCGTCGCGCAATGTGATCAGGCCGGCGATCTTGCCGTCGGCGCTGGCATTGCCGCCTGAGCCCACGGAGACCGGTACGTTGTCGATATAGACGGTGTTGCCGGCGACGCCGGCGGCATAGCCCGGCGATGGCGTGAAGCTCACCGAGCGCGGTATCGTTTCGAACAGCGTGGTGCCATCCTTGGTGGTGATGACCATGTCGTTGTCGCCGCGCGTGAAGGTCGACACCGGGACATATTCCGAAATCTTCTTCAGCAGCGCGTCGCGCTGGTCGAGCGCATCGGATACATCACCGCCCGACCGGGTGCCGGAGATGATGGCCTTGTTGGCATCCTGGAACTGGCTGAGCAGCGAGTTGAGATCGTCGACCGCCGTGGCGATCTCGCCGTCGGTCTGGGTGCGGAAATCCTGGATCGCCTTGGTGCCGTCGTTCAGCGAGCGCGTTACCTGCTTGGCTGCGTCGATGACGCTGGCGCCGAGGTTCGGGTTCGACGGTGAGGTGGCATAGAGCTGCAGCGCCTGCTGCAGATTGCCGATCGCGGTCGAAGCCGAGGAGGCGTTGTCGACGCCGTTGACGGCGAGGTCCAGCCGGTCCATGCCGCTGGAAAGCGTGCTCTGGCCGCTCCATGCCGACTGCGCGCTGAGGTTCTGGCGAAACAGCAAGGCGTTGGTGGCCCGCTGAATCTCCACCGAGCGCGCGCCGGGCGCCGTGCTGGTGACGACCGCCGTGCGGCGGGCGTAGTCCGGATTGGAGGCATCGGCAACGTTGCGGGAAACGATGCTTGTCTGCTTCGACGTGGTCAGAAGCGCCGACTGGGCGATGCTCAATGCGGAGGTCAGCGACATGCGGGTCTTTCACGGGCTGGCGCCCGTCGTTTATCTCTTCAGGTTGACAAGGACGTCCATCAGGTCGGAACCGGTCTGGAAGACTTTCGAATTGGCGGTGTAGCTGCGCTGCGCCGCGATCATGTTGGTCAATTCCTCGGCGATATCGACGTTGGAATTCTCCAAGGCGCCGGAGACGACGCTGCCGAGCTTGCCCTCATTGGCAAAGCCGATGCGCACGGCACCCGAGTCGGCGCTTTGCGAGTAGACGTTGCCAGGCAGCGCGGTGAGGCGATCGGGGCTCTGCACGTCGGCCAGCGGAATCTTGTAGAGCGGCTTGGTGGAGCCGTCCTCATACTGCGCGTAGATGATGCCGTCCTGACCGATCTGGATCTTCTGGATGGTGCTCGGTGCGTTGCCGTTGACCGTCGCGTCGGAGACGGTGAAGCCGGTGCCGAGCTGGGTGAGCTTGGACAGATCGAGGTTGAAGGCGGCGCCGTTCGGCACTGTCACGGACACACCGGTGACGGCGCCGGTGAGTTTGCCGGTCGTGGTGTCGAAGGTCAGGTTGGCGGAGCCCAGCGCGCCACCCGTATAGGGGAACGAAGTGCCGGCCGTGGCCTTGGATTGGTCGAAGACCGAGACCTGCCAGGTGCCGGCGCCGGTGTTGGTGAAATAGACGTCGAGCAGCACCTTGTTGCCGAGATTGTCATAGGCGACCAGCGAGGATTTCGAGGTGTATTGAGCCGTGGCCGTGTTGGTCGTGGGCAGGCTGCCCGCAGCGACCGGGGTCGCGCCGGCGGGAAGATTGCCGTTGAAAGTGCCCTCGGTGCTCGGCGTCGCCGTCATCTCCTGGTCGGAGATCTGGACAGGCACAAGCCCGTCGAAGCCGTTGGCGGTGGCGGCCGGCGGGCCATTGGCATAGCTGTAGGCCATCAGCTGGTAGCCGGCGGCATTGACCAGCTTGCCTTCGGCGTCCGGGACAAAGGCACCGGCGCGGGTGAGGAAAGGCGTTCCGCTCGGATTCTGGACGACAAAGAAGCCTTCGCCATTGACCGCCAGGTCGGAAACCGAGGTGGTGTACTGGAGCACCCCTTGCGAACTGATCGCGGAGCGGATCGTGGTGTTGACGCCGCCGGAATTGTAGGCGCCGCCGACAGTCGGCATGACCAGCGTTGAAAATTCGGCGGAGGACCGCTTGTAGCCCGTGGTGTCGGAATTGGCGATGTTGTCGGCCACCGTGGACAGGCGGTTTGCCTGTGCATTCATGCCGGAAACGCCGGTCCGCATCATTCCGTAGAGGCTCATCGAAACGTCTCCTCAATGTCCATATTACTGGCCGTGAGGGTACGCTTTCTGTCTTGCGCGAGGCTGGCGGAGGTCGGCATCAATAGACGAGCCGGTAGCCGAGGAAGCGCTTGGAATCAATCGGATCGTGGCCGAGTTTCTCACGCAGCTTCTTGCGCAGTTTGCTGATGTGGCTCTCCACCACGTTCTCCTCGACCTCTTCGTCGAAGATGCCGTAGATGGCGTTGAAAACCTGGGTCTTGGTGACGCGGCGGCCGCGATTGCTCGCCAGATATTCGAGGATACGGCGCTCGCGGCGCGGCAAGGGTAGCGGCTGGCCGTCGATCTCGGGATCGCGGCCGTCCATGAAGATGCGCATGGCGCCGATCTCGGTGTAGGCCACGTCTTCGTGAGCGCGACGGCGGATGGCGGTGATGCGGGCCAGTATTTCGCGGATGTGAACCGGCTTGCGGATGACGTCGTCGACGCCGCTCTCGAACAGCCGAAGCGTGTTCTCCAGCGAGTGCTGTTCGCTGAGTGCGATGACCGGTGCGCCGGTGCGATCGCGGATCTGGCGTGGTGAGATTGCGCCCTCGCGGCAGTCACCAATAAGGAAGGCTCTGACCGACCTCAGATCGGTGTCTGCCGCCGAGGTCACCCACTCGCCGAACTCGCCGGGTGCGAAGCCTGCACAGGCGACGCCCTCACGATCGAAAAGTGAATTGTATCCCTCAGTTACGAGCTCACGCTCGTCAACGATCACAATCATCGGCCCGCCCTCCGAATCAGCTCATCTGCCCCGTGTGAAAAGCCGTATCCGGTGGCGGGATTCGTGAACAACCGTCATTTCTTGTAGCTATTTTCTTGGGAGTTTTTTTGAGGTTCGAAATAACGGCGGCCGCGTGGCTGCTTCGGTGGCTGCATGCGCCGACGACGATTGGAGCATCGGCAAGGCCGGGCAAAGGCCTACAGCTGCGACCATTGAAGACAGCTATGGGTTGCAAAAATTCCGAGCGTTGGCAGTCCATTTGCCGAAGCCGGTGGCAACCATGTTGGCGATGACACGGCAGACGTAGATCTTCTGTGCGGGATCGTTGTCGGGACCTGCATGGTAGCGGGCGACGGCCATCGACCAGGTCACGTGACGGGCATGCAGAGCGGCCAGGAACCGCGCCGCATAGTCGACATTCTGGCGGGGGTCGAGCATGTCGTCGACGCTGCGGAAATGCGAGGCATGATAGTGGTGGTTGATCTGCATGCAGCCGAGATCGATCAGTGTCTTGCCCTCGCGTCGGGCATTTTCGAACGTCGCCAGCGCCTCGCTGCGGTTTCGCGGAAAGACCGCTTTTCCTTCTATATTCAAGGCATTGGGTTGCAAGCTGCCCTTGTTGCCGGTCTCGGCCAGGCCGACGGCATAGAGGATGCCGGCAGGCACGCCATAGCGATCGGCGGCGCGCAGGATTTCCGGTTCGCACGGGTTGGTGGCGGCGTTCGCGACGCCGGCAGCGAGGCTAGATAAACATATCGTCGCCAGCACGCTCGCGAGCAGGCGAAGCCGCACGGCCAAATTCGTGTGCGTCATTCCGAGGGTTCCTTCCCGGTTGCTGGCCGCCGGAGCCGGCATTGTTGCCGCTTGAGTTGCCGGGTTGAAAGGGGGGCTGATCGCGGCCTGACGACATCGGCAAGGAACTGCTTGCATCGGTACGGGTCGCGGCGGGAACTGCTATCGAGGGTTGCAGGATGGTGACCTTGTCGACATCGAAACCGAGGCCGCGCAACGACTTGACGATGGCCTCGCTGTCGGTGGTCAGACGGCGGTAGGCTTCATGCGTTTCGGGCTTCAGTTCGATCGACAGTTGTTCCCCGGCAAGCCGCATGCTGGCCGTGACGATGCCGAGTTCAGCCGGATGCAGCTCGATCTTCAGTATATGTGTCGGAACGGCAACAGAACTGGCCATTTGAGAGGTCGTCGAAGGTGTCGAAAGAGCCTGCCGCAAGCCATCCGAAGCGATTGCATCAACCAGAGCTGACGCCGTCTGGCTCATTGGGTTTTGGGGTGGCGCCGGGAAACTCTGCTCGGCGACGATTTCAATGCGTCCGCCGGGCGCGGCCTGTTTTCCGGTCTCGGAGCGGATGGCGGATTGGACCGCGTCAAGGCCCTTCACCACCGGCGCCGAGCGCTTGGCTTCCGGCGCAGAAACATCGGCCGCCGGCTGATCTTTCAGCAGACGAGCCGCCAAATCATCCTGGTGCGAAGGTTCGTCGGAAGCAGGCGCTATCCAGTCCGCTTGTTGGCTCTCCTTTTGTCCGGAAAGGTTTGCCGCAACCAGGGCCCCGCCGGAACGCGACAGGGCTGCAAGGGCGTCGGTATCGCCGCCGGATGCCGCGCGGAATTTTTTCGTCGACACGGGCAGCTGCTCCGCAGAACGAGGCTGGGCGTCGAGCGCCGGATCAGGTGCCTGTTCGTCTGCCGTGGTGCTGCGTGCATCCGTCTTGGCCGATGTCGAGAAATGGCGCATGTCGTGGAGTGCGATCAGCAACGGCAAGTGATCCTGAAGCGGCGTTGCGCTTGCGCTTTGCCCGCTCTCTTCGGTATCGGTCGAGACCTTGTCCGCACTGGTATCCGGGTCGTCCTTTGCCATCTTTCCGGCGGGCAGTTTCGGCGAAGCAGTCTTGCCCGGCTCGATTTGGGCAGACTCTGCCTTGCCAAGACCAGCCAGGGTGCGCTTGGCCCATCGCGGGCCGTGGACGCTGGCTTCGGATGCCGGCGGGGTTTCCGGCGCGGCTGGTTTTTCGTCGCCGCGCACCATTTTGCCGAAGCTTGTGTCGTCGCTCTTTTCGTCCGTCGCGGACTTCGCCGACGGCGCGCGCGCAGCTGCGAATCCCGGAAGGGCCTGGCCAACACTGGTAGTCATTTCGGGGCGGCTCCAAGCATCTGGTCGATCATATCGAGCTGACGCCGCGCCTTGATCATGGCGGCGTCGGTGGGGTCGGTCGGGTCGAGGCCGGCAGCAGGCGCGGGCGCCGACACGGGCAGGACGGAAGCCGCATCGCTGGAAGCAGCGGCAACAGCTGGCGCGTCCGGCACCGGCCCAGCGGGTTTGTCGGATGACGCGACGGCCGGTTGCTCGGGCATCGCACCTTCGACCGGCGGCAGGCCGGTTTCATCGGGCTTTGCAGCGACAGCGGCCGCGGTCGCCGGCTTCTGCTCGATGGCGGCTGGCGCAGGCTGTTCGACGGGGAGGGCCGCCGGCGGCGCAATCACTTCGCTGGCGACCACTTGCGCGGCATCGAGCAAGGCGCGGTCGCCCTCCGAAAGCTTGCTGCGGTCGATCTTGCCCAGCGCGGCGCGCACGTCGTCGATGGTGCCGGACGTTACCGTGGAAAGGCCGGCATAGAGCGCGGCGCGCGGATCGTCGGTGCTGTGGATGCCGTCGCGGCCCTGCTCGGCCTTGGCCGAGGCAAAGGCGGAAAGGTCGTTTAGCCCGTCGATCGCGGCACGGCGGGCGATGCGCAGATAAATCACCTTCTCGCGCTCGGGATCCATCATCGAGGTGATGTCGGCGAGCTTGTCGACGTTGATGGCCATGTGCAGGGCAATGACGCCGGAGACGAAAGAGTCCGCGAACTGGCTGGCATAGGGCGAATAGAGATAATCTTCGACGTACTGGGTGGAGGCGAGCGCGAAGCGCGCGGCATCCCCCTTGGCGGCGGCAATGCCGACCGAGCGGCGCAATGCCGCCTCCTCGACCAGCGTGCCGGGGCCGAGCAGGCGGGCATCGTCGAGCAGCTTGAGCGCCTCGGCCGGTTCCTCGGTGGCGAGCAGCGAGCCCTTGACCAGAGCCAGGAACGCCCCGATGTCGCTTGGCAGGGTCATCGGATCGATCGGTTTCAGCGCTTCGATCGCCTCGGCCGGCCGGCCATTGAGGTAGCTGATGATGCCCTTGGCGATGGCAAGGCTTTGCGGGTCGGTCTGAGCACGCGACGCAGCCGCCTCGACGGTGACGGGGTTGCCGCCGCTCATGCCATAGACCAGCAAGGCGCGAAAATTCTTCGGATCCTTGAAATCGTCCGCATCTGCCGCACGAAGCCGTGCGTCGGCCATTTCGAGCAGCTTGGCCTGCATCGGCAGTGCTGCATGGTCGCCGGAGGCGATGCGGTCCTGGACAAGCTGCAGCGAGCGCACAAGTTGATAGGGCTGCAGCGCATCCTGGGCGAAGGCCGCCGGTGCGTGTGCGGCGGTCAGCAGCAACAGGCCGATGGCGCGGCCGATGATGGCGCCGGGTCTCATCCGCCGGCCGACATCAGGATTTCGATGCGGCGGTTGGCGGCAGCCATCGGGTTGGCGGGGTCCTTTGGCTGACGGTCTGCGAAGCCAGCGACCTCGGTGATGCGACGCTCGTCGACGCCGCCGCGGACAAGCATGTAGTAGGCGGAATGGGCACGCGCCGTGGACAGCCGCCAATTGTCATAGGTGTCGCTGCGAAACGGCCGTGCGTCGGTATGGCCGTTGATGCTGATGGTGCCTTTCTGGCTGTTGACGATGCGGCCGATCTTTTCCATCGCCAGCACCAGTTCGCGGCTCGGCAAGGCCGAGCCGATCTCGAACATGCCGAAATCGAGCTGATCGGTGATCGAGATGACGACGCCCTTGTCGGTGGCCTCGACCGAGACGCCATCATGCAGTTTGTCGCCGGGTTTGAAGGCATCGGCCAGTTGCTGCCCGACCTGCGCCGCGGCCTTGACGGCGGCCGCACTCGGTGCCTTTTCCGTGGCGTCGGGTTTGGCCACTGCTTCCGCCTTTGCGGCCTCGAGCTTGGCAGCTTCGGCCTCAACGGCTTCGGCCTTCGCGATTTCGAGCTTCGCGGCTTCGGCCTTTTTCGCCGCCGCCGTCTTCGGAGCCGCCTTGTCCGGCGCGGATGTGGCTGGCGGCTCGGATGGCGCCTCGGTCACAGGCGGCGCTGGCGGGACGGCCTTCACCTTGGGCACCTGCGTTTGCGCGACCTTGTCGCCAGGCTTGACCGGGTCGCCTTCGATCTTTGCGCGTTCGGCACTGGCCTCGGCGGCGGGTGCTGCAACCTGCTGCGACCAGAAATCCGGGGCGAAGGGATCGCGGTAGGACTCGCCGCCGGACGCGCCAGTCGCCGGGCCGGCATTCTGCACGCCGCCGTCGCCTTTTTCGCTGACGTTCTGCATGACGCCGGTGTCGGTGGCGATTTCGGAAAGCACCGCATAGGGATCGGCAAAGAGATGCTGGTCGGACAGGTCTGTTTTCGGCGCCGATTGCTTCGGCTGCTGCTTGTCCGCGGAACCGGCGGTGCCGGCGCTATCCTGCCCGGACTTGGCGGTCGTCTTGTCGTGCTGGTCCTCGGCCGCCGGCGCGACCTTGCTCGGGCCGTCGCCGAGGTCCTCCAGGCCCTTGCGGCTGGCATTGCGGTCGATCAGCTTGACCGGATTGAAGTAGCTGGCGACGGCGGCCTTGGTCTGCTCGTTGGCGGCGTTGATCAGCCACATGACGAGGAAGAAGCACATCATGGCGGTCATGAAATCGGCGAAGGCGATTTTCCAGACACCGCCATGGTGACCTTCGTCGTGATCGTGATGATTGCGCTTGACGATGATGATCTCGTGCCTGACCTCCGCGGCGTCGACAGCGCTCATGACAAGGCCTCCGACAGGGCGGCCGACCACTCGGCGATGCGCGTTTCGAAGACGGCCTCGTCGATGGCGACGGTAAGGTCGAAGCCGGGCATCTCGACGAAGTCGAGATTGGCGGCGCGCGGGCCGAGCGCGGTCTTCAAGGTTTCGAACAGGGATAGCGGACCGCGAACACCTATGCGCACGGCCTCGTTGTCAGCGACGGCTTCGCCGATCGTGCGGGCAAGGGCTTCCAGCGAGCGCTTCTGCAAATCGTCGCTGACGAGGCCGCCGATGACACGGGCAACGGTGGCGCTGACGAGGCGGGTTACCTCGGCCTCCATGGCATCGACGCGCGTGGCGACCGCGTTGCCGAGATCGCCGCCGAAGCTCTCGAGAAAGATCCTTGCCTCGTCGGCGTTGGCCTGGCGCTCGGCCTCGAGCGCTGCTTCATGGGCAATGGCAAGGCGCGCCTCAAGTGCTGCCTCGGCGTCGGCAACCGCTTCGGCGATCAGTGCGCCGATATCGGCCTGCGGTGCGGGTGCATCCGGCTTGCGCTGCGGTTCGGTCATCGCCTGAGGCTGACCGTTGCGCGGGGTGCGCGTGCCGAAATCCGGCAGAAGGTCAAAGAGCGCTGCTGTGGGCATGGTCTACCCCGCGACTTCCTGGGCCGCCCATTTGCGCAGAATCTGCGCGGTGCGCTCCTCATTGATGTCGACCATGCGGGCAAGACGATCCTGCGGTGCCGGCCTGATCTTCTGGCGCAAATCGTCAAGCGGGGTCGAGGAAGATCGAGTGCCGGGCAGGGCGGCGACGGGAGCGGAAGACGCTTCGGAAGCGGCGCTGGCTTCGGGCGTCGGCAGCGAGCGCTGGACATCGTCGAAGCTCGGGCCGGCCAGAGCAGGAGTGGCCTTCGCGGTCAGCGAGGCGGCCATCGGCTTGAGGCCGAAGAAGGCGACCAGGAACACGACGACGATGAATGCACCGGCGTTGATCAACGTGCCGGCATAGGTTCCGATCGATGCAAGCATGCCGGGTTGCTCGATCGGCTCGCCATCCAGCCCGTCGATGAACTCGACCGCCGAGACATCGATGATATCGCCGCGCTTGTCATCGAAGCCGGTTGCCGACTGCACCATCTTCTGGATGTCGGCGACGCGCTTGGCGATCTGCTCCGGCGTGGCGTCCTTGCCGAGGATGGTCATCAGGCGCTGCTGGTTGACGACGACGGCGATCGACATCTTGGTGACGGAATAGCCGTTGGAGACGGTGGCGATCTTCTTGGAGTTGATCTCGTAATTGGTGATCTCCTCCTTGCGGTCGTTCTCGGAGGACGATTGCGGCCCGTCGGTGCTGGTCGCCTGGGTCTCGGGCAGGTTCTGCTCGACGCTGGCCGGCGTCGACGCCTGCTTTTGGCTGTTGTTCTCGTTGGCGCGCACCGACTGCACCGAGCGTTCGACGCGCGACTCCGGATCGAAGATCGTCTCTTCGGTCTGGCGGGTGTCGGTGTTGACGTCGGCCTTGACGCTGGCGCGGAAATTGTCGGGGCCGAGATAGGCGGTCAAGGCGCGGCGGATGTTGTCGCCGATCTGCGCTTCGACGGTCTGCTCGACGCCGAGCGTGCGGGCGGCGCTGGTGTTGGAGGGATCATCGCCGGCCGCCAGCAGGTTGCCGTTGGAATCGAGCACGGTGACCTTGTCGGCCGACAGGCCGGGAACGGCGGCGGCAACGAGATGGCGGATCGACATGGCGCTCTTTTCGGCGTCAATGCCGGAATAGCGGATGACGACCGAGGCAGAGGGCTGCTGTTCGTCACGGCGGAAATTGGCACGTTCGGACATGACGATGTGGACGCGCGCGGCCTTGATGCCCGAGATCGACTGGATGGTGCGGGCGATCTCGCCTTCCAGCGCCCGTACCCGGGTGATCTGCTGCATGAAGGATGTCAGGCCGAGCGAGCCGACATTGTCGAACAGCTCGTAGCCGGCATTGGCGCTGGTCGGCAGGCCCTTCTCGGCGAGCAGCATGCGTGCCTGGGCGGTGGTGCCGGCCGGCACCAGCACGGTGGTTCCATCAGGACCGACGTCGAAGCCGATGCCCGCCTCGCCGAGAACGAGACCGATCTGGTTCACATCGGAGCGTTCGAGCCCGACATAGAGCGTGTCGTAGGCCGGGCGGTTGAGATACACCGAAGCAACGCCGATGACGGTCATCACCAGCGCGGCGATGCCAGCCAGCATGGCGAGGCGCTTGACGCCAAACCCCTGGAGATTGGAGATGATCCTCTGGATCTGTTCCGGCACGATTCAATCGCTCCCAGCATGACTGTCCGCAGGAACAGTAGACCGCGAAGCTTGTGCGAAGATGATAGGCGCAAACGAAAAGGCCGCGCTCGGGGCGCGGCCTTTCGACGAAATTGAGAGATCAGCCGGGACCTTAGCTCTTGAACAGCGCCAGTATGGACTGCGAGTTGCCGTTGGCGATCGAGAGCGACTGGATACCGAGCTGTTGCTGGACCTGAAGCGCCTGGAGCCGGGTCGATTCCTTGTTCATGTCGGCATCGACCAGCGCGCCGACGCCCTTGTCGATCGAGTCGCTCAGATTGGAGAGGAAGCTCTTCTGGGTGTCGATGCGCGACTTGGCGGCGCCGAGATAGGCAGCGCCGGTAGACAGCTTGGCAAGCGCGGTTTCAACGCTGTTCAGTGCCGTGTCGATGGCGGCAGGAGTGACCTGGGCGGCGCTCGGATCGAAGAACCCCGTGGCGAGCAGGCCGCCGACGATGCCACCGGTGCCAGGTAGGTCGAGGATCTGCGTATCGGCAGCCTTGACATCGATCGTGTCGATGGCGACGGTCGTGCCGGTGCGGTTGTAGGACGCAACGATCTTCAGGTCGGACGCGGCCAAGCCGTCGTTCTGCAGCAGGTTCGAGCCGGCATAGCTGGCGTTGGTGACCGACGACTTGATCTGTGCCTGGATGGCCTTGATTTCGGTCGCGATCTTCTGCTGGTCGTCCTGGCTGGCGCTGCGGGCGGTGACCAGCTTGGCCTTGATCGAGTCGACCTGGTCCTTGATGTCGGTGATGGCGGTGTAGGCGGTGTCAACTTTGCCGGCGCCGAGGCCAAGCGCGTCCTGGACGGCCGAAAGCGCCTTGTTGTCGGAGCGCATGGTCGTAGCGATCGACCAGTAGGCGGCGTTGTCGCTGGCGGTGGCGACGCGGTAGCCGGTCGAAATGCGCGCCTGCGTCGTTTCGAGCGACTTGTTGGTGGCGTTAAGGCTCTGAAGTGCAGTCAACGCCGCGGCGTTCGTCATGATGCTTGCCAAGATACACCCCTTTTAAAAACAGGCTTGCTCGCACATGCCTGGTCAACCCTGTTCGACAGGAGGGCGTCATGCCGACCGGTCTGTAGTGAATGGTTAACCATGAGTAGCGCGATATGGTTAATGCCTTCTTAAAAGTGATGCAGGCCGGCAAGAAGCGGCAAGTTTCAGGGCGATGGGTTGTGCACAAAAGAAAACGGGCCGCGCTGATGGCGCGGCCCGATTTATTGCCTTGCTTCGTCGTGAAGCGGAAGCGATTAGCCGCGGAACAGCGACAGGATCGACTGCGAGTTGCCGTTGGCGATCGACAGCGCCTGGACGCCGAGCTGCTGCTGGACCTGAAGGGCCTGCAGACGGGTCGATTCCTTGTTCATGTCGGCATCGACCAGCGCGCCGACGCCCTTGTCGATCGAGTCGCTCAGATTGGAGAGGAAGCTCTTCTGAGTGTCGATACGCGACTTGGCGGCGCCGAGCGAGGCAGCGCCCGTCGACAGTTTGCCAAGCGCGGTTTCAACGCTGCCCAGTGCCGTGTCGATGGCAGCGGCCGAGACCTGGGCGCTGCTCGGGTCGAAGAACGCCGCGGCGAGCAGGCCGCCGACGATGCCGCCCGTGCCGGCGACGTCGAGAACCTGCGTATCGGCAGCCGTGACATCGATCGTGTCGATGGTGACGGTCGCGCCGGTGCGGTTGTAGGACGCAACGATCTTCAGGTCGGACGCGGCTGCGGCGTTGTTCTGCAGCAGGTTCGAACCGGCGAAGTTGGCGTTGGTGACCGACGACTTGATCTGTGCCTGGATGGCCTTGATTTCGGTCGAGATCTTCTGCTGATCTTCCTGGCTGGCGCCACGAGCGGTGACGAGCTTGGTCTTGATCAGATCGACCTGGTCCTTGATGTCATTGATGGCGGTGTAGGCGGTGTCGACCTTGCCGGCGCCGAGGCCGAGCGAGTCCTGGACCGACGAAAGCGCCTTGTTGTCGGACTTCATCGAGGTCGCGATCGACCAATAGGCGGCGTTGTCGCTGGCGGTGGCGACGCGGTAGCCGGTCGAAATGCGCGACTGGGTCTGTTCGAGGGCTTTGTTGGTGTTGTTCAGGCTCTGCAGCGCGGTCAGCGCCGAGGCATTGGTCATGATACTGGACATGGCTACTCGTACCTTGTTTTTTACAGGTGTTTTTTTGACATACCGGTATGTCCGGTATGACGGAGCGGCATCATGCCAATGATCGTGAGACCCGATCACCCGCCATCTGCAGGCGAATATGCGGGCAAGTCCCTACCAAACGGCTAAACGGGACGGTTAATCGAAAATATATTGCGTAAAACTTGAGCGAATGCGGCGCCGGCCGGAAAACGATCAGTTGAAAGATCGCACCAGGCTGCCGACCAAAAGATTCCAGCCGTCGATCAGGACGAAGAACAGGATCTTGAAAGGCAAAGAGACGACGGTCGGCGGCAGCATCATCATGCCCATGGCCATGGTGATGGTGGCGACGATCAGGTCGATGACCAGGAACGGCAGCACGATCAGGAAGCCGATCTCGAAGCCGCGCCGGATTTCCGAGATCATGAAGGCCGGGACCAGGATGCGCAGGTCGACGGTCTCCTTGGCAACCACCTGGCCGCGCTCGCGGGCGAGGTCGGCAAAAAGATCGAAATCCTTGTCGCGCACATTGTGCAGCATGAAGGTGCGAAACGGATCCGAGATCTTCCCGAACGCTTCGGTCTGGCTGATCTGGTTGTCCATCAGCGGCTTGACGCCGGTGTTCCAGGCCTGGTCGAAGGTCGGCGCCATGACATAGAAAGTCATGAACAGCGACAGCGAAATGAGGATCAGATTGGCCGGTGTCGATTGCAGGCCGATGCCGGCGCGCAGGATCGAGAAGGCGATGACGAAGCGGGTGAAACTGGTCACCATGATCAGCAGACCCGGCGCCACCGACAGCACGGTAAGCAGGCCGAACATCTGGATGATGTAGCCGACGGTCGTGCCGTCGGTCTTGCCGATGCCACCGAGGTCCAGTTGTTGGGCGGCGGCGACAGATGTGGCGGCAATGACGATCGCCGAGGCGATGAGGAATTTCTTCATTCGAGCAGCAATGTCTTGATGAGGACCTGTTTGGCATGGCCGCCGCTGCGGATCGCGGCGCGCTCCTCGAGGTCGGCTTTCAAATGCTGGTAGCCGCTGGCGCCCTCGATCTGGTGCATCTTCAAGGTGCGGACCAGGGCCAGCAGATCCTGATGGATGTCGTCGGAAACCGTCGTCGGTTGCGGTGCGTCATACAGCACCGACGCCTCCAGCCTTATCCAGACGTCGGCGGGCGCCGCCAAATTGGTGGTGATTGGCGCCAGTGCCACAAGCGTCGGTCCTGCGCCCGGCTGCTCATGCGCGGCGGCGGGCTGCTCGGCGTTGGCCTGGTTCTCCGGCGCCGCCGGCACCGGCACTGGTCCTCCGACACCCTTCAGATAGCCACCGGACATCCAGCCCATGCCGATGGCGGCGGCCGTCACCGCGAGCAGCATCGCCAGCTGGATGACGAGGGAAGGTCCCTTTTTGGGTTCGATTTGCTCGACGCTGGCCACGGTGCGATTCTCCCGATCCTAGAAAGGAAGGACTTGATCAAGGATCTGCTGGCCATATGCAGGCTGCTGGATCTCGCTGACGCGGCCGCGGCCGCCATAGGAGATACGGGCCTCGGCGATGCGTTCATAGGAGATGGTGTTCTCGGCGCCGATATCGGACGGCCGCACCATGCCGGCAATGGTGAGCACCCGGAGTTCGGCGTTGACACGCACCTCCTGCGATCCCTTGATCAGCAGATTGCCATTGGGCAACACCTCGGTGACGACGGCGGCGACATTGAGCTCCAGGTTTTCCGAGCGTTTGATCTCGCCGTCCGCGTTGGTTTCGGTGCTGGAACTCAAGCCGGCGTCGCCCTTGCCGCTCGTGCTGGCACCTTCCCAACCGACGTTGACGTCATAACCGAGCTTGCGGCCGGCGGTACGGCTCCTGTCGTTCTGGTTCTTGAAGTTGGCCTTGTCGTTGAGCTTGATCCTGACGGTCAGGATGTCGCCATCGCGCAGCGCGCGCGGATCGGTGAACAGCCGGCTCTGGCGATCGTCCCACAGCGAAAATTTCTTCACCGGCGCCGGCGGCGCCTCAGGATAGCTGTAGGGAGCGTTGGTGCTGCCGGTGATGCCGGAGCCGACCGGCGACAGCGCCGGCTCCCTGCCGACCTCCCTGAGGTCGGAGCCGCAGCCGGACAGGACGGCGACGCCGAGCAGGATGAGCGTTCTGCGGATCATGACGGATCTACCCTTCGGGCGGCGCTGGCCATGATGCCGGTGAGCGCTGCCGCCGCCTTCTGGTCCATTTCGTTGAGAATGATGCTGGCCTTGCGCGAATCGAGCTTCATCAGGATGGCGGCGGCGAGGTCGATATTGACCATCGCCAGGCGCTCGGCAGCCGCATCGGGCTTCATGCCGGCATAGATCTTGACGACACCGTCCTCGGCGCGTGCCAGAAAGACTTCGCGCCGCTTCAGCCATTGCTCGTATTCGGCCCGCTTGTCGTCCAATGCCTTCATGCGCTGGTCGATGCCGGCCTGCAGCTGCTTCAGTTCCTCTGCCTGCAGCATGTAGCGTCGGTCGCGGGCGGCGTCGGCAATGTTGGAGCAGAAGCGCTCGATCTCGCTTTGATCCGGCGCCTTCTCCCGCGCCAGCTGCTGCGGAGCTGCCGGCGGCGGCGCGCCCGGCAACACCTGTCGAACCGCTTCCTCGGTGCGGGCAGGGCCGCCGGCGAGAAGTGCGAAGGCGCAGGCCGCCAGGACTGCCCTGGCGTTGCGGTGATGCTTTCGGCGAAGAAGATCGATCATCGGCATGGGCCTATTGGAGAACCAGATCGGCCTGCAGGGCGCCGGCCGACTTGATGCCTTGCAGGATGGCAATGATGCCGTCCGGCTTGACGCCGAGACGGTTGAGGCCGGACACAAGCGTTTGAAGGTCGGGTCCGTCCAGCACGGCGACGCGGGCGTCGGGCTGCGTGGCCTCGATGGTGGTGAAAGGCTCAACCGCGGTCACGCCCTTGGAGAAGGGTTCCGGCTGGACCACTTTCGGCTGCTCGGTGATGCGCACGGTGAGCGTGCCGTGGCTGATGGCGACCCGCGAGATCTTGACCTCGTTGCCGATGACGATGGTGCCGGTACGTTCGTCGATGACGACGCGGGCCGGCGTGTCCGACTCGACGACCAGGTTCTCGATCTCGGCAAAGAAGCGGGCCGCCGAAACGTTTTTCGGCCTTCTGATCTGTACCGTGCGGGCATCGCGCTCTGCCGCCACGCGCATGCCGAAGCGCTGGGAGGTGTAGTCGTTGACCGCGTCGGCGATGCGAACGGCAGTCGAGAAATCGGGATTGCGCAGCTGCAGGGTCAGTGAAGCCTGATCTTCGAACTCGGCCTGGACAGCACGTTCGACGATGGCGCCGTTCGGCACCCGTCCGGCGGTCGGCACGCCTTGCGTCAGCTGCTCGGCCTGGCCCTGGGCGGTGAAACCGGAAACGATGACCGATCCCTGTCCGACAGCATAGATCTCGCCGTCGGCCGCCTTCAGCGGCGTCATCACCAGCGTGCCGCCGGCGAGCGATGTGGCATCGCCCATCGAGGAGACATCGATGTCGATGCGGGCTCCCGACTGGACGTAGGGCGGCATGTTGGCGGTGACGATGACGGCGGCGACGTTCTTGGCTCGCGCACTGCCGCCCTCGGTGGCGATGCCGAGATTTTCGAGCATGGCGCGGATCGACTGTTCGGTGAAGGGCGAGTTGCGCAGGCTGTCGCCCGATCCGGCGAGACCAATGACCAGACCATAGCCGACAAGCTGGTTGTCCCGAGAACTCTGCAACTGGGCAATGTCCTTGATGCGCGACGCGACCTGGCCGGGCGGCAGCGTGCTTGGCCCGTTCGACACCTTGAACATGCGGGTGGTGGTTGCCGGGTCGTATTCCGGGTCGTTGAAGGCGCCGCCATTCTTGGCCGCGAGTTCGCGCTTTTGCTTCGGCGTCAGCCCGTCGGCCAGCGCCGGCTGCAGGCCGAGCACAGCCGCAAGCACAAGGGCAAGCCCGCGCCTCATGAAGCGCTGACCCTGATCGAGCCGTCGGCCATCACCGTGCCGGAGAAGATCTTGCCGCTGTCGATGTTGCGGACCTTGACGAGATCGCCGGCAGCACCTGGCTGCAGCGTCACGGCGGTGGCCGAAATGGTGAGGCCGCCGGCGATGAAATAGACCTGCACGGCTGCACCCTGTTCCACCAGCCAGGCCTCGCGGATGGCGGCGACCGGGATGTAGCGGCCGGGCAGCAGCGTGCGCTTGGCGACCTTGCCGTCGAGTTCGTCGGCGCTGGTGGCGACGGCATCCGGCCTGTGCTTGCCTGGGATGAGCGTCACCTGCTTGAGGGCACCCGGTTCGATGGTCTCGCCGGGATAGATGACCCGGTTGGGGATCAGCACGACATCGCCGGCGGCCTGGTTGCTGGCGATCTGGTTGGCCGACTGGTTTGCGGTCTGGTCTGTGGTCTCCTGCGCAACAGCCGGCATGCCGCCGGCCACCAGCGCGATGAGCAGCGCGGCGCGGCAGAATGCAGGGCGGGAGACCGGCTTGAACATCGTCTGTTACCTGATGTTCTTGGAAACGACCGAGGCCATGTCGTCGGCGGCCTGGATGACCTTGGAGTTCATCTCATAGGCGCGCTGCGCCGAGATCAGCTCGGTGATTTCCTTGACCGGATCGACGTTGGACGCCTCGAGATAGCCTTGCTGGACGGTGGCGAAACCGGGGTCACCGGGCACGCCGACATTGGCCGGGCCTGAAGCCGCCGTTTCCTGGAAGAGATTGTCGCCGAGCGGCGCGAGACCGGCTTCATTGGCGAAGTTGGCGAGCTGCAGCTGGCCGAGCAGCTGGAGGTCGGTCTGGCCATCGATGCGGGCGAACACCTGGCCGGTCTTGTTGACGATGACCTCGATCGCATCGGTCGGCACGGTGATGGCCGGAATGACATTGGCACCGTCGACGGTCACCAGCTGGCCGGTGGCATTGGTGTTGAAGGCGCCAGCGCGGCTGTAGAGGGTGCCGCCGTCGGCGCCCTCGATCTGGAACCAACCCCGGCCGGTGAGCGCCATGTCGAAGCTGTTGCCGGTGCTGGTCAGTTCGCCCTGGGTGTGCACGTTGCGCACCGCCGTGGTCTTGACGCCGAGGCCGATCGAGACGCCTTCCGGCACCAGCGATGAATTGGAGCGGTTGGGCACGCCTTGCGTGCGGTCGACCTGATAGAGCAGGTCGGAAAATTCGGCGCGGGCGCGCTTGTAGCCGGTGGTGTTGATGTTGGCGATGTTGTTGGCGATGACTTCCAGATTGGTCTGCTGGGCATTCATGCCGGTGGCGGCGATGGCGAGTGCTTTCATAGCGAGGTTCCTCAGATGCCCATGCGGCTGACTTCGAGATATGCGGAAACGACCTTGTCGCGGATGGCGACGGCGGTCTGCAGCGCTTGCTGGGCGCTCATGACGGCATCGACGACCTGACGGGTGTCGGCGTCGCCCTTGAGCGCCTGGAGCGATACTTGCTCGGCATTCTGCAAGGTGCCGACCGTCTTCGACGCGGCCTGGCTGAGCGCTTCGGCAAAGGTGGTGCCGATGTCGGTGCCGGCCAGCGGTGCGGCACCGCCCTGAAACAGGTTCGTCGCCGCGTCGGTGCCGCCGATTTCAGGTTTGAGTTGAAGTGCACCGATGCCGCCAATGCCGCCGATCATCACTGGTTCCTCATCAGGTCGATGGTCATGGAAATCAGATCGCGCGCCTGCTTGATGACCTGCAGGTTGGCCTCGTAGGAGCGGTTGGCCTCGCTCATGTCGGCCATCTCGATCAGCACATTGACGTTGGGCATCTTGACGTAGCCCTTGTCGTCGGCGGCTTCGTTGCCGGGCTGGAATTCGACAGGGAAGGCGGCCGGATCGCGGTCGATCGAACTGACCTCGACCAGCGAGCCGCCGGAAGACCGGTCGAGCTGCGAGACAAAGCTGATGGTCTTGCGGCGATAGGGATCGGCGCCGGGCGTGTCGCCGGTCGACTGGGCATTGGCGAGGTTTTCCGAGACAACACGCAAGCGCTCCGACTGGGCGCCGAGACCGGATGCTGCGACTTTGAGGGCTGCGGTCAATGCGTCCATGGTCAGCTCTTCACAGCCATCATCATCATCGAATGGAATGCTTTGACGATCGCGGTGTTGAGCTCGAAGGAGCGGCGGACTTCGCCAGCCTTCATCAACTCGTTTTCCAGCACCACCGTGTTCTTCGACGGCATGATCGAACCGGTGGTTTCCTGAGGCTTGACGGTAAAGCCGGCATTGGTCGCCGCGCTGCCGAGATGACCGGCCTGGGTGGCGTTGAGCGACACCGCCGTGCGGTCGAGGACCTTGTCGAAGGGTTCGACATCGCCGGCGGTGTAGCCCGGCGTGTTGACGTTGGCGATGTTGCTGGCAATGGCGGACTGGCGCACAGCCAGCCACTGCGACTGCTTGGCAGCGAGATCGAAAAGGTTGACGGGCTCCATGGGAATCTCCGGGCAGGTTTCCAGAGACTAGGCCGCCAGTCTTGCGCGGGCCTTGCGCGGAGCCCGACACCGCGCAGCGTGAAGGGGCTGCTACTTGGAGAGTTCGATCACCTGGTCGGTGCTGGTGACCAGAACCCATTTGCCGCCGCGTTGCTCGATCGACGAGACGATGCTGGAATCCGGCAGTTTCGAGCCGCGCTGGACGATCCACAGGCCGGCGTCGTCCTCGATCATGGCGCGGCCGTTGGCGACATGGACCATACGGAATTTCCCGACGTCGGCCGGGAAGGGTTGTTCGTCGACACCGGGAGGATTCACAGTGGTGTCCTGCAGCGTGCCGGTGGCCAACAGATCGACATCAGGAGGAACATCTTTGGCCGTCAACGGCGCGCCGGCATTTTCCATTTGCGAGCCACCAGCGGTGCGTCCGGCATTGGTGCCGCTGCCGCCGAACTTGATGGCCTGGACGCCGAACTGGTCCTGATTGAAGAAGATATACCAGGGGAACAGCGCGCAAATCAGGCCGAGCGTGAGGCCGAGCGCGGCGACGACGAAATCGCTGCGCCGATCATCCTTCTTTTTCAGCCTGGGAAACTGCGTCTTTGGCGGCTGCGGCCATTCGGTGGCTGGAAAGAGCCCGTCGAGAAGGGAGTCACGACTGGCGGCGATCGCGTCGACAAGCTCGGCATGAGGAGCCCTCGGCGATGAAGGCCTGGGCGGGCTGGGAGGGGAGGGCCTCGCTGAACTGGGCAATGGAGGCTTGGCGACGTCGAGCAAGGCAGGTTCGACTATTCTGCGAGAGGCCAGCTTGGCTTCTCCTGTCAAGGCAGGCTTCGCCACGCTGCGCGAGGCGGGCTTGGCTAGCCTGGCTACGCTGCGCGATGCGAGCTTGGTCACACTGCGCAAAGCAGCCTTGGGCGCGCTGAGCAAGGCAAGCTTGACTGCGCCGGGCATGGATGGCCCGGCCCGGCCCGGCAAGGCAAGGTTGGCTACGCCCGGCAGGGCAGGCTCGGGCAGGCTGGGCAAGGCGGATCCGGGCAAAGCAGGCTCGGGCAACGCAGGCTTGACCACTCTCGGCAAGAATGGCCTGGCTGCCCTGGCCAGAACCGCCTCGGTCTTGGCTGCCTTGGCGCGATCAGCCTTTGCCTTGGCAAATTTCGCTTCGTTCGCCCGCGCTTCTTCCGCAGCCGAGGCCTCGGCAATCATCTCGCGCAAAAGGCGCTCAGTGTACTGAAGCTCAGTCTCCTGCATCGACACTTTGCTTGCCTTTCAGATGACGGGCGAGGTCGGAGAATGGATCGGTCGAGGCGCGATCCCTGGGCGACTGCGTCAACGCTTCGTAGATCAGCGGCACCTGGCGCACCGCGATGTCGAGTTCGGCGTCGGCGCCGCCCTGATAGGCGCCAAGCAGGCGGATGTCGCGGGTGTCCTCGAAGCGGGAAATCATCGACTTCAGTCTGGTTACCAGCATGCGCTGCTCGGCACTCCATGCCTTGTCGGCAAGGCGGGAGATCGACGATAGCGGATTGACCGGCGGATAGCGGCCCTGCTCGGCGATGGCCCGGTCGAGCACGACATGGCCATCGAGGATGCCGCGCACCGAATCGGCAACCGGGTCGTTGTGGTCGTCGCCGTCGACCAGCACCGAAATGATGGCTGTGATCGACCCCTGGCCTTTGATCCCTGGGCCTTCGACGCCTGGTCCGGCGCGCTCCAGCAGTTTGGGCAGGTCGGTGAAGACGGAGGCGGGATAGCCGCGCGCCACCGGCGGCTCGCCGGTTCCCGTGGCCACTTCGCGCAGCGCATGGGCAAAACGGGTGATCGAATCCAGCACCAGAAGCACGCGGTGGCCCTGGTCGCGAAAATGCTCGGCGACGCGCATGGCGGTGTCCGGCGCGCGCCGGCGCATCATGGCGCTCTCGTCGCTGGTGGCAACGACAGCGACGGTCTTGGCCATGCTTTCGGCGCCGATCGTATCCTCGAGGAATTCGCGCACCTCACGGCCACGCTCGCCGATCAGCGCTACCACGACGGTGTCGAAGGCTTCGGCCCCGGCCAGCATGGCGAGCAGCGTCGACTTGCCGACGCCCGAGCCGGCAAAGACACCGAGGCGCTGGCCAAAGCAAAGCGGGGTGAAGATGTCGATGACCCTGACGCCGGTCATGAACGAGGTGCCGACGCGCTGCCGCGACATGGCGCCTGGTGTCGTGCCATCGCCGCTTGCAGCGCCGTCATTCCTGATCAAGGCCGGACCGCCGTCGATGACGCGGGTGAGCGCGTCGATCGCCCGCCCGCGCCATGAGGCATGCGGCGTCACCGTCAGCGGACCGCGGCGAAACACGGCGTCGCCGATGCCGGCATCGGCGCTGCGTTCGAATGGTGCGATGACGACCTCGTCGCGGCCGATCTTGACGATCTCGCCGCGGCGCGTGCCAGCATGGCCGCGCTGCTCGACGAGATCGCCCAACCTGGCGACTTCGGAAAGGCCACGTACCTTGTAGTGCGTGGAAGAAACCTCGGCGACGCGACCGCCGCGCCGCAGCAATATGTCCGTGTCGTCGAAACGGCGCCAGATCCGCTCCAGCGCGGCAAGCCGGTCTTCCGGCACCGCTTCGGGCAGTTTTTCAAGCGCGCGTATCAATGGGCCGGTCGACATGCCGCTACTTGGAGCCGAGCGTCTTGATGGCGTCGTCAGTGGACGCATCGGTCTGGCGCATCAGCGCCGCCGTGTTCTCGAAGGCGCGCTGAACCATGATCAGACGCGTCATTTCCAGCACCGGATTGACGTTGGATTCCTCGAGGAAGCCCTGGGCGACGCCGATATCGGAGCGGTCGGTGACCGGCTCGGGCGTGCGGGCGGGAACGATGCCCGAATTGCCGTAGCGGACGAAATTCTGCCCCGGGTCGAAATCGTAGAGACCGATGGCGCCGACAAGCTTGTCGCCTTGCCGCAGCGAGCCGTCGGCGCCCGCCTTGGGCGGACCATCGCGCGGATCGAGCTGGATCGGCGCGCCGCCGGAATCAAGCACCGGGTGGCCCTCGATCGACATCAGTTCGCCGTTCTCGTTCATCGAAAAACGCCCGTCGCGGGTCATCACGGTGCCGGCGGGCGTGTCGATGGCGAACCATGCGTCGCCCTGGATGGCGAAGTCGAACGGGTTGCCGGTCTCGGTCATCGCGCCATGCGCGCTGGAAAGATAGGTGTTGCCTGTCGATGCGAAGGACACGGACTTCGGCCCGGTGCCGGAGACGACATCCTCGAACTTCACGCCGGTGGCGCGAAAGCCGATGGTCGAGGCGTTGGCGACATTGTCGGCGATGGTGTCGAGGCGGCGCTCGAGCGCGATCTGCGACGAAAGGGCGACGTAGAGGCTGTCCTGCATGGTGCTCTCAGAATTTCATTTTCTGCATCGCCATCATCAGATCGGTCGAGATGCCGGCAGAGGTCGGTTGGGCAAACAGCACGCCGACCGATGTCGATGCCGTCGAGGTTGGGTGATTGATTTCCCACAGGCTGGTGAAGCGGGTCAGGAACTTCTCGAGCTTGGCCGGGTCGGTAAAATCGGTGAGGTCAAGCTTTTGCTCGAAGGCCTGCGCCTGCTTGTCGATGTCGGCGGAGGCGAAGGAATCGGGCAGGCCGAGCGCGGTGCGCACCACGCTGGACAGTGCCGTGTCGGCCAGAACGTCGTACCAGCTGGTGATGGTCGACGCCTTGCGCTCGAAATAGAGCGCCAGCCGCACGCCCTCATTGGTCTTGCCGGCATCTTCTTCCAGCGTCTGGCGCATGTATTTGTCGACGACCGGCTGTTGTGACGGGCTGCGGGTCGTTGCCGCTTCGCCGTAAGCCTCGAAATTCAGCGAGGTGGCGAGCCTGGCGTAAGCCTTGTTGCTGAGCTTGTTGGCGACGCTGTCGGGATCGCTGACGCCGCCCTCCAGAACGTCGCGGACGAGATCCGTGTTGGTGGTTGCCGGATCGAGCCCGCTGGCGGACAGCGCATAATTATACAGGCGGCTGTCGGCCATCAGATCGTCGATGGACTTCACCTTGGTGATGTTGGCGAGGTAGTAGCTGGTCTCGGCCTGGATAGCGTCCGCATTCGGCTTGATGAGGCCTAGACTGGACTCGCTCGTATATAGCTTCGGCGTGATCTTCAGCACCGCGTCGCGCGTGGTCGTCTGATCGCCATACTGGGCGAAATCGAAAGCGGTGACGAAGTTGGCGTAGCTCTTGTCGGACAACAGGTTTGCAGGGCTGAACGGATCGGTGACGCCGCCGTTGACCATGGTGCGGATCTGCTTGGCCGTTTCGGTCGACGCATCCAAACCATATGAAGCCATGGCGAAGGTAAGCAGGCGCTTGTCCTTCAGGAGATCGTCGATCGACTTCACCTTGGAGATGTTTGCCGCGTAGTAGTCAGCCTCGCCCTTGATGTATTGCGCGGTTGGCTTGACCAGCACCAATCCGGTTCCGCCTATGACAGCTTTTGGAACCGCCAGCTGGGCGGCGTCGCGCGCCGTTGTCTGGTCGCCATATTGGGCGAAGTCGAAGGCAGCGACGAAGGCTGCATAGCCCTTGTTGGTCGACGTGTTTGCGGGGCTGTTCGGATCGGTGACGCCACCTTCCAGCATCGCACGCACGGTCGCAGCCGGTTCGCTGTCGGCGTCGAGCCCGAATGCGGCCATCGCATAGGTGAGCAGGCGGTCATTGCCCATCAGGTCGTTGATCGATTTTACGTTGGAGATATTGCTCAGATAGTAGGAGGTCTCGCCCTTGTAGTAGCTGAAGCCGCTCTGCGAGACGCCGGCCGAGACCTGAACGCTATAATTGTTGGTCACACCCTGCTGCGCCGGATTGTAGCTCGTGGCATTCTCCCCCAAGGCCGCGAAATTGAACGCCTTCACGAACTCGGCATAGCGCTTGTCGGACAGTTTGTTGGCGAAGCTGTCGGAGTCGGACACGCCCTCCTTCAGGGCCTTGACCATGAAGGCCTTGGCGTAAGCCATGTCGCCAAGGCCAAAGGCCTTCATGGCATAGGTGAACAGGCGGGTGTTCTTGACGAAATCGTCGATCGTTTTCACGCTGCCGATGTTGGCCAGATAGTAGTCGGTGTCGCGCTTGGTGATCGGCTGCGCCTCGACCTGGTCGATCGCCTTGGGGATGTCCCTGGCGATGAGCTGGTAGCTGGTAAATGTGCTCAACACGACGTGCCTCCGGTCGCAGCGTTCAAAGCAGAGTATGCCGACTTGCTTGCGCGAGGCTGAATCGGTTCGTGATGCGCGATTCAAGCCTCACACAAGGCACGAGGACTATCCGTTGATCTCGTTGAAATGCGGAAGGACCGTTTGTGGGCATTCTGATCGGACTTGTGGTGACGCTCGGCTGCGTTCTCGGCGGCTTCATGGCCATGGGCGGCCATCTTCACGTGCTGATGCAGCCATGGGAAGCGGTGGTCATCTGCGGCGCGGCACTTGGCACCTTCCTCGTCGCCAATCCGATGAAGACCGTCAAGGATACCGGCAAAGGCATTCTGGAAGCCTTCAAGCAGGCGGTGCCGAAGGAGCGGGACTATCTCGAAACGCTTGGCGTGCTGCACAGCCTGATGCGCGAATTGCGCTCCAAGTCGCGCAGCGAGGTCGAGGCGCATATCGACAACCCGGAGGAATCGGCGATCTTCCAGGCCTTCCCGACCGTGCTGAAGAACCACGATCTGACGCATTTCATCTGCGACTACTGCCGCATCATCATCATCGGCAATGCGCGCTCGCATGAGATCGAGGCGCTGATGGACGAGGAAATCCAGACCATCAAATCCGACAAGATGAAGGCCTATCATGCGCTGGTGGCGGTGGGCGACGGCCTGCCGGCGCTTGGCATCGTCGCTGCCGTGCTCGGCGTGGTCAAGGCGATGGGCGCGCTCGACCAGTCGCCGGAAATCCTCGGCGGCCTGATTGGCGCCGCCCTTGTCGGCACCTTCCTCGGCATCTTCCTGTCCTACGCGGTGGTCGGGCCGGTCGCCACCAAGATCAAGACTGTGCGCGAGAAGAAGAACCGCCTCTACATCATCGTCAAGCAGACGCTGCTGGCCTACATGAACGGCGCGCTGCCGCAGGTGGCGATCGAGTTCGGCCGCAAGACCATTTCTTCCTATGAGCGGCCGACGATCGACGCCGTTGAGCAGAGCACGATGAACACCGCGTCCGCCGAGAAGAAAGCGGCCTGAGCCATGCGCGACAACAGACACATGGGTGACAAAAGACGGGGCCGCGCGCCGTCATGACCAGCCCAGGCAGCCCGTCGCAAACCCGTTCCCTGATCATCGAGCGTCTGGTCGGTGACAGCGGCGAGGCCGCTCACGTCATCGGAACCGGCCGGTCGATGGGCGAACGTGCGCTGCCGCTGCTGCAGAAAAGCCTGGCCAACGAGCTTGGCGCTCCGGTCACCGTCGACCTGCGGGCGGTCGAAGTCAGCCGCGTCCCCGATGCGCGCGCGCATGCCGGCGACACGTTTGCCCTGACCATCATTGCCTCGCCGACATCCTCCGATGCGATGACGCTGGTCATCGATTCACCGGCGATCGCAGTCATGGTCTGCGCGCTGTTCGGAGGCGATCCGGATCTGGCCGTATCACCCATCGAGCGCGATCTGTCGCAGATCGAGACGGATGTGGCGACGATGGTGTTCCAGGAGGTCGCGCAAGCCCTCAACGGTTCGGGCCGCCGGTCGCTGGAATTGCGGCTGCCGGTGCCGCGGGCGATGTCCGGCATGGAGGCCAAGCGCCGCGTGCTGCGCGACGGTGCCGCGGTTCGCATCGTCTTCGGTATCTCGACGCCGACCGATACCGGAACGGTCACGGTGATGATCCCGCAGCGCATTCTGCTGGCGACCCGCGGCATTGCGGCCAACGGCAATGAGGCCGACAGCGTGAATTCCGACTGGCGCGCCCGCTTTTCGGAAGAGGTCATGCGCTCGATGGTGACGCTCGAGGCGACCATGCCGCTGGCCCGGCTGACACTTGGCGACATCGCCGATTTCGAGGCCGGCCAGGTCATCGAATTCGAGGAGACCGCGCAGTCGCAAGCGCGGCTGAGCGCGCGCGACAAGACGTTGTTCGTGTGCGAATTCGGCAAGCTGGGACAAAACTACACCGTCCGCATCCGGCACCCATACGACGCCGGACAGGACTTCATCGATGGGCTTATGCCAGGCTGATGCCGGGCGAGCTTGAGCTTTTTGGAGACGACGCATGGCCAAGACCAAGGTGGAAGCCGAACCCGATCAACCGGACGAACAGCTCGACCGGGCCATCGAAGAGTTGCGCGGCGTTCTCCAGGAAGAGGAAAAGCGGCCCGACGCCGCCTTCCGGGCAGCTTCCGGCACCAATTCGAATGTCATCATGACGATACCTGTCGATGTGCAGATCATCCTTGGCAGCACAGAGATGCCGGTGTCGGAATTGATGGCGCTGCAGAAGGGCTCGACGGTGGCGCTGAACCGCCGCATTGGCGAACCGGTCGACGTGGTGGTCAATGGCCGCAAGATAGCGCGCGGCGAAATCACCGTGCTGGAAAGCGATCCATCGCGCTTCGGCATCAGGCTGACCGAAATCATCGCAGCGGCAAAGGGCGCTTAGATATGAGCGACGCGCGGGGTCATCGGCGGTGGGAGCGGACGGCATGACGACGCTGATGACGCTGACGCGCCCGCAAAAGGCCGCCGCGATCCTGGTGGCGATGGGCAAGCCCTCGGCCAGTCGGCTGCTGAAATTCTTCAAGCAGGAAGAATTGAAGGCGCTGATCGAGGGTGCGCGTCTGCTGCGCACGATTCCGCAAAGCGATCTCGAACGCATCGTCGCCGAATTCGAAGCCGAATTCACCGAAGGGGCGGGGCTGCTCGATTCCGCCGACAGGATGGACACCATCCTCAATGAATCGCTGTCGCCGGAAGAAATGAGCGCCATCATGGGCGACAAACGGTTCGAGGTCGCGCCGGAAGGTCCGCCGCCGATCTGGCCCGAGCTGGAAAAGCTCGAACCGGAGCGCCTCGGTACCTTCCTTGCCGGCGAACATGCGCAGACCGCGGCCATGGTGCTGGCGAAGCTTTCGCCGCAAGCAGCGGCGAATGTGCTCTTGACCATGACCAAGCCGATGCGCAGCGAGATCATCAAGCGCATGGTGACATTGGCCAGCGTTCCGGACGCGGCCACGAAGATCGTCGAAAACCAGTTGCGCAACAGCATCTTGGCGCAGACCTCGACCAAGGACACATCGGCCGGACAGGCGCGCGTCGCCAGCCTGCTCAACGAGATGGACAAGCCTCAGCTCGAAGAGGTCATGCAGGATCTGGAAGAAGCCGGCACGCCCGATCTCGGCGGCGTCAGGTCGCGGCTGTTTTCCTTCGACGATTTGCCGCTGCTCACCCAGAAGGCGCGCGTGCTGCTGTTCGACGGGCTGTCGACCGAACTGGTGACGCTGGCCCTGCGCGGCGCGCCGCCCGGATTGACCGAAGCGGTGCTGTCGGCGATCGGCGCGCGGTCGCGGCGCATGATCGAAGCCGAACTCGGACAGGGCTCGGAAGGGATCGCGCTTGCCGACATCATGGCGGCACGCAAGACAGTCTCGGTGACGACGATCCGGCTTTCGCGCGAGGGGGCCTTCGAACTTCCCTCGTCGCAGCAGAGCGAAGCAGCCTGACATTCTATCTCTTTTTTCGCAATTCCGGGCGGAAACCGCTCACACTTTCCTGGAATTGCTCAAAGCGGCTGACACCAAATGGCTGACGCGGTCGACAAAGACTCGAAAACCGAAGACGCGACCGAAAAGAAGATCCGCGACACCGTCGAACAGGGCAAGCTGCCCCATTCCCGGGAAACCGCGATCCTTGCCTCCTTCGTCGCCATACTGGTGTTCACCGTCTTCTACGCCAAGGATGCCATCGTCGATCTCGGCACGTTCCTGTCGATGTTCCTGGAGAAGCCGGAGGCGTGGCCGATGGAGACCGAGACCGACGTCATTGCGCTCTACAAAACCGTCATCACGGAGGTCGGTCGAGCTGTCTTGAGCCTGCTGGTGCTGCTGGTCGTGGCCGGTGTCGGCGCCTCGGTGTTCCAGAACATGCCGCAATTCGTCGGCGAGCGGATCAGGCCGCAATTGTCGCGCATCTCGATTGCCAAGGGCTGGAGCCGGATGTTCGGCGTTCAGGGCTGGGTCGAGTTCCTGAAATCGCTCGGCAAGCTTGGCTTTGCCATCGCCGTGCTTGTCTTCACGCTGTCGGAAGACCACCGCAAGCTGTTGACCGGCATGATCACCAACCCGGTCGCTTTCGGTCTCGTCATCAGGGGTATCGCCGTCGATATCCTGGTGGCGATCGTCTTCGTCATGGCCTTGATTGCCGCCGTCGACCTCGTCTGGTCCCGCTTCCACTGGAAGCAGGATCTGCGCATGAGCAAGCAGGAGGTCAAGGACGAGATGAAGCAGTCGGAAGGCGACCCGATCATCAAGTCGCGGCTGCGGTCGCTGGCACGCGATCGGGCACGGCGGCGGATGATGACGGCGGTGCCGCGCGCGACGCTGATCATCGCCAATCCGACACACTTCTCGATCGCCCTGAAATATGTCCGCGACGAGGATGCGGCCCCCGTGGTGCTGGCCAAAGGCCAGGATCTGGTGGCGCTCAAGATCCGCGAGATCGCCAGGGAGCACAATATCCCGATCTTCGAAGACGTGGCGCTCGCCCGCTCCATGTACAAGCAAGTTTCGGTTGATAGCGTGATCCCGTCGCAATTCTACCAGGCCGTCGCCGAACTGGTGCGGATCGTCTACTCGAAAAAGGCTGAGCGCAGACAGATTTCATGAACCGCCAACCGCACGCAAAATCCCGCGAGATCATCGTCGCCAACGCCATCGAGCAGGTGGTGGACGAGTTGCGGCTCATCGATGTCGCCGACTACATCGCCTTCATCCGGCTGGAGCATTTCGCCTGCCTGTCGGATCTGGTGGATTCGGCCGTCGAGCTGTTCTTCCTGCCGGGAACGTTGCGGCTCGGCCATGGCGGCGAGGCGCATGTCGACTGGAGCGGCAGCCCGCGCATCGTGCTCGATCTGGAACTCAGGCCGCCCGGCGTCACCGTCTATTTCCAGCTGACGCTGAGCGAACACAAGGCATCGGTGGTGGTGAACTACGTGTCGTTCGAGAAGCCTGGCGAGGATCCCGAGCACAACACGGCCCTGCTCGAGGCGGTGATCGAGCAGGCGCGGATCCGCAAGACCGAACCGCTGGCCTTTGGCTGATTGCCTGCCCTATTCAATCAGACCCAGCCGCAGCGCCTTGGCGACCGCCTGGTTGCGGTTGACCGCGTTGAGCTTCTGGGTCGACTGGGTCAGATACTGGTTGGCGGTGTGGACCGACAGTTTCAGCAGCCGTGCGATCTCCTCGCTGGTGTTGCCGTTGGCGGTCAGCTTCAGGCATTCGAGTTCGCGCTTGGAGATCGAGCGCATCCTGCCGGCATCGCTCGGACGGATACGGGCGACCGCTGCAAACAGCGAGAAACAGCGGGCGTGGATCTCGTAGAGCGCGTCTTCCGGCAAGGCCATTTGCGAGCCCAGGAAAACCACCAACCCGCAATGGCCGCGATCGGCATGGACGGGAAAGGCGATGCCGTTGGTGCCCGGCGCCAGCGGCGCCATGCGCTCCGACCAGGCAAGGTTCTGGAATGTCGCTTCCGAGCCGGCCATGCCGTCATCCGCCCACCAGCGCGGCGCCGTCGAGGTGCGGGTGTGGCGTACGATCTCCTCGCCATTGGCGCCGGAGATGAATTTCGTCGCGACGGCGGTGCCGGGATAGTCGGAATCGAAGCTGGCCACGAGACGGGCGCGTTCCGGTGACGGACTGACGAAGAACAGGCCGAAGGCCGAGGCATTGACGTCGACGGCGATCCAGCGGCAGCGGCGCACGGCATCGGGAATGGTGACGGCGTGATGCGTTTCGGAGCCGAGCGAGAAGGCTCCGAACGGATTGCGCTGCTCACTGAAAAGGGCTTCCGCCGCCTCCTTGATGTGCGCGTGTTTCAAATGATGCCGCTCCTGATCGCCGTGGCGATAGCCATCGCGCGGTTCGAGGCCGCGAATTTCTGTATGGCGTGAGTGATGTAGCTGTTGACGGTGTTCGAGGAGACGCCAAGGATGACCGCGACCTCGTCGGTGGTCTTGCCTTCGGAGACCCAGAACAGGCATTCGCGCTCGCGATCGGACAGCGGATCCTGCATGGCGGCGGCGGCGATCAATTGCGGGATGCTGGAGAGCGCATAGCAGCACTTCAGCTGCGCCTTCATCAGCGCCGGCTGGTCGATCTTGCCGGCAGCCGCCGCAGAAAACAGCGCGAACAGGCGCTGGCGGCCGACATTCAGCCGCAGCGAATAGATTTCGGCGTGGCCGAGCACGTCGAGAAGGCGGGCCTCCTCGCCGGTAAGCAGTCCGCCATCGTCGGGCGCATGGGCGGCCACCAATGGTTTCGGGCGGATGCCGGGCGCGGCCGTCAATGCCCCTTGAGCAAGGCCAGCGATCAGTCGCTTGCCGATCAGTTCGATGGCGTCGAAGATCCAGTTGGAAGAAACGATGCGCGCGTCGTTGCGGTCCTGGTCGTGGACGATGGCGACGAGCATGTAGCTGTCGGCGCCGATCTCGGCGGCAAGCTGCATGAAAAAAGAGGTGAGATCGCCGCGGGACGCGAGGCGCGAGCCTACTGTGTCGGATTGCAGAAGCGCGGCGGGACTGCTCATTTGCTGCTTTGGTTGTATGTCATGGCCGGAATCTATTCTTGAGCCCGGAGGCTGGAGTGACCAGCAGCCGAACTTGGATACGCATTACGTTTACGAAGCACACGCATGGCGCGGGGTCGCGCGGATCAAACCGAATCCTTTCAGGGAACGCGAAGCCGTCCGCGTCTGGCGCCGGAGAAACTCCGGAACGTGAGACTTTGGGTGGTCGCCGCGCCCCCCAGGACCGGCTGATTCGGGTCTAATCTACCCGCACTCGAATCCGACATCAAACGCGATTTGACAAAATCGAATCCTGTGGACTCAGGCGCGACTCAGAGGCCGGCTTTCGGGAGCTTCGACCACAGGTCCCGACACGAAAAAGCCAGACCTTGTTGCAAGCGTGCCGTATCGGCGACCGATCGATTCCGATAGGTTGCGGCGACCGGAACGGATGGGCGTCCTTTTCGATCGATTCTGGGCGATGTTGGCGGCGCGTGTTTCGCGGCCGTCGAGATGGGGTTTGATCATGGTGCGGATTTTTCTCGCATTCACGGTGGCGCTTGCGCTGTGGAGCGGCGCCTGGGCGGCAGAGCCGGCGAAGGCCGAGCCTGTCGTCACCTATGCGCTTGGCAACGGGCTGCAGGTGGTGCTGGTGCCGGATCATCGCGCGCCGAAAGTGGTGATGAACCTGCGCTATCGCGTCGGCTCGATGAACGAACCGGCCGGACGCTCGGGCTTTGCGCATCTGTTCGAGCATTTGATGTTTTCCGGCACGCCGGCATGGCCGAACGTGTTCGGGGCGCACGCCGCGCTCGGCAACGAGATCAACGCCTGGACCACCGAGGACGGCACGGTCTTCTATGTCGACGGCCTGTCGTCGTCGCTGCCGATGATCCTGTCGCTGGAAGCCGACCGCATGGCCAATCTCGGCCGTTCGGTGACCCAGGCCAAGCTCGACCTGCAGCGCTCCGTGGTCAAGAACGAGATGCGCCAGAACGTGCTCGACAAGGCTGGCGCCTCCGGCTGGGAAGCCTTCTGGTCGGGGCTGTTTCCGAAGCCGCATCCCTACAGCCGCATGGTCATCGGTTCGGTGGCCGACCTCGATGCCGCGACGCTCGACGATGTCAGAGGCTTCTTCAACAGCTATTACCTGCCCAACAATGCCGTGCTGGTGCTGGTCGGCGACCTCAAGGTGGATGAAACCAAGGCGCTGATCGAAGACACGTTCGGCCGGATACCGCGCGGCGCCGACGTGGCGCGGCCGGCAGTGCCCGAACCGACGCAGGCCAGGCTTAAACTGGTGCTCGAGGATCGTGTGCCGAGCCCGGTCGTGGTGGTCGGCTTCAGCGGTCCGGCAGCGCAGTCGCCAGACAATGGCGCGCTTAGCATCGCCGCGGAACTGCTCGGCAACGGCGATTACGGCTTCCTGCGCAACCGGCTGGTGGCGCAGAAGGGCATCGCCACCTATGCCAGCGCCGGCTGGACGGGTGGGCTGCTCGGTGGCCGCTTCACCCTTGAGGCGGGTGCTGCGCAAGGTGTCGCTCCCGAGGCGCTCGAAGCCGAGATGAAGGCGGTTTTCGCCGATTTCCTGAAGACGCCGCTCGATCCGGCGGACGTGGAACGCGCGCGCAGCAATTTGTTGCTCGGTGCCCGGCTCGGCACCGAGTCGTTGAAGGATCGCGCCGGCGCGGTCTCCTACGACGCCGATATCCTCGGCGATGCACAGAGCGCGCTGGAGGACGATCCAAGGATCAAGAATGCCAGTGCCGCCGATATCGAAGCGACGATCAAACGGCTGTTGAAGCCGGAAGACGCCAGCGTTCTGGTGCTGAAGCCCGGTCCGCGCGGCGGCTACCCGGATGCGTTGATCGGATCGTCCGGCAAACCGCAGCCGTTCACCGCGCCGGAGCGCGTGGCGATCGACATTCCCAAGCACCCGGCCGGCAACGCACCTTCGGCGGTGCTGCCGGAAAAAGAGACGGCGACGCTCTCGAATGGCATCAGGCTTGTCCACTACACCATGCCGGAAGCGCCGATGGTCTATCTCGCGGCGAGCGCCGAAGGCGGCTGGAACAGCGTGCCGGAAGGCAAGGAAGGGCTGCTCGAACTTGCCGCCAGCATGGCGACGCGCGGTGCCGGCGAGCGTGGTTCCGCTGACTTCGCCAAGGCCACCAGCGATATCGGCGCCAGTATCGGTTCCCAGGCGGGCACCCTGACCACGGCGATGACGCTCGGCGTCCAGCCCGAGAAACTCGATCAAGGCATCGGACTGCTTGCCGACGCGGTGCTGAAGCCGCGATTCGACAAGGCCGACTGGACCATCCTGACGGCGCAGACTGCCGACTGGCTCAATGGCCGCGAAGCGGACCTGCCGGGTGTGGCAGGCCGCGCTGCGAAGGCAGCACTCATTCCGCAAGAGCCAGGCAAGGCGGCGATCGACTGGTCGGCAAAGGCACTGGCGTCGATCTCGCTGGATGACGCGAAGGCTGCCTTCAAGGCCGTGTTCACGCCGAAATCCGTGACCTTCTACAGCGTCGGCCCGGTGCCGGTGGAAACAGTCGCCGCCAGCCTTGAAAAGGCGTTCGGCGCATGGTCAAGCGATGCTGCCGGCTACGCGCCCGAAGCCTCGCCGGCGGCGCATTTCAATGGCGGCCAAAAAGTGCTGCTGGTGCCGGAACCCGGCGCCAGCCAGTCGGCACTGTTCGTGGCTCGGCCCGCACCCGGCAGCGACGAAAGCGAGCGTGCCGAATCGACTGCGGTCGCCAATCTGCTCGGCGACGATTTTTCGAGCCGGCTGAATTCGGTGATCCGCGAGGAGAAGGGTTATTCCTACGGCGTGTCGAGCTATCTGCTCAGCCCGATGAAGGCCGGCTCCGGACTGGTGGTGGCGACCACCGTCGAGCGAGCCAACACCGGTCCGGCGATCACCGAAATCCTAAAAGGATTTGCCGGACTGAAGACCTTGCCGGTGGCGCAGGACGAGGTCGACCGCACGGTCACTGTCTACCGCCGGGCACTGGCCGGATCGGCGGAAACTTCGGCAGGATTGTTCAGTTCGCTGATCGGCGCCGTCGGCAGCGGCTCGACGCTGGAAGACCAGCAGGGCCGCATGACAGCGCGCACCAAGCTTACGCTCGACGCCGTGCAGAAACAGGCGCTGGCATTGTCGTCGCTCGATCCCTCGCTGATCGTCGTGGCGGGCGACCCGGATGTGGTGATGCCGCAGCTTGCAGCGATCGGCCTCGAGGACGTCGAGATCGTGCAGCGGGGAGACGAGCAAACCGCCATGCGCGCTCTCGATCTGCTCAGCGGCAATCAACAGTCACCGCTGACCGCCTCGCCATGGCGGATCGGCGATGGCGGGACGACACGGGCGGTGCATTCCTGCGAGAACGGCAAGGATTGCGGCGCGCGCATTCACGCTGATTAATGGTTTGAAGCGCGCGGCAGTCCGCTCGCGCGCAAGTTTCGACAATAGCAGTTTCGGGGGAAACAATGAGCGATTCATTTCGGGAAGTAACATCCGTCTCGTGGTTCGGGCGGATCAAGCGCGCGGTTGGCGGGGTCGTCTTCGGCCTGTTGCTGGTCGTGCTGATGGTGATCGGGCTGTTCTGGAACGAGGGTCGCGCTGTGCAGACGGCGCGCTCGCTGGCCGAGGGCTCCGGTGCGGTCGTCTCGGTTGGGGCAGACAGCGTCGATGCCGCCAATGACGGCAAGCTTGTGCATGTCAGTGGCCCGGTGACGGCGAGCGACGGCCTTGCCGACCCCGACTTCGGCATTGCGGCGCAAGGGCTGCGCCTGTCGCGCACTGCCGAGATGTACCAGTGGAAGGAAGAATCCAAGTCCGAAACAGAGAAGAAGCTGGGCGGCGGCGAGGAGACGGTGACGACCTACTCCTATTCCAAGGTGTGGGATGACAGCCAGATCGATTCATCGGATTTCAAGAAGCCGGACGGCCACCAGAATCCGCCGATGGAAATTCACAGCAAGACTTTCCAGATTCCGGACGGCAAGCTCGTCGCGTTCGATCTCGATACGCCGGTGCTCGACCGCATCGAGGGCGACAAGGACTATTCGCTCGCATCCAGCCAGGCGGCTGCGATCAAGGCCGCCTATACCGGCACAAAGCCAATCAACGTCGTCGACGGCAAGATCTATCTCGGCGCCGACACGACATCGCCGGCGTTGGGGGACTATCGCATCGGCTATGAGCTGGCGCCGCTTGGCGTGGTCAGCATCGTCGCGCGGCAGGCCGGCAGCCGGTTCGAGCCCTACCAGACGGTCGCCGGCGACCAGTTGCTGATGGTGGATACTGGCGACGTGCCGGCGGCGAAGATGTTCGCCGACGCGGTCTCTGAAAACACTATCATCACCTGGTTGCTGCGCGCCGCCGGCCTGTTGCTGCTGACGATCGGCTTTGCGCTGTTTCTCAGCCCGATCGGCGTCATCCTCGACGTCATACCCTTCCTCGGCAGCATCGCGCGGATGGGGACCGGCATCATCGCCTTCTTCCTGGCGATCCTGGTCGGGACGACGACCATCGCCATCGCCTGGTTCTGGTACCGGCCGGTGCTGGCGGCAAGCATTCTGGCGGCGGGCATCATCGCGGCGGCGGCGGTCTATTATCTCGGCCGGTCGCGCAAGGCAGCGACCCCCGCTGCCGCGCCGAGCGCTGGCGCAGCCACCTGATCGGCAAAACAGGGCGTCCGCCCTGTTTTGTTACCTGTCCTCGAAGCCGGTCAGCACGCCGACGGCGTTGATGCCGACCTCTTCGACGGCGTAGCCACCTTCCATGACGAACAGCGTCGGCAGGCCGAGTTTTGCGATGCGGCGGCCGATCTTGGGATAGTCGGGGCTTTTCAGCTTGAACTGGCTGATCGGGTCTTTCTCAAAAGTGTCGACGCCGAGGGAGACGATGACGACATCCGGCGCGTAAGCGGCAAGTTTCGTGCAGGCATCGTCCAGCGATGCGTTCCAGGCGTCCCAGCCGGTGCCGAACGGCATCGGATAGTTGATGTTGAAGCCTTCGCCTTCGCCCGCGCCACGCTCGTCGGCATGGCCGAGAAAGAACGGATACTCGGTCAGGGGATCGCCATGCAGGTTGATGACCTGGACGTCGGCGCGGTCGTAGAAGATTTCCTGCGTGCCGTTGCCATGGTGATAGTCGACATCGAGGATCGAGACCCGTCTGGCGCCTTGGTCAAGAAACCATTGCGCGGCGACGGCGGCGTTGTTGATGAAGCAGTAGCCGCCCATGAAGCCGGCACCGGCGTGATGGCCGGGTGGACGGCAAAGCGCGAAGGCCGATGTCTCGCCACCCTTGACCAGCGCGGCAGCGGTCAGCGCGACATCGTAAGACGACTTGATCGCGGTCCAGGTGCCCTCGACGAAAGTGGCGCCGGCATCGAAGGAATAGTAGCCGAGCAGGGCGTCGATGCGCTGCGGCCGCACGTCGCCGCGCAGGCCGCGCGTTGGCCAGGTGAAGGGCATGGCCGAGCCCGTGAAGCCGGCGGCCGTCCATTGCGGCCAGACGGTCGGCAGGAAGTCGATATAGTCGGCTTTGTGGATGCGCTTGGCGGCGGTAAGATCATGCTCGACCGGCGTGATGATCGGCCCGAGCTTTTCGCTTTCGACCCGCGCCTTGATGAACTCGGCCCGCGACGGCTTTTCGAAACCCGGCACGATGGCCGACGCAACCAGTTCCATCTGCCCGGCATGGCCGGCATGAAGCGGCGAATAGACAGTCTTCATAAAATTCCTCTCGAAATGCGAACTTAGTCAAGATTGAGATAGGGGCTCACCAAAGCGAGCCACATGGTTTCCACATCGTCCTCAATGAGGTCGAACGTCTTGCGGTCTTTTTTCAACCCCACAAGCCGGCAGACGTGCCCGACCTCCATCATAACCACGCCGAGCCGGCTGGCGATCTTGCCTTCAAGCGCCGGGTTCACATGCTGCAGCCATGCCGCGTAGAGGGCGATGATCTGGTCGTCATACTCGTCCTGGATCGGCCTGAGGTCGGCATTGCCGGAGATAGCCTCGATCACCGGCATCAGATTGGCGTTGTCGAGATAAATCCTGGAGGTATCGATGAAGAGCTCTCGCACTTCCTGCCGAAACTCTTCGCGGTTGGTGGGCGGAGCGACCTTGATGCGCTTGGCGATGACCTCGGGAAAGGATGACAGCCAGCGCCGGGCGAGGTCGAGAAGAATGGCCTCCTTGTTGGGGAAGTATTGGTAGACCGAACCGACCGACAGGCCGGCGCGCTGTGCAATGGCGAGCGTCGTTGGCGTCTTGGTTCCTTGCTCCCGCGTCAAGGTCAGCGCCGCGTCGAGTATCCGGTCGACCACCTTGCTCGACCGTTCCTGCCGCGGCTGCTTGCGCGGTTGGAGCGCTATCCTGGTTTCGCGGCTGAGATTGCGCTTCACGTACCGATGCCCTCGTTCCCCCGTCCCAAGCGCCGGATGCTGTCCACAATACATTCGAAATTCGGCACGTTGACAAACGCGAATATTTAGTCGCATTCTTTTATCCACGCTGTCCTCGGGGATAACAAGGGGAATCTCCAGAGACAGCGCACTGGCATCATTTTCGCCCGACAGCGCCGCTCTGCGGAGTGGCGGGTTGTTGGACAACAGGGTTGCCGGTCTCAGTCAGTCGTCAAAAGCGCGGAGTCGCGATGTCTGTCACGGGTGCGGGTGCTGATCTGATCGTCATCAACGGTCGTGTGCGGACCATGGACGATGACAATCCCGCCGCCGAGGCCATTGCCGTCAAGGACGGCGCCATCATTGCCATCGGCAACCGCGCCGCCATCGAAGAGCTCGAGGGCCCGGCCACCAGGGTCATCGACGCCCAGGGCGGCTCGGTCGTGCCCGGTTTCATCGAAGCGCACATGCATCTGTTCGGCGGCGCGGCCGAGCTCGACAATCTGCATCTGGCAGGCGTGCATGGCTTCGATGCCTTGCGCGATGCGATCCGCGCCTTCGCGGCGGCGCGGCCGAACGCCAGACTGCTGATCGGCGCCGGCGTCGACTATGCGATCCTGCCCGAGCCGGTCACGCGGCATCATCTCGACCGCATCATTCCCGACCGCCCCTTCGCCATGTCGGCATCCGACCACCACACGATGTGGGCGAACACCAAGGCGCTGGAAGAAGCGGGCTTGCTGCATGGCAAGCAGGTCGGGCCGGGCAACGAGGTTGTCATGGGCACCGATGGGCTCGCCGCCGGCGAATTGCGCGAGGGCGAGGCCTTCGGGCCGATCCTCGAGCATTTCGGGGCCAACCGGACGCGGCTCGGCCTGACGGGCCAGGAGCCCGAGCCCTATCCAACCGCGGAAGAACTGGCCGCCGATCGCGACCTGATGCACCGAGGGCTGCAATGGTGCGCCCAGCACGGCATCACCTCGATCCAGAACATGGACGGCAACCTCTACCAGCTGGAGCTGCTTGCCGGGCTGGAAGCGGAAGGGCGGCTGCTTTGCCGCACCAAGATTCCGTTCCATTTCAAGAACTTCATGACGCTGGACATGCTGGAAAAGGCCTCGCGCATGGCGACGGCATACAATTCCGAGTGGCTTTCGTCGGGCATGGTCAAGGTCTTCTATGACGGCGTTCTCGATTCCTGGACCGCCGTCATGGTCGACGACTATGCCGACCGGCCGGGCTGGCGCGGCGAGCCGCTGTTTACGCCGGAGCATTTCGCCGAGGTGGCGGTCGAGGCCGACAGGCGCGGCCTTCAGATCGCTGTGCATTCGATCGGCGACGGCGCGGTGCGCGCCGTGCTCGACGGCTACCAGGCGGCGCAGAAAAAGAACGGCAAGCGCGACAGCCGGCACCGGGTCGAGCACATCGAGGTCACCACGCGGTCCGACGTGCCGCGCTTTGCCGAGCTCGGCGTCATCGCCTCGATGCAGCCGCCGCATCCGCCGGGAGCCATGAACTTTCCACTGGAGCCGACGATTTCGCGCATCGGCCGCGCAAAATGGCCGTTGAGCTACGCTTGGCGGACCCTGAAAGATGCCGGCGCCCACGTCGTCTTCGCCTCCGACTGGCCGGTTTCGCCGGTTGATCCGATCCTGGGCATCCAGGCGGCGGTGCTGCGCAAACCTTGGGCAGAGGGGCTGCCGGACCAGAGGTTCTCGCTGCAGGAATCGCTTGCCGGCTACACGGTCGAGGGCGCCTATAGCGAGTTCATGGAGCACCGCAAAGGCCGGTTGAAGCCAGGCTATCTGGCCGATCTGGTGGTGCTGTCCGCCGACATCGAGGCGACCGCGCCGGAAGCGCTGCACACGGTGCGGCCGGTGACCACCATCTGCGGCGGAAAGGTTACCTACCAGGCCTGACGATGGCATGGGAATTGCGTTTGAAAGTCCAGTTACAGCTCCGCAGTTGCCAAGCCGACTGGCTTGTGATGACAATCAAACAGGAACACACCTGCCACCAAGAGCAGGCTTTCTCAATGGGGTAATCGTGCCGGAACAACCGGGTAAGAATGCGATCGAAGTCCGTGGTGTGCGCAAGGTATTCGGCACCGGTGAAAACCAGGTCGCCGCTCTCGACACAGTCTCGGTGTCGATCCGCGAGAATGAGTTTTTCACGCTGCTCGGGCCGTCCGGCTGCGGAAAGACAACCCTTTTAAGGCTGATTGCCGGCTTCGATTTTCCGAGCGCCGGCGAAATACTTCTGCATGGCGAGGACATCGCGCCGCTGCCGCCGTTCAAGCGGCCGGTCAACACGGTGTTCCAGTCCTATGCGCTATTCCCGCACATGACGGTGGCGCAGAATATCGGCTTTGGCCTGGAAATGTTGGGCAAGCCGAAGGCCGAGATTACGGCGCGCGTCGCCCAGATGCTGAAACTGGTCAAGATGGAGGCGCTGGCAGCTCGCCGTACCAGCCAGATCTCCGGCGGCCAGCAGCAACGCGTGGCGCTGGCCCGTGCCTTGGCGCCGCAGCCGAAGGTGCTGCTGCTCGACGAGCCGCTGTCGGCGCTCGACTACAAATTGCGCAAGGAAATGCAGATCGAGTTGAAACGGCTGCAGCACGAGACCGGCATCACCTTCATCTTCGTCACCCACGACCAGGAAGAAGCGCTGACGATGTCGGACCGCATCGCCGTGATGTCGGCCGGCAAGATCCTGCAGGTCGGCACGCCGCACGACATCTACGATCGCCCGGCCGAGCGTTTCGTCGCCGACTTCATCGGCGAAACCAATTTCCTGAAAGGTACTGTGGTTTCGAAGAAATCCGGCATCGCCACCGTGAGGATCGCTTCAGACGCAATGGTCGCGGCGGGTTTCCCCGAAGGTTTCGATCCCTCCGGTGAAGTGACGGTCGTGGTGCGGCCGGAACATGCGGATCTGGTTGCCGATGCGGCCAAGGGCACGGTCGGCGGCGTTCTGGCCAATGTCGTCTATTTCGGCACCGACACCCACTACCACGTGAAGCTCGACGGCGGCGACAACTTCATCGTGCGCCACCAGAACAGCCGGTCGAGTGCGGTGGCATTCGACCCAGGGGCCAAGGTCGGCATCGTGTTCGAGGACGGCGGCGCGCGGATATTGAGGGACTGATGGCAAACGTCGTTTCCCAGGCCGCGTTGTTCGAAGCCAAGGCGGAGCGGGCTGCCAGCCGCCGCAATCGCCTGCTGTCCACGCCGGCGCTGGTCGTCATCGGCGTGTTCGGCGTGCTGCCGCTGCTGATCATCTGCGTCTATTCGTTTCTCGTTGCCGCGCCCTATGGTGGCGTGCAGTGGAAGTTTTCGACGGACGCCTATCTGAACTTCCTGTTCCAGCGCGACATTTTCGATGACACGCTTCAGTTCACGCCGGATTTTCTGGTCATCTATCTGCGCTCGTTTCTGTTCGCCGTGGTGACCACGGTCATCTGCCTGCTGCTAGGTTTTCCGACCGCCTATTTCATGGCGACGCGGACACCGGCGCAGCGCAATTGGTGGGTGCTGCTGATCACCATTCCGTTCTGGTCGAACCTGCTGGTGCGCACGCTGGCCATCATGTTCATCATTCGCGACGAAGGTCTCATCAACAATCTGCTGATCGGGCTTGGCGTGATCGATAAGCCGATCACCATGCTCTACACCAATTTCGCCATTCAGCTTGGCCTGCTGTATTCGTTCCTGCCGTTCATGATCCTGCCGCTCTATGCCAGCCTGGAGAAGATGGATTTCCGGCTCGTCGAGGCCGCCAACGACCTCTATGCGACACGCCGGCAGGTGCTTTGGCGCGTGATCATTCCGCTGTCGCTGCCCGGCATTATCGCAGGCTGCCTGCTCGTCTTCATTCCGGCGCTTGGCGCCTATGTGACGCCGCTGATCCTTGGCGGCGGCATCCACCTGATGATCGGCGATCTCATCGCCCAGCAGTTCGGCTCCGGGCGCAACTGGCCGCTTGGCTGCGCCCAGGCGCTGATCCTGATGGCCGCGGTGCTGGTCGCCCTCTACTTCTACGTTCGTAACACATCGGGGAAGATCCAGCATGGCTGATCCCCGCAACGTCGATATCAAGGATCAACCGGGATTCCGCACAATCGCCATCATCTGCGTTGCCGTGCTCTACGTGCCCATCCTGATCCTGATGGTCTTTTCGTTCAACACCGGCTCGCTCGTCACGCATTGGGAGGGCGTCGGCTTCAGCTGGTACGGCAGCGCGCTGCTCAACGAGGAATTCCACCACGCCGCCGAGAACACGCTGATCATCTCGGTGACCGCGACCATCATTTCGACGATCTGCGCGACGCTGGCGGCGATCGGCATGACGCGGGTGAAGCCGTGGCACGGGCTTTCGGCTGCCTTCATGGTCATCAACCTGCCGCTGATGGTCCCCGAGATCATCACCGCGGTGGCAACCTTGTCTTTCTTCGCCTTGATCGCCGGCGCGTTCGGGCTGAACTTCGGCATCGGCAATCTGATCCTCGCCCACACCGTGTTCTGCATTCCCTTCGCCTACATGCCGATCCGGGCGCGTCTTGAGGATATGGATCTGACGCTCGAATCCGCCGCGGCCGATCTCTATGCCACGCCGTGGCACGCCTTCCGGCGCATAACGCTGCCCTTGCTTGTTCCCGGCATCCTGTCGGGTGCGGCACTCGCCTTCATCGTGTCCTTCGACGACTTCACCATCACGCAGCTTGTCGCCGGTCCCGGACAGACGACACTGCCGCTCTACATTTGGAACCAGATCAGGCGGCCGATGACGCCGGAGATCAATGCCATCTCCACCATCCTGCTGCTGGTCTCGATCCTCTTCGTCTCGGTATCGTTCCTGATCGCGCGCCGACGCGCCAACTGAACAAATGGGCCAACTGAATATGGGCCAACTGAATAAATGGGAAGGCAAAGGAGAACAAAAATGTCTAGGAAACTGATGGCTGCTGTTTCGACAGCGGCGTTTTTGTGGGCAGTGCCCGCGCTCGCCGACGGCGAGTTGCATATCTACAATTGGGGTGACTACACCAACCCCAAGCTGATCGAAAAGTTTGAGAAACAGTACAGCGTCAAGGTCACGCTGGACGATTACGACTCCAACGAAACCATGCTGTCGAAAGTGCGCGCCGGCAATTCCGGCTACGACATCGTGGTGCCGTCGGATTACACCGTGAAGATCATGGTCGACGAGGGCCTGCTCGAAAAGACCGAGCCCAATGCTATGCCGAACGGCAAGAACATCGACGCGCGCTTCCTCGACATCTATTGGGACAGTGGCCGCCACTACACCGCGCCATGGCAGTTCGGCACCACCACGTTCGAAGTCAACACCGACAAGTACAAGGGCGACATCGACACGCTGGCGATCCTGTTCAACCCGCCGGACGAGTTGAAGGGCCAGATCAACATGCTCGACGACGTCAACACCGTCATGCATGCGGCTGAGCGCTATGCCGGCGTGCCGCGTTGCGGCGCCGAGAAGGCCGATCTGAAGAAGGTCAACGACATCCTGACGGCGGCCAAGCCTTCATGGAAGACCTTCAGCTACGACACCATCACCAAGATCACCTCCGGCGACGTCATCGTCACGCAGGCGTGGAATGGCGCCACCTACCGTGCACGGCAGAAGATTCCGGCAATCAAGTATGCCTATCCGAAGGAAGGCATCGAGGGCTGGATGGACAATGTCGCGGTGCTGAAAGGCGCCAAGAACCTCGACAACGCCAAGCTCTTCCAGGATTTTATCATGGCTCCGGAAAACGCGGCGCTGATCTCGGAATTCGCCGGCTATGACAACGGTATTGCCGGCAGCCACAAGTTCCTGCCGGCCGATTTCGCGGCGTCGCCGGAACTCAATCCGCCGGCAGGAGCGCCGGCCGCTGAGTTCGTTCCGCCTTGCCCGCCTGAGGTGGTCGAGATTTACAACAAGATCTGGACCAATTTGCGCAAATAGGTTCGGTCTAGGGTCCAGCGGAAGGGAGGCTTCGGCCTCCCTTCTTTGCGCCTACGAGGAGGTTCCATGACATCCTATCGCAACAGCGATCCGGCGCCGCCGATCATGCAAGGCTCGCCGCCGCAGATGGTGCTGCCGAAGCTCGACTGGGACAGGGGCCCGTGGAATCGCTGGGCGTTCCAGCACATACGCGAATTCCTGCCGACCGCCGAAGTCTGGCGCGGCAACGGCCATCGGCACCGGCTCGAGCGGGCAGAAGTCGATCTCGATGCGCTGCCGGTGGTGGACAGCGCGGGCGCACCGACGACATTGGCCGGGCTGCTCGACGAAACCTATACGGACGGGTTCCTCGTGCTCAAGGACGGCAAGGTCGCCTGTGAGCGCTATTTCAACGGCATGACCGACCGCTCGCTGCATCTGTCGCAGTCGATGGCGAAATCGGTCACCGCTTCAGTGTTCGGCATATTGGTTGGGCGCGGCCTGATCGATCCGGCGCTGCCGGTGACGACCTATCTGCCGGAACTGGCCGCCACCGGTTGGGCCGGCGCCAGCGTGCAGCATGTGCTTGATATGACCAGCGGCGTGCGCTTTTCCGAGGAATACACCGACCCCTATTCCGACATCGGCCAGGTCGATGTCGCCACCGGCTGGAAGCCGGTGCCGCCGGGCAGCGATCCGGACTTCCGCTGGCCTTCGCATATGTTCGAGCTGATCCTGGGCCTGAAGGAGCAAAGCCGGCCGCATGGCGCTGAATTCGAGTACCGCTCGATCGAGACCGATGTGCTCGCCTTCATCATGGAGCGGGTGACAGGCAAGCGGCTGCCGCAACTGGTTTCCGAAGAGATCTGGCAAAAGCTTGGCGCCGATGAAAGCGCCTGCTTCACCGTCGACAGCACCGGCTATGCGGTGGCCGATGGCGGCTTCAACGCGACGCTGCGCGACTATGGCCGCTTCGGCCAGCTGATCCTCGACAATGGCGGTGGCGTGGTGCCGGCCGGGTGGATCGAGGCGACGCGCGACGGCCGGCATGGAGCGGATTTCAATCCCAGCCTGCCGGAAGGCAGCTACCGCAACCAGTTCTGGATCGAGGACCCGCGCTCGCGCGCGCTGATGTGCCGGGGCGTGTTCGGCCAATTGATCCATATCGACTGGGACACGAGAATGGTCGTGGTGAAGCTTTCGACCTATCCGGATTTCACCAACATCGCCTATTCCGTGGCGACGCTGAAGGCCGTGCACGTGATTGCCGCGGCGCTGGCCTGAGCCCCAAGAAGAAACTGTGAGGAGACGCCATGACCGGCACGACCGCGTTCGAGACCCGATATGGCTTTGCCCGCAATCAGGTGCTGCTCGGCAACTGGCGGGAAAACCCCTACAACAGGTGGTCGTTCCAGAACCTCGGCGAACTGGTGCCGACTGCCCGCGTGGCGGCGGCGGGTGGCAGCGAGGCGCCGGTTCAGGATCTTGGTGGGTTGCTCGGCGAGAAGATCGCCTTGCCAAATGGCGCGGAGACGGTAGCGGCCTTTCTCAAGCGTTCAGACACCGACGCGCTGACCATCATGAAGGGTGGCAAGGTCGTTGGCGACTGGTTCGCACCGCATATGGATTTCGGCGCGCGCCACATCATCTTTTCGATCAGCAAGTCGGTCACCGCCATCATCGCCGGCATATTGGAAGGTGAGGGGTTTTTCGATCCGCAAGCCCCTGTCACGCATTACATTCCGGAAGCTGCCGGTTCGGCCTATGGCGACGCGAGTGTGCGGCATGTGCTGGATATGACCGTCAGCCTCGATTTCGAGGAGGCATATCTCGACCCGGAAAGCGCCTTTGCCCGTTACCGTCGCGCCACTTTGTGGAACCCGGGCGGCGGCACCGAAAGCTTGCGCGAGTTCATCCTGACGCTGCAGCGTCTGCCAGAGCCGCATGGCCAGACGTTTCGTTACCGCTCGCCCAATTCGGACCTGCTTGGCATCCTGCTCGAACGCGCGTCGGGCCAGCGTTTTGCCGATCTGATGCGCGAGAAACTCTGGCTGCCGCTCGGTGCGGTCAGTGAAGCCTCGATCGGCGTCGACATGGAAGGCACGGCGCGCACGGCTGGCGGCATTTCGGTGACGCCGCGCGACCTGGCGCGGGTCGGCGAGATGATGCGGCAAGGGGGGACAGTCAATGGCCGCCGCATCGTGCCGGAGGCATGGGTGCGCGATACGGTCGCCACCGGCGGCAGCCTCGAGGCCTGGCAGCGCGGCACCATGGCGTTCCTGTTTCCTGAGGGACGCTACCGCAACAAATGGTACCAGACCGGGGCGGCAAGTGGTGCCTTCTGCGGCATCGGCATCCATGGCCAATGGCTCTACGTCAATCCGCAAGCAGAAGTGGTGATTGCCAAGATGTCGTCGCAACCAGTCCCGGTCGACGATCCGCTGGATGTCGAGGTCGTTGCCTTCCTGGAGGCGCTGAGCCATCTGGTTTAGTCACGCCCGGGCGTCTGGACTCCGGCACGCTTTCCTGTGGACCTTTCTGGGGGTTGAAAACGCCGCGGTTGGCGTAGCGATGCGCAGCGCCTATGGTCGCCGCTCTTTTCGACTGGGTACAGGAACGACATGGCATCCGACATCAAGCGCATCGCAGCCCTCATCGCAGCCGAGATTGCTTCACGGCCGGAACAGGCTGCGGCGGCGATCGAATTGCTGGACGAAGGGGCGACGGTGCCGTTCGTGGCGCGCTACCGCAAGGAGGTCACGGGCGGGCTTGATGACACGCAGTTGCGCCTGCTGGCCGAACGGCTTGCCTATCTGCGCGAACTCGAGGCGCGCCGCGACGCCATTCTCGGTTCGATCCGCGAGCAGGGCAAGCTCACGGCGGAACTGGAAGGCAAGATCGCGGCAACAACCACCAAGGCCGAACTGGAAGACATCTATCTGCCCTACAAGCCGAAGCGGAGGACCAAAGCCGAGATCGCGCGTGAGCGCGGGCTGGGGCCGCTGGCCGAGGCCATCCTTGCTGATCGTGCGCTGGTGCCGGCCGAACTGGCGCTGGCCTATCTCGGCGAAGAGGTGGCGGATGCCAAGGCGGCGCTCGACGGCGCGCGCGACATCCTGTCGGAACAATTCGCCGAAAATGCCGATCTGGTCGGCAAATTGCGAAGCTACATGAAGGAACGCGCCTTCATGCGGGCCAGGGTCGTCGACGGCAAGCAGGAGGCTGGTGCGAAATTCTCCGACTATTTCGACCATGTCGAGCGCTGGGCCACGGTGCCGAGTCATCGCGCGCTGGCGATGCTGCGCGGCCGCAACGAGGAGGTGCTGTCGCTCGACATCGAGGTCGATGCCGACGATGCGTCGCCGGTGAAGCCGGTCGAGCGCATGATCGCCAACTCCTATGCCATCGGTGGCAGCCTGCCTGGCGACCGCTGGCTGATGGAGGTCGCCGGCTGGACCTGGCGCATCAAGCTTTCGCTGCATCTGACGCTCGATCTGATGCGCGATCTGCGCGAGCGGGCCGAGGAAGAGGCGATCCATGTCTTCGCCCGTAACCTGAAAGATCTGCTGCTCGCCGCACCCGCCGGCTCGCGCGCCACGATGGGGCTCGACCCCGGCATCCGCACCGGCGTCAAGGTGGCGGTGGTGGACGGTACCGGCAAGGTGCTGACGACGACGACCGTCTATCCTTTTCCGCCCAGGAACGATGTGCGCGGCACGCAAGCGGAACTGGCCAAGCTCATTCGCCTGCACAAGGTCGAGTTGATTTCGATCGGCAACGGCACCGGCTCTCGCGAGACGGAGAAGCTGGTGGCCGACATGCTGTCCGAGATGCCTGCCGATGCCGGGCCAAAGCCGCTCAAGGTGATCGTCAGCGAGGCCGGCGCCTCGGTGTACTCGGCTTCAGCGACAGCGGCAGCTGAATTTCCCGGCCTCGACGTGTCGCTGCGCGGCGCGGTGTCGATCGCCCGGCGGCTGCAGGATCCGCTGGCCGAACTGGTCAAGATCGAGCCCAAGTCGATCGGCGTCGGCCAATATCAGCACGATGTCGACCAGTACCGGCTCGGCCGTTCGCTGGAGGCTGTCGTCGAAGACGCGGTCAATGCCGTCGGCGTCGACTTGAATACCGCATCGGCGCCGCTGCTGGCACGGGTTTCAGGCCTTGGCGCGTCGCTGGCCGAAGCGATCGTTGCGCATCGCGATGCGACAGGACCCTTCGCCAGCCGCAAGGATTTGCTCAAGGTGGCGCGGCTTGGGCCGCGCGCGTTCGAACAATCTGCCGGCTTCCTGCGCATTGCCAATGGCAGCGAGCCGCTCGATGCCTCGTCGGTGCATCCGGAAGCCTATGGCGTGGCCAAGAAGATCGTCGCGGCCTGCGGCCGCGATGTGCGCTCGCTGATGGGCGATAGCGCAGCGCTGAAGGCGCTCGACCCGCGCGTCTTCGTCGATGAGCGCTTTGGCCTGCCGACGGTGCGCGACATCCTGGCGGAGCTGGAAAAGCCCGGCCGCGATCCACGTCCCGGCTTCAAGACAGCGACCTTTGCCGACGGCGTCGATGACATCAAGGATCTGAAGCCCGGCATGCTCTTGGAAGGCACGGTCACCAATGTCGCTGCCTTCGGCGCCTTCGTCGATATCGGCGTGCATCAGGACGGGCTGGTGCACGTCTCGCAATTGGCCGATCGTTTCGTCAAGGACGCGCATGAGGTGGTCAAAGCCGGCGACGTGGTCAAGGTGCGCGTCGTCGAAGTCGACATCAAGCGCAAGCGCATCGCGCTGTCGATGCGCAAGGACGGCGACGGCGGCGCCTCGCGTGGAGGGCCGCGCGACAATGGCAACAAGCCGGCGCCACGCTCGCCGGCACCGCTGCGCCAGCCGGAAAGGCCGGCGCAGCAAGGTGCGTTCGGCGCTGCATTGGCGGATGCGCTGAAGCGGAAATAGGCGGGCAGATCAGCTGGCGACGGCTGCGATCCGATTGGCGTTCGCGGCTTCCGCCTCGCCAGCGGACGGTTGGTTGCGGCCACGGCCATATTGGCGTGGCGAGCAGCCCATCACCCGCTTGAAGGCGGTGCTGAAGGCGCTTTCGGATTCATAGCCGAGCGACAGCGCAATGACGGAAACGGGATCGCCGGAATTCGCCAGCCTGTCGCCGGCCAGCAGCATGCGCCAGCGCGTCAGATAGTCCATGGCGGACGTACCGACCGTTTGCTTGAATTTGAGGGCCAAGGTCGATCGCGACATGCCGGCGCGCTCGGCCAGCGTCTGCAAGGTCCAGCCACGTGCCGGATCGTCATGCATGGCGTTGATCGCCGCGCCCATCTGCCTGTCCGCCAGCGCAAAGAGCCAGCCGACACCGCCGCGCGGCCCTTCCGCCATATGCAGCCGCAGGGCCTCGATCAGGATCATGTGGGCGAGGTGCTCCACGACCAGGAAGCCGCCCGGCTGGGGCACGCGCAGTTCCTGCATCATCCGCTCGACGGGCCAGCGCAGCACCGGATGGTCGGTCTCTTTGCGGATGTGGACGATGGGCGGCAACATCCTCAGCAGGATGCCGGCGTGGTCGCCGGAAAGTGCAAAGCGGCTGCTGACGAGAAGAAAATCGCCGCCGCCATTGTGCGCGGTGATGCCGCCGGTGCGGGCGGGTGAAAAAACCGTGCGGGCATCGACCGGCGTCAGGCTCAGGTCGCTGGCAAGGCGGAAAGGCCGTCCGCGCGGTAGCAGGAAACAGTCGCCCGTCTCCAGCCGAACCGCATCCGTGACGCCCTCCACCGACAGCCAGCATTGGCCGGAAACCACGGCGCCGCATTTGATGGCTGCCTGCTGGTCGGGGAACTGGATCGACCAGTCCCCACCCGCCTCCAGGCCGGCCGAGAGGTAGTTGCGCGGCTTCAGCAGCGACAGCACGTCTGAGAGGGGATCCATGCACTGTTCCGGACGATCGCGAAGATATCACGGACTTTACAGCATAGATCGTATTTCCTCAATCCCGTATCTCCTTTGGCAACAGGCTGCCCCCGCAGCTTTCGAACGAAACAAAGGAGAAATCCCGATGCGGGTATTTGTCACCGGAGCTACAGGTTTCGTCGGTTCTGCCGTTGTGCAGGAGCTCCTCAACGCGGGCCATCAGGTGCTTGGCCTTGCCCGTTCGGATGCAGGCGCCAAGGCGGTCGTCGCCGCTGGTGCCGAGGCGCATCGCGGCGATATCACGGACCTTGAAAGCCTCCGCAGTGGCGCGGCCCGATCGGACGGGGTGATCCATACCGCCTTCAACCACGACTTCTCGAAGTTTGCCGAGAATTGCGCGGCGGACCGGCGCGCCATCGAGGTGCTCGGCGCGGTTCTCGAAGGCTCCGAGCGCCCGCTGCTGGTTACCTCCGGGCTTGCGGTGTTGTCGCAAGGCAGCATGGCGACCGAGGATCATGCGCCTGTGCCTCCCTCCGCCTCCTATCCGCGCGCCTCGGAAGTGACGGCCGAAGCACTCGCGGCGCGCGGCGTGCGCGCCTCGACGGTGCGCCTTTCGCCAACGGTGCACGGTGACGGCGATCACGGCTTCGTTCCGATGTTGATCGGCATCGCGCGTGACAAGGGGGTCTCAGCCTATGTTGGCGACGGGCTCAACCGCTGGCCGGCGGTACACCGGCTCGACGCCGCCACCCTCTTCAGGCTGGCGCTGGAGAAGGGGGTTGGGGGCGCCCGCTATCACGCGGTCGCCGAGCAAGGCGTACCGACCCTGGAGATCGCCGAGATCATCGGCCGGCGCCTGAACCTGCCTGTGGTCGCCAAGACCCGCGAGGAGGCGGCCGGACATTTCGGCTTTGTCGGGCACTTCTTCGGCCTGGACTGGCCGGCGTCGAGCCAGCAGACCCGCGACGTGCTGGGATGGCAGCCGCGAGAGCCCGGCCTGATCGCCGACCTCGACCATCCCCGCTATTTCGGCGGCTGAGCGGAGGCTTCGCCCTTCTTGCCGACATGCGTAAGCAGCCAGTCGCGAAAGCTGGCGACCGGGGGATGGCCGCGCTTGTCGTGCGGCACGACCAGGTAATAGGCGCTGCGGCTTTGCATCGGCTGGCCGGGCGCCGGCACCAGCTGGCCGCGCTGCAACTCGCCGGCAATCAGGATTTGCGGCAGCAGCGCGACGCCGAGCCCGGCCATGCAGGCCTGGGCGGCGGTGCCGAACTGTTCGAACTGCATGCCCGGCCCGGTCGGCGCGCTCAGGCCCTGATGCTCGAACCATTCGGTCCAGGCACCGGGGCGCGTCGCCATGTGCAGCAACGGCAGGCGGCCAAGATCGGCCGGCGTGGCGATGGCGCGCCCGGCCAGGAATTGGGGCGAGACCACCGGCGCCACCGTTTCGCGCACCAGCAGCGTCGAGTCGGCCTCCGGCCAGTCGGGCAAGCCATAGTGGATGGCGGCGTCCAGCCGCTCGCGGGCAAAGTCGAAGCGGCCGACGCGGGTGACGAAATTGATGGTGATGTCAGGATTGTTTTCGACGAAATCGGGGATCATCGGCATCAGCCAGCGCGTGCCGAAGGTCGGCAAGATGGCAAGGTTCAGGATGCCGCTATGCCGATTGCTCATCAATCCAAGTGCAGCGTCGCGCAATTGGCCAAGTGCTGCGCGCACCGCGTCGGCATAGATCTCGCCTGCCGTCGACAGCCGGACATTGCGGCTGTCGCGTTCGAACAGCCGGCGGCCGAACTGGTCCTCCAAAAGCCCGATCTGCCGGCTGACGGCGCCCTGGGTGAGATCGAGCTCCTGGGCGGCGGCGGTAAAACTGCCGAGACGCGCCACCGCCTCGAAGGCGGCAAGGGCGCTGGTGCTTGGCAAAAGACGGCGTTGGACACTCATGATCCATTACTAACGCTCATTGATCGGTGAAGCAATTTCGTTTGATTTTTCCGAGGCGGAGGCCGATAAGCCGGGCACTTCAGATTTTTCGCTGGGAGAGACCGAGAGCCATGGCCGCCGACAAGAACGCGTTCGTCTGGGAAGATCCTTTCCTGATCGAGAACCAGCTTTCGGAAGACGAGCGCATGGTGCGCGATGGCGCAGCTGCCTTTGCCGCCGACAAGTTGGCGCCGAAGATCGAGGAAGCCTATCTCGAGGAAAAGACCGATGCCGGCATCTTTCGCGAAATGGGCGAGGCAGGTCTGCTCGGCCTGACCATCCCCGAGGAATATGGCGGGCTTGGCGCCAACTATGTCACCTACGGGCTGGTGGCGCGGGAAGTCGAGCGCGTCGATTCCGGCTATCGCTCGATGATGTCAGTGCAGTCGTCGCTGGTGATGTATCCGATCCATGCCTATGGCTCGGAGGAGCAGCGCAAGAAATATCTGCCGAAACTCGCCAGCGGCGAGTGGATCGGCTGTTTTGGCCTGACCGAACCGGATGCTGGCTCCGATCCCGGCGGCATGAAGACGCGGGCCGAGAAGACGGCCAACGGCTACAAGATTTCCGGCTCGAAGATGTGGATTTCCAACGCGCCGATCGCCGACGTGTTCGTCGTCTGGGCGAAGTTGAAGGGCGAGAACGGCAAGGACGAGATCCGCGGTTTCGTGCTGGAGAAGGGCATGAAAGGCCTGTCGGCGCCGAAGATCGGCGGCAAGCTCAGCCTGCGCGCTTCGATCACCGGCGAAGTGGTGATGGAAGGTGTCGAGGTCGGCGAGGATGCGCTGCTGCCCAACGCCAAGGGCCTCGCCGGTCCGTTCGGTTGCCTCAACCGCGCCCGTTACGGCATCTCATGGGGCGCGATGGGCGCGGCGGAAGATTGCTGGCACCGGGCGCGCCAATATGGCCTCGACCGCAAGCAGTTCGGCAAGCCGCTGGCCGGCACGCAGCTGTTCCAGAAGAAGCTCGCCGACATGCAGACCGAGATCGCGCTGGCGCTGCAGGCGTCCTTGCGGGTCGGGCGGCTGATGGACGAAGGCAAGATGGCGCCGGAGATGATCTCCATCGTCAAGCGCAACAATTGCGGCAAGGCGCTCGACATCGCCCGCCAGGCCCGCGACATGCATGGCGGCAACGGCATCCAGATCGGCTACCACGTCATGCGCCACGCGCAGAACCTCGAGACGGTCAACACCTATGAGGGCACGCATGACGTGCACGCGCTGATCCTCGGGCGGGCGCAGACCGGGTTGCAGGCGTTTTTCTAAGCCCTGCAAGAGCTGCCTGGGCTCAGGACTTTTAGTCAGAAGATGCTGGTTGCCGCGAAGGCGATGGCGCTCATGAAGGCGTGGGCGCATCGGTCGTATCCCTAGGCCTGCCGACTCGCGTTCAATGCTGCACGACGATAGTCATCGGCGTCGCAAACCGCGTGCGGCCTGGAGTTCAGGCCGCTTCTCGTCCCCCTAAAGACGACGGACTCTCCCTTTAGCTGGCCCCCTTCGGTGGGCTTCCAGATGTGTGGCATCGATCACGCCCGCGCCAGTTGCCTCGCTCGTCGCGGCGAGCGCGAGAAAGTTGCCATTTGACATGCAGGTATTTGCCTGCATATAATAGCCTCAACAACGAGCGAGACCGATGGACGCTGACAAGGTTTTCAAGGCGCTGGGCGACCCGACACGCAGAAGGCTGCTTGACCTTCTCCATGAGAAGAACGGGCAGACGCTCGGCCAGCTTTGCGAAAACCTTGAAATGGCCAGGCAATCGGCCACCCAGCACATCGACCTGCTGGAGGCGGCCAATCTGGTGACTACGGTCAAGCGCGGCCGCGAAAAGCTGCACTTCATCAACCCGGTGCCGCTGCACGACATCTACGAGCGCTGGGTGCGGAAATTCGAACAGCAGCGGCTCAGCCTGCTGCACGATTTGAAAAAAGAACTCGAAGGAGACGACCAATGACCAAGGAAACGACCAGTTTTGTCTACGTGACCTATATTCGCTCAACGCCGCAAAAGGTGTTCGAAGCCATCACCAAACCAGACGTTGCAAGGCGTTATTGGGGCCATGAGAACGTCTCGGACTGGAAGCCCGGATCGAAATGGGAACATGTCCGCGCCAATGATGAGCGCACCGTCCAGATTGTCGGTGAGGTTGTCGAGGTTTCGCCGCCGACCCGTCTCGTCATCACCTGGGCGAGCCCTTCGCAGGCCGCCGATCCCTCTGCCTACAGTCGTGTGACCTTCGGCATCGAGGAATATGACGATATGGTCCGGCTGACCGTCACTCATGACCAACTCGAAGCCGGCAGCGGCATGGCGAAAGGCATCAGCCAGGGTTGGCCAGTCGTGCTGTCCAGCCTGAAATCCCTGCTGGAAACCGGCAGCGGCATCGACGTTTTCGCCAAGCCGAAATCGGCCTGATCCTTGCCGATCAACACATCCGCCAGCGGAGAATGACAATGACCAAGCGATTTAGCGGCGGATGTGCGTGTGGCGCGATCCGTTATGAAACCAGCAGCGAACCCATCTTTGAGAACCACTGCCAATGCCTCGATTGCCAGAAACGCAGCGGCACCGGGCATGGCTCTTATCTGACCTTCGGCCGGCGCGCCGACATGGCAATCACCGGCGAGGCGAAAACCTGGCGGATAAAGGGCGACAGCGGCAACGAGAAAATCCACGCCTTCTGCCCGACCTGCGGAACGCCGGTCTACCTGACATTCGTCGCCATGCCCGAGCTGATAGCGATCCACGCAACCAGCCTTGACGACCCGGGCCAGTTTCAGCCGCAAGTGCTCACCTATGGCATCCGCGGCCACGCCTGGGACACGGTCGATCCCGCCCTGCAGGCATTCGAGCGCATGCCGACCGGATGAATCCGCTGGCAGCAATCCGAACCCGCCGACAATGTTGGCGGGTTCACCCGGGCTCGGAGCGGCCGTGACGTGCTGCAGGATCAACGGTTCCCAAGCCTAAATTAGGTGCACCGCAACATCTCTGCTTGGAGAATGGGCGTCATTTGTGTCAGGGTTCGGCGAATTCGTTGAAACGCCGACTTTCGAGGCCCCATGGCAATTCTGGCAGCCATCTACCACCTGACCCACTACAAATATGACCGGCCGGTGGTCCTCGGCCCTCAGGTCATCAGGCTGCAGCCGGCGCCGCATTCCCGCACCAAGGTCTTGAGCCATTCGCTGAAGGTCGAGCCGGCAAACCATTTCGTCAATCTGCAGCAGGACCCCTATGGCAACTTCCTCGCCCGTTTCGTCTTTCCGGAGCCGGTGACGGAACTGAAGATCGAAGTCGACCTCGTCGCCGACATGACGGTTTACAATCCGTTCGATTTCTTCGTCGAGCCGTCGGCGGAGACATTTCCGTTCGAATACCCTGAAGACATCAGGGACGATCTCGCTATCTACCGCACGCCGGAGCCGGCGGGACCGCTGCTGTCGGCGTTCCTCAAAACCATCGACCGCAGCGTGACCAACACCGTCAATTTCGTCGTCGACCTCAATGCGCGGCTGCAGAGAGAGATCGCCTATATCGTGCGCATGGAAACCGGCGTGTTCTCGCCGGAGGAAACGCTGGCTGCGAAAAAAGGCTCGTGCCGTGATTCGAGCTGGCTGCTGGTGCAGATCCTGCGCAATCTCGGCATCGCCGCGCGTTTCGTCTCAGGCTATCTGATCCAACTCAAGCCCGATCTGGTGGCGCTCGATGGCCCGCCCGGAACCGCTGTGGATTTCACCGATCTGCATGCCTGGTGCGAGGTCTACCTGCCGGGTGCCGGCTGGATCGGTTTCGATCCGACCTCCGGCCTGCTGACCGGCGAGAGCCATGTGCCGCTGGCGGCGACGCCGCATTTCCGCAATGCCGCGCCCATCTCCGGCATGGCGAGTTTTGCCAATGTCGAGTTCGGTTTCGACATGCGAGTCGACCGCATCTCCGAACATCCACGCATTACCAAGCCATTCTCGGACGAAAGCTGGCAGGCGCTCGATGCGCTCGGCAACAAGGTCGATGCAGCACTTGCGTCCGGCGACGTCAGGCTGACCATGGGTGGCGAGCCGACCTTCGTGTCGATCGACGATTTCGAGTCGGCGGAATGGAACACCGCCGCCGTCGGCCCGACCAAGCGGGAAAAAGCCGATGCGCTGATTAGAAAACTGCGCGAGCGTTTCGCGCCGGGCGGCTTTCTCCACTACGGGCAAGGCAAATGGTATCCGGGCGAAAGCCTGCCGCGCTGGACGTTCTCGCTCTACTGGCGCACCGACGGGCAGCCGGTGTGGAGCGATCCGTCGCTGATCGCGCGCGAAAAGAGCGAGGCCGATATCGGGCCGAAGCAGGCCGAAAGCCTGCTGACAGCGATCGCCGGCGAGCTCGGCATCGAAAAGACCATGGTCAGCGAGGCCTATGAGGATCCGGCGGAGTGGCTGCTCAAGGAAGGCAAGTTGCCCGACAATGTCGATCCGTCCAATTCCAAACTGGAAGATCCCGAAGAACGCAGCCGTATGGCAAAGGTGTTCGAACGCGGGCTGACCAAGCCCTCGGGCTATGTGCTGCCTGTGCAGCGCTGGAACAGCCAGGCATCGGGTCCACGCTGGCGCTCGGAAAAATGGAAGACGCGGCGCGGACGGCTGTTCCTGGTGCCGGGCGATTCACCGGTCGGCTACCGCTTGCCGCTGGGCACGCTGCCCTATGTGCCGCCGGCGCAGTTCCCCTACATCGTGCCCGTGGACCCGTCGCTGCCGCGCGGACCGCTGCCCGCGCGCGAAGCGATTTTGCCTACCGCCGCCCCGGCCGAACTGGAAGGCGCCGACGAAATGGCGCGCCGCCAGCAAGCGGTGTCCTTCACCGCTGCGACCGGCCAGCAGGACCGTGTCGAGCAGGAGATCACCGAGATCGGCGGCGCGGTGCGCACTGCACTCTCGGTCGAACCGCGCGACGGGCGGCTCTGTGTGTTCATGCCGCCGGTCGAGGCGCTGGAGGACTATCTCGAACTGATCGCAGCGGCTGAAAACGCGGCCAAGGCGATCGGCCTTCCCGTGCACATCGAAGGCTACGGCCCGCCGCACGATCCGCGCCTCAACGTCATCCGCGTCGCGCCGGACCCCGGCGTCATCGAGGTCAACATCCACCCGGCTTCCAACTGGCAGGATTGTGTGGCGACGACCACCGCGATCTACGAGGAAGCGCGGCAGACACGGCTTGGCGCCGACAAGTTCATGATCGATGGCCGCCACACCGGCACCGGCGGCGGCAACCATGTCGTCGTCGGCGGCGCGACGCCCAATGACAGCCCGTTCCTGCGCCGGCCCGACCTGTTGAAGAGCCTGGTGCTGCAATGGCAGCGGCATCCGTCGCTGTCCTATCTGTTCTCCGGCCTGTTCATCGGCCCGACCAGCCAAGCGCCGCGCTTCGACGAGGCGCGTCATGACTCGCTCTACGAGCTCGAAATCGCCATGGCGCAGGTGCCGCATCCGGACAAGGGCGCGGCACCTTTGCCGTGGCTGGTCGACCGACTGTTCCGCAATCTCTTGACCGACGTCACCGGCAATACGCATCGCTCGGAAATCTGCATCGACAAACTGTTTTCGCCGGATGGCCCGACCGGCCGTCTGGGGCTGGTCGAGTTCCGCGGCTTCGAAATGCCGCCCAATGCGCGCATGAGCCTGGCGCAGCAGCTACTGGTCCGCGCCATTATAGCCCGCGCGTGGAAGAACCCGCTCGACGGTCGTTTCGTGCGTTGGGGCACATCGCTGCATGACCGCTTCATGCTGCCGCATCATGTCTGGGCTGACTTTCTCGACGTGCTCGACGACCTCAAGCTCAATGGCTTCGAGTTCCGGCCCGAATGGTTCGACGCGCAGCTTGAATTCCGTTTCCCGTTCTGCGGCGAGGTCCAGTATGCCGGCATCAAGCTGGAACTGCGCCAGGCGCTGGAACCGTGGCATGTCATGGGCGAGCAAGGCGCGATCGGCGGCACCGTTCGTTTCGTCGATTCCTCGGTCGAGCGGCTGCAGGTCAAGACCGAAGGGTTGAATCCGGAGCGCCATGCCATCGTCTGCAATGGCCGCATCGTGCCGATGAAGGTGACCGACAACCGCGAAGTCGCGGTGGCGGGCGTCCGCTTCAAGGCCTGGCAGCCTTCATCGGGCCTGCATCCAGCGCTGCCGGTCAACACGCCTTTGGTCTTCGATATCTATGACCGCTGGTCGGGCAGGGCGGTCGGCGGCTGCGTCTACCATGTCGCGCATCCCGGCGGGCGCAGCTACGACACTTTCCCGGTCAACGGCAACGAAGCGGAAGCAAGAAGGCTCGCCCGCTTCGAGCCGCGCGGCCATACGCCGTCCGGTTATGTGCTGCGCAACGAAGAAGCTGCTGAAGACTTTCCGATGACCCTTGACCTGCGCCGCCCTGCCAGACTCTGATCAGCGATGGCAAAGGGGAATCACAAGAGGGTCCGCGGCAAGCCGCAAACCCACAGTCTGCTGGAGCACTACCAGCCGATTGATGGCGTCGTCGACGAGATGGTCGACGCATCGGGCAATCCCCGCCCGGCCTGGAAGAATTTCGTCGAGGCGCTGGAAGACCTCGGTCCTGAAAAGCTCGCCCAGCGCTTCGCCCGCGCCGACCAGTATCTGCGCGATGCCGGTGTCTACTACCGCGTCTACGACAAGGCCGGCGCCAATGAGCGCGAATGGCCGTTGGCGCATGTCCCCCTGCTGATCGAGGACAAGGAGTGGGCCGACATCAGCGCCGGCCTCGTCCAGCGCGCCGAGCTGTTCGAGGAAACCATTGCCGACATTTACGGGCCGAACCGGCTGATCGAGAAAGGCATCCTGCCGGCAGGACTGATTGCGGCGAGCCCGGAATATTTGCGGCCGGTGGTTGGCACCAGGCCGGCAGGCGGCCATTTCCTGCATTTCTGCGCCTTCGAACTCGGCCGCGGGCCTGACGGACAGTGGTGGGTGCTTGGCGACCGCACGCAGGCGCCGTCGGGCGCCGGCTTTGCGCTGGAAAATCGCGTCGCCACCACGCGTGCGCTGTCCGATATCTATGGCGAGATGCATGTGCATCGCCTTGCCGGCTTCTTCCGCCGTTTCCGCGACGCGCTGATCGGCATGGCCAAGGAAACCGACGGCCGCGTCGCCATCCTGACGCCGGGGCCGCTCAACGAAACCTATTACGAACATGCCTATATCGCCCGCTATCTCGGCATCATGCTGCTTGAAGGCGAGGATTTGACCGTCTCCGGTGGCCGGCTGATGGTGCGCACCGTTTCCGGCCTGAAGCCGGTCAGCGTGCTGTGGCGGCGGCTCGACGCTGCCTTTGCCGATCCGCTTGAACTGCGCTCGGATTCGCAGATCGGCACGCCGGGCCTGGTCGAGGCGATCCGCCGAGGTGCTGTTTCAACGGTCAATGCGCTGGGCTCAGGTCTGATGGAAACGCGGGCGCTGCTCGCCTTCCTGCCGAAGATTTCGCGTGAATTGCGGGGCGAGGAACTGCTGCTGCCAAGCGTCGCCACATGGTGGTGCGGGCAAGCAACCGAACGAGCCCATGTGCTTGCCAATATCGATCGCATGGTGATCGGCCCGGCGCTGTCGACGCGGCTGGCCTTCGAGGATGACGATTCGACGAAGCTCGGTTCGGCCCTGTCTGCAGGGGAGCGGGCGGAGTTGGTGGCGCGTATTGAACAGGCCGGCGGCGACTTCGTCGGCCAGGAAGCGGTGACGCTGTCGACGACGCCGGTCTATGTCGGCGGCTGGCTGGAGCCGCGCCCGGCAAGCCTGCGCGTCTATCTGGCGCGAACCCCGGATGGCTGGACGGTGATGCCCGGCGGTTTTGCCCGTGTCGGCTTTTCGCTCGACCCGACCGCCATCGCCATGCAGCGCGGCGGCCAGGCGGCGGATGTCTGGGTGGTCAGCGACAAACCGGTGGAGCGCGAGACGCTGCTGCCGCAGGAGCATGACAGTTTTACCCGCAGCATGCCGGGCAGCCTGCCCAGCCGGGCGGCGGAAAACCTGACCTGGCTCGGCCGCTATATCGAGCGCTCGGAAGACACGGTGCGTATCCTGCGCGCCTATCACGTCCGTCTGGCCGAGACCTCGGACCCCGACATGCCGCTGCTGGCCGATATCAGGGATTATCTCGAGCCCTTCGGCATCGACGTCGACTCGGCAATCCCATCCGGATTGATCGGCACGCTGGACAGCGCCGTCTACAGCGCCGGGCAAATCCGCGACCGGTTTTCGCCCGATGGCTGGCTGGCGCTGAAGGATCTGTCGAAGACCGTGCATCAGTTCGCGACGACGGTGGCGCCTGGCGATGACGCGACCCGGGCGATGACGGTCCTGCTGCGCAAGCTCGCCGGATTTTCCGGCCTGCTGCATGAGAACATGTACCGCTTCACCGGCTGGCGTTTCCTGGAGATCGGCCGGCGGCTGGAACGCGGCATCCAGATCGCCCGCACGCTGGCCCGGCTGACCAATCCCAAGGCGCCGGACGGTGCTCTCGACATGATGCTGGAGATCGGTGACAGCGTCATGACCCATCGGCGGCAGTACCCGGTGCAGGCGGGCCGGCGCACGGTGATCGACCTCTTGGTGCTCGATCCGCTCAACCCGCGCTCCATTCTGTTCCAGCTCGAACGGCTGAAGGCCGAAATCGGTCTGCTGCCTTCTATTGGCGGCGAGGGGCATATGTCGCTCGCAGCCAAGGAGATACTGCAGCTGAACACCGCGATCGCCATCAAAGAACCTTCGGACATGACGGCGAAGGCCCTGGACGATCTCGCCAGTGAGATCGGCGGCCTCTACAACAGCCTCGCCAAAGCCTATTTCGGGTAAAAGCCGGCATGCTCTACGACATCAGGCTCCATCTGCGCTACGACTATGACGCTGCGGCCGGCGGCGGCCGCCATCAGGTGCGCGTGCTGCCGCCGACGATACCGGGCGTGCAGCGGGTGATCGCCGCTTCGCTGTCGTTTGCGCCGGCGCCGAGCGAACGTTCGGACTTTTCCGATTTCTTTGGCAACAACGTCACCGCGATCGCATTTCGCGACGCCCATGACGCGCTCGACATAAGGATGAGCGCGCGCGTGGCCGTGTCGCGGCCGGAGCCCGGGCTCGACGTGTCGCCCGACATTGCCCGGCTGCGGGCCGAACTTACCGCGGTGCGGTCGCTGTCGCCTGACACACCGCACCATTTCCTGGCGGCCAGCGATCATGCCGGCATCGACGCGGCGATCACCGCCTATGCGCAAGGCAGCGTCGGCGGCTCGATCATCGGTACGGCCGTGGATCTGTGCAACCGCATTCGCCGCGATTTCACCTATGACGGCAAGGCGACGACCGTCCGCACCAAAGCCAGCGACGCTTTCAAACTCAAACGCGGCGTCTGCCAGGATTTTTCGCACATGATGATCGCCGGCCTGCGTGGCCTCGGCATTCCGGCCGGCTATGTCAGCGGCTTCCTGCGCACCATCCCGCCGAAGGGCAAGCCGCGGCTCGAAGGCGCCGACGCTATGCATGCCTGGGTCAAGGTGTGGTGCGGACGGGATGCCGGCTGGCAGGAGTTCGACCCGACCAACGGCATGCGGGCAAGCAACGACCACATCACCGTCGGCTACGGCCGCGACTACTCGGATGTGGCGCCGATCGTCGGTGTTCTGAAAACCACCGGCGGACAAGTCGGCGACCAGGCGGTGGATGTCATCCCCGTGGTGCTCGAGAAGGCCTGACTTCTGCGAGGGGCCGGGCCAGGCCAGGCAGGCAAAGACTGCTTCTCAAACGCGGATGCGGCGGTTATCCTGAGCATATTTGAGGGGAACCTCCTGCACACGAGAAATGCGCCGGCGTGGAGCTATCTTTGAAAGCAGTCAGCGTTGTTATTCCGGCCCACAATGCGGCGGCAACCATCGCCGCTACGCTGGCCTCACTTCGCTCCGAGGCTGACCTTATTGGCGAGGTGCTGGTGGTCGACGATTCGTCGTCGGACGGCACGGCGCGCATAGCGCAAGACGCCGCTTCGTCCATGACATTGCCGTTGCGCGTGCTTCCTGCAAATTGCCGTGATGCCGGCGGTGCCCGCAATCTGGCGTTGGCGCAGGCGCGATGTTCCTGGATATACATGATCGACGCTGACGACCTGCATCTGGAAGGCGGGCTGCGGTCTCTGATCTTGCGCGCTAATTCCCAGCCGCCGGCCGATATGGTGGTCGGTGCCTACCGCCGATGGACTGATGGCGACGATAGGCATGTCAAGGTTCCGAGCGGCTATACGGCCAACGGTGCCGCCAATGCTTCGGCCTATCTGAAAGGTCGCATCCGCTCGATTGCCGTGGGCAGCGTGCTGGTGTCACGCAGCGGGATCGGAGACACCAGGTTCCCGACCGGGCTCGCTTATGACGAGGATACATTGTTCTGGGCACGGCTGATGAGCAGGGCATCGCTTGCCGTCATTTCACGACCTGTGATGATTTACGTCGTGTCGGCGGAGCGCTCCGACGACCGTTTCACGGTCAAGCCGGCGCAACGTTTCCTCGACTGGCATCTGGCGCTGCGCAAGCTTACCGACTGCGGCCTTCCGAAGTCGACGCTGAAGGTCAGGGAAGGCATGGTCGCGCTCAAGATCGCCCGCGTCCACTATGCGCGCGGCGATCTGAACACAGCGGCGCGGTTCCTGACTATCGCCATGGCGGCGCCGAAAGGTGCCTCGGATGCCTGGCGCTGCATGCGCTACCAGTTCAAGCTTGCGGTGCGACGCCGGTTTTCCCCTCCGCACGCCCAGTTGCAACGTGCGTGACACGGACCCGCCGAAGCTTGCGGTCATTGTCATTGGCTACCGCGCGCCGGCTCAAATCGTCGAGGCGGTGATATCCCTGCTTGATCAGAATGCGCCGCTCGAGATCATTGTGGTCAACTCGGGCGGAGGGGACGTGCTGGCGCTGCTGTCTGGCGCCGGGGTCAAGGTGCCAGTGATCGAGGTCAGTCGAAGGCTGTTTGTTGGTGCGGCCCGCAATCTCGGCATCACCGCGACGCGGGCGCCATTCGTTGCCTTTCTTGCCGATGATTGCCTCGCCTGTCCGGGCTGGGCCGCGGCACGGATGCAGCGGCATCTCGCCGGCGATCGCGCCGTGGCGAGCGCAATGGTGAACAGCCATCCGCGCAATCTGATTGCCTGTGCAGCTCACCTGATCATGTTCATGCGACGGCTTCCCGGTCTGCCGGCGGATCGTGCGCTGCGCTACGGCGTATCGTTCGATCGCCGGCTGTTCGATGAATATGGCTTGTTCGATGAAACCATGCCTGCTGCCGAAGACACCGAATTCCTGGGGCGGCTGCCGCAGCAACTGCAGCCGGTTTGGGAGCCGGAGGTGCAAACGGTTCATCGCAACGAAACCCGGTTGTCCAGATTGCTTGCCGATCAGTACAGGCGCGGCTATCGCCGCGGCGATTACCTTGCAGCGTCCACCCCGGACACTTCGTTTCGGTGTTTTCGTGACACTTTTCGCGACCGGCGCAATGCCCGCAAGCTGGCGAAGATCGGGCTTTCCGGACGGGATCTAACCTTCGCGATGATGTCGCTGCCAATTGTTTGGCTTGCCCTGCTGGTCAAGTCCATGGGCGTCTGTGCCGGCGTGCGAAATCGCATGAAAGCGGCGACAAGAAAATGATAACGAGCCAGATCAAACCTCACCGCTGGCGACGGAGCCGACTGTTTTGGACGCGGCAGAGAACGATCGCAGTTTTCAGCTATCGCTATGACGCGCATCTGGTTGCCGATCTGCTCGCCAATATCGATCCGGTCGTCGACGGCTGGATTGCCTATGATGATCGTGGGGCGACCGGCGTGTTCAGCAGTGAGCCACAGCGGCGGCAGATATTGCTCGAAGCAGCGAAGAACGCCGCCGCCGACTGGATACTGGCTATTGATCCCGATGAGCGGCTGGAACGCGGTGCCGCGGAGCGGATTGGACAATTAACGGGCGACTACCGGCGCATGGCCTGGGGGTTCCGCCTCCGCGAATTGTATTCGCCGACCGAGTACCGGGTTGACGGCCTCTGGGCCGAAAAGTTCCAGTATCGTCTGTTCAGGGCCTACAATCCGGCGAAATACCGACCAGAGGACCTGCATGGGCTCTGGTATCCTCCCGATCTCGGTTTCAAGGCCCGCAAAAGCGGGCTCAACCTCTATCATCTGAAGATGGTAGAGCCGAAGCGGCGGATCGCCCGCCGCAATCTCTATGACCAACTCGATCCGAAGCACCTCCTGCAGGAGGTGGGCTATGACTACCTTGCCGACGAGGCAGGGGCCGTGTTCGAACAGATTCCGCCCGGGCGCGACTATCGCCCGCTGCACGTTGATGATGGCAGCCTCTGGATGGCCGACGTCTCGGCAGGCGCCAAATTCGGCGGACCAGACGACATTCCATAGGAGCTCGGTGGAACCTGCTGCCGGTCACGCAGCTTATCTACGGGCAAAATTCCGTGGAGAGGAAATGCTGGACAAATCCGCGTCGCCATCCGGCTCATCGGCCGCCGAGGAGCTTGCCCCAAAGAATGGTGCGCTGACGAATGGCGCACAGGCCTCTGCCGAGCGAGCCTCGCTTACTTATGTCAGCGATACCGAGCCCGGCATTCGCCGGCTGAAGACAGGCAAGGGATTCTACTACAAGGGGCCAAACGGGCGGGCAGTCTCCAATGGCACGCGTGCGCGCATCAAGGCGCTCGCCATTCCGCCGGCCTGGACGGATGTCTGGATTTCGCCCGATGCCGACGGTCACATCCAGGCTACAGGCAGGGATCAGCGCGGGCGCAAGCAGTATCGCTACCACCCGCAATGGGCCGAAGAGCGCGACGGCGCCAAGTATTCTAACCTGATTGCCTTTGCCGAGGCACTGCCGGCCCTGCGCAACCAGATCGATGCCGATCTGCGCCGTCACGGCCTGCCGCTGGAGCGCGTGGTGGCGGCGATCGTCTGGCTGCTCGACAACGCCATGATCCGCGTCGGCAATGCCGCCTATGCCCGCGACAACAAGAGCTTTGGACTGACCACGCTGCGCGACCGACATGTCGATATCCAGGGATCTAGCCTGCGTTTCGCCTTCAAGGGCAAATCCGGCAAGGAGTGGCGACTGAAGCTCACCGATCGCCGCATCGCCAAGATCGTGCGTGGGGCGCAGGAACTGCCCGGCCAGAAACTGTTCCAGTATCTCGACGAGGACGGCAACAGGCGGCCGGTCCACTCCGACGATGTCAACCGCTACATCCGCGACGCAGCCGGCGCCGATTTCAGCTCCAAGCATTTCCGCACCTGGGGCGGCACCATCCATGCCGCGTCGCTGTTTGCGCAGACCGAGTACCCAGAGAGCCAGGCGCAATCGAAAAGGGTGATCAACGGCGTCATCGACAAGGTTGCCGAACGGCTGGGCAACACGCGCGCCGTCTGCCGCAAATGCTATATCCACCCGCAAGTCTTCGATGCCTGGTCTGGAAAAAGGCTGCTCGGTGAAATGGCGGAGGCCAACAGGCGCAAGCGATCGATAGACGGTCTCGACGACGAGGAAGCCCTCGTTTTGAGATGGCTCAAAGCGGGGGCTGGTTGACGCCAAGTCAGGCGCAATTTTTTTATCGACGCCATGTCGGGATCGGTCCTACTGTTTCGTCCTTTGATAGAGAAAAGGACGTCCCATGCTCTACGCTATCCTCTGCTACGCCTCCGAAGATGTCGTCTGCTCCTGGAGCAAGGCGCAGGACGACGAGGTCATGGCCAATCTGCTCGACGTCCAGGAAAGATACGCGAAAGCCGGCCGTCTTGGCCCGGTGGCACGCCTGCTGCCGACAACGGCGGCGACAACGCTGCGAAGGGTCAAGGGCGAGTCGGTGGTCATCGACGGCCCGTTCGCCGAGACCAAGGAACAGTTCCTCGGCTTCTACACGCTCGAATGCGCCGATCTCGACGAGGCGGTCGAGTTCGCGCGTGAGCTTTCCGAGGTCAACCCAAGCGGCGGCTCCTACGAGATCCGGCCGGTTTCCCTCTTCAACCCCGCAAGAGTTCCCGTATGACCGAGCTCGCCTGGATCAGCACGGCGATCAGCACCGCCCGTCCGCAGGCGATGGGCGCGCTGCTGCGCTACTTCCGCGATCTCGATGCGGCGGAGGAAGCGTTCCAGGACGCGTGCCTGAGAGCGCTGAACAACTGGCCGAAAAACGGCCCGCCGCGCGATCCGGCAGCCTGGCTGATCTTTGTCGGCCGCAACAGCGGCATCGATGCGGTGCGCAAGCGCGCCAAACAGGCGCCGCTGCCGGAGGAGGATCAGATCTCCGACCTCGAGGATGCCGAGAGCGATATCGCCGAGCGGCTGGACGGAGCGCATTACCGCGACGATATCTTGCGGCTGCTGTTCATCTGCTGTCATCCAGACCTGCCGGCGACGCAGCAGATTGCTGTGGCGTTGCGCATCGTCTCCGGCCTGACCGTCAAGCAGATTGCGCGCGCCTTCCTTGTCGGCGAAAGCGCCATGGAGCAGCGCATCACCCGCGCCAAGGCGCGCATTGCGGATGCCGGCGTGCCGTTCGAGACGCCGGGCGCGGTGGAGCGTTCGGAGCGGCTCGCAGCTGTCGCGGCCATGGTCTATCTGATCTTCAACGAAGGCTATTCGACCAACAGCGGCGAGGCGCCGGCGCGCGCGCCGCTTTGCGAAGAGGCGATCCGCCTGGCCCGGCTGCTGCTCCGGCTGTTCCAGACCGAGCCGGAGATCATGGGGCTGGCGGCGCTGTTGCTGCTGCAGCATGCGCGGGCGCCGGCGCGTTTCGACGAGAATGGCGAGATCGTGCTGCTCGAAGACCAGGATCGCAGCCTGTGGACCCGCAAGATGATCGACGAGGGCCTGGCGCTGGTCGACAAGGCCTTGCGCCACCAGAAGCCCGGTCCCTACCAGGTGCAGGCGGCGGTTGCGGCGCTGCATGCGCGGGCGGAACGGGCCGAGGATACCGACTGGGTTGAAATCGACCTGCTCTACAGCCTGCTCGAACAGATGCAGCCATCGCCGGTCATCACCCTCAATCGCGCTGTCGCCGTTGCCAAAGTTCGCGGCCCTGAAGCGGCCCTTGCCATGATCGACCCGCTGGAACAGCGGCTGTCCGGCTATTTCCACTTCTTCGGCCTCAAGGGCGGCCTCTTGATGCAGCTTGGCCGCGGCGACGAGGCGCGTGTCGCCTTCGACCGCGCCATCGCGCTCGCCAACACCGCCGCCGAAGCGGCCCATATCCGCATGCATATCGACCGCCTGATGAAGGACGGTGCCACAAAGGGCGTCACCAAGGCAGCCCTCTGATCCTTTCATCCGGCTGGTTCAATGGTCTAGACCCGGCTTGGACCATGCCGGGGTGGCGATTTTTCCCTGAAACAGGTAATGGCACGCCATGACAGCGCCTCCAGTGCCAGACGGCACCGAGAAGGCATGGCGCAAGGCTTGAGCCGCCAGCCTATGAGCGGCGGACTCTGAAAGGGACAAAAATGACGATAGCGAAGGAAACGACTGAGCTTCTGGCGAAACTGGGTGTTGCCAAGGGCGCGCTTGTCGGCGGCGATCTCATCGTGCGCAGCCCGGTAACGGGCGAGCAGATTGCGGCGCTGAAGACGATCTCACCAGCCGATGCGACAAAGACCATCGAAGCCGCCCACAAGGCGTTCCAGACCTGGCGGATGGTGCCGGGGCCGAGACGCGGCGAACTGGTGCGGCTGCTCGGCGAGGAGCTGCGCGCGCACAAGGCCGAGCTTGGCCGGCTGGTGTCGATCGAGGTCGGCAAGATCCCGTCCGAAGGCCTTGGTGAAGTGCAGGAAATGATCGACATCTGCGATTTCGCCGTCGGCCTTTCCCGGCAATTGTACGGCCTGACCATCGCCACCGAACGTCCGGGACATCGCATGATGGAAACCTGGCACCCGCTGGGCGTCGTCGGCGTCATCTCGGCCTTCAACTTCCCGGTTGCGGTCTGGTCGTGGAACACCGCGCTGGCGCTGGTCTGCGGCGACGCCGTGGTGTGGAAGCCGTCGGAAAAGACGCCGCTGACAGCGCTTGCCTGCGAGGCGATCTTCAAGCGCGCGGCAGAGCGTTTCGGCGATGCCCCGGATGGGCTGGCGCCGGTGCTGATCGGCGACCGCGCCATCGGCGAAATCCTGGTCGACCACCCGAAGGTGGCGCTGGTTTCGGCCACCGGCTCGACCCGCATGGGCCGGGACGTCGGTCCGCGGCTGGCCAAGCGCTTTGCCCGCGCCGTGCTGGAACTCGGCGGCAACAATGCCGGCATTGTCTGCCCCACGGCCGATCTCGACATGGCCTTGCGCGCCATCGCCTTCGGCGCCATGGGCACGGCCGGACAGCGCTGCACGACGCTGCGGCGCCTGTTCGTGCATGACAGTGTCTATGATGCTTTGCTGCCGCGCTTGAAGAAGGCCTATGAGAGCGTTTCGGTCGGCAACCCGCTGGAGACCTCCTCGCTGGTCGGTCCGCTGATCGACAAGGCTGCCTTCGACGCCATGCAGAGAGCGCTCAAGGAAGCCACCGCTCACGGCGGTAAGCTGACCGGCGGCTCGCGGGTCGAGAACGGCCATCCCGATGCCTATTACGTGCATCCGGCGCTGGTCGAAATGCCGAAGCAGGTGGCTCCTGTCACCGAAGAGACCTTTGCGCCGATCCTCTATGTGATGAAGTATTCCGACTTCGACGCCGTGCTCGACGAGCACAATGCGGTTGGCGCCGGCCTGTCGTCGTCGATCTTCACCCGCGACCTGCAGGAATCTGAGCGCTTCCTCGGCGTCGACGGTTCGGACTGCGGCATCGCCAACGTCAATATCGGCACTTCGGGCGCCGAGATCGGTGGCGCGTTTGGTGGGGAGAAGGAAACCGGCGGCGGTCGCGAGAGTGGTTCCGATGCGTGGAAGGCCTATATGCGCCGTGCCACCAACACGGTGAACTATTCCAAGGCGCTGCCGCTGGCGCAGGGCGTGTCCTTCGACATCGACTGAGGAATTTCGTTGAAACAGTATTCGGGCAGCACCGTGAGGCGTTGCCCGTTTCCGTTTCTATAGCTTCGCTGCGAAGGCCTTGCCGGTCACGGGATCGAAGAGGCGCAAGGTTTCTTCGTCGAAGGCGAACGTGCATGTTTCGCCCTTGGCGACGCGGGCGCGTGGCGGCAGGCAAGCCGTCAGCCTTTGCGTGCCGATCCGGGCGGTGGTGACCAGTTCCGGGCCGGTCAGCTCGACGACGTCGATTTCGACCGGCAATGACAATTCCGCTGCCGCGCCAGTGGCGAGGCGAAGTGCCTCGGGCCTGATGCCGACAATGACCTGCGCGCCATCCTTGACCGCGTTTCTGAAACGGGCGGGCAAGGGCAATCGCACAGCCGAGCCGGCAATGGCCAGCGCTCCATTCTCGACCGATGCCTGCAGCATGTTCATCGACGGCGCGCCGACGAAACCGGCGACATAGAGCGTCGCCGGATAATTGTAGATGTCCTCGGGCGTGCCGAGCTGTTCGATCCTGCCGTCGCGCATGACGGCGATCCGCGTCGCCAGCGTCATCGCCTCGATCTGGTCATGGGTGACATAGACGACGGTGGTCTGCAGGAGCTGGTGCAGGCGCTTGAGCTCGGTGCGCATTTCGAGGCGCAGCTTGGCATCGAGGTTGGAGAGCGGCTCGTCGAACAGAAAGACCTGCGGCTTGCGCACCAGTGCCCGGCCGATGGCGACGCGCTGGCGCTGGCCACCGGACAGCTGGCTCGGCTTGCGGTCGAGCAGGGCTTCGATCTGCAGCAGTTTTGCCGCTTCGCGCACCGTCTTGTCGCGCTCGGCGGCTGGGACCTTGCGCATCTCCAGGCCGAAGCCGATGTTGCGGTGAACGGTCAGGTTCGGATAGAGCGCGTAGGACTGGAAGACCATGGCGATGTCGCGGTTCTTGGGATGGACGCCAAGCACCGAGCGGCCGCCAATCAGCACATCGCCGCTGGTCGCTTCGGCCAGTCCGGCGATGATGTTGAGCAGCGTCGACTTTCCGCAGCCCGACGAACCGAGCAGCACCAGGAATTCGCCGCTCTCCAGCGCGATGTCGATGCCTTTCAGCGTTTCGACGGCGCCGTAGCTTTTGCGGATATTGCGGATTTCAAGCGCGCTCATGGACGGCGTCCTCGAATTGCATGGGCCCGCCATAGTTGCGGGGCAAGGTGGATATCGCACGGGACGCCACATGCGTGGCGGCCGACAGGCAGGAACTCAGCGACTGGTCCTGCGCCAGTGCGGCGAGAAAGGCGGCGTTGAAGACATCGCCGGCGCCGATCGTGTCGACGACTTTCACGTTTGGCGCGGGCGCCTCGACCAGGGCACCGTCCGAGCCGATGGCGAGCGCGCCATCCGGGCCGCGCTTGACGACGACGGTTGCGCCTTTCTTCATGCTGGACCTCATCTCGCGTGCGGCGTCGGCGGGGCTTTCAAGCCCCGCCAGGGTCAGCGTCTCGACCTCATTGAAAAGCGCGAGATCGCAGCGCGACAGCCATGCGCGCGCGGCGGCGCAGTTCGTCGCCGTCCAGCCAGCCATCGGCCAACCCGTGTCGAGCGCCACCGCAATGTCGTGCTCGTCCGCCCAGTCGAAAAACGCCTTGTAGTCACCGGTCAGATCATCGGTGAGGAAGGAGCCGCACAACAGCGCGTAGCCGCCGGAGAGCTGCTTGCCATCGAGAACGGCGAGGACGTCGGCCAGGCTGAAGCGCGGCAAGTGGCCGCGCGTGGTGAAGAAGGTGCGCTCGCCATCGGGGTGGGTCATGCCGACCGACAGCGTCGTGCCTTCGGGGCGCACCGGCCATTTCTGCGCCCGGCTGCCGAAGGCCTCGCGCAACCAACGGCCGAACTGGTCGTCACCGACATTGGCGGCGATCTCGAAGTCGACACCGAGCGCCATCCAGGCGAGGCCGCTGTTTCCCGCCTGCCCACCGACGCGCAACTCGTCATGGTCGACGACGGTTTCCGTGCCCGCCGCCGGCCACGGCGCGACCGGGCCGACAATCAGGTCGACATTGACGTTGCCGATCACTGCAAGCGGCCGCATCATTCGCTCCGGGTGATCTTGGTGGAGCGAACCGGCGTGCCGGCATCGTCGACGCGAGCGTCGGCAAAGGCGATCATCAGCCGCTGCGCCACCGGCAGCATGGCAAAGATCGCCGTCAGGCCGGAGGCCGGCTTGAACGAAAGCGTGACGGCGCCGGCGACTGGTGCTTGCCCTGAGGAATCGAAGATGACGAGCGGTGCGCCGGCCTCGACCACGGACATGGCCATGGCGGTGACCAGCTCCGCCGTCGGATCTTTGCCGCGAAACAGGATGACGCCGATATGCGGGCCGAGCATTTCCATGGGACCGTGACGGAGCTGGCCGCCTTCGAGGGAAAAGCAGGGCAGGCGCGACAGTTCGGTGAGGCCGAGCGCCAAGGCTTCGGCCAGTCCTTGCAGCCGGCGGCCGGAGGTGACGATAGTGGTCACATCGTCGAGGGCTGCAAGCGCGTCACCGATGTCGGCGGTCTCAGGAGCGTCGAGCGCGCCGAGTGCCGCCGCCGGGTCGTCGCCGAGCGCCGCCAGGATCGCGAGATGCAGAGCGAAGCTGACGGTCAGGCTGCGGGTCGCGGCGAAGGCCAGCTCGGTGCCGCCGGCGCCAACCAGGCAGGGGACGGTTCGGGCGAGGAACGAGGCTCGCTCCAGCGTCAGGCCGAACGTGTCGGAAGCAGCGCCGGCTTCCGCGAACCAGCGCACGACCTCGGCGCTTTCGCCGGACTGAGACGTAACCAGCACGGTCGTGCCGGCGAGCGGCAGCGGCTGGCCAAGCTGCTCGGACAGTGGCAACGCGATGGCCTCGATGCCATGGGCGCGATAGAGCGGTTCGACGGCGCGTCCCACGGCATGCGAGCCGCCCATGCCGAGCAGAAGCAGGCGGCCGGTCCGTCGTATCGAGGTGGCGATTTTGGTCGCCATTACCGCGTTGTCCTGGAAAGACGCGATCGCATCCGTATGCTGGCGCGCCATTTCGCGGTCGATCGCAGCGAGCCCGGAAGGCCGCGGTTTTTGTACAGTCATCGTCATCCTTTGACACCACCGCTGGTCAGGCCGGAAATCAGGGCACGTTGCATGACGAGCCCGATCAGCACTGGCGGCAAGGCGGCCAGCACGCCGGCTGTAGCAATCAACCCGTAGTCGGAGACACGGCCGCCGGCGAGGTCGGCGATGGCGACGGTCAGCGTCTTGGCGCGCTGATCGGAGGTGAAAAGCAGCGCGTAGAAGAACTCGTCCCAGGCAAGCAGCACGGCAAACAGTGCCGAGGTCGCCATGACAGGGGCTGCCAGCGGCAGCGTGATGATGCGCAGCGTCTGGAACAGGCCGGCGCCATCGATCATCGCCGCCGCTTCGATTTCGCGCGGGATCGAGTCGAATCCCGCCTTCATCAGCCAGGTGGTGAACGGCGCCAGGATGGTCAGATAGACCAGCGCCAGGCCGAAGACGTTGTTGAGCAGGCCAAGATGCGAAAGACCCATATAGAGCGGCACGGCGAGTGCCACCGGCGGCAGCATATAGGTGGCGATGACCATCGACAGCGACCAGCCGATCGACGGCGTGCGCGAGACGGCCCAGCCGGCGGGAATGGCGAGCAGCAGGGCGGCAATGGTCGCCATGCCGGCGATCTCAAGGCTGTTGCGCAGCGACGCGGTGAAGGCGGCGCCGGCGCTGTTCTCGCCCGTCGACAGCAATTGCCGGTAGCGCGAGAAGTCGGCGCTTTGCGGCCACCAGCGCAGCGGCTTGGCGGCCAGGTCGGCGGCCGGCGATATGCTCATGATGAACAGCCAGGCGATAGGAGCGAGGATCACCACGGCAAGCAGCAGCGCGCATGCGTAGATGAAGACGGTGAAGGCAGGGCTCTTGCGTTCCATCAGTTGGCACTCCCGGCGGTCTTCCTCACAAGTGCTGCATAGGCGACGGCGAGCACGGTGACGAGCAAGGTGACGATCAGCGCCAGCGAGGCGCCGGAGCCGGCGCGCTGGAAGGAAAAGGCCTCCTGGTAGACGAGGATCGACAGCGTGCGCGTGCTGTTGGCAGGGCCGCCGCGGGTCATCACCCAGATGATGTCGAAGACCTTGAAGGCCTCGATGGTGCGCAGCACCAGCGCCACCATCAGCGGTCCGGCGAGATAGGGCAGGATGACGAAGCGGAAGCGGGCGAAAGGTCCGGCGCCGTCGACGAGCGAGGCAGCGGTGATGTCGCGCGGCACCGCTTGCAGGGCGGCCAGCGCAATCAGCGCCACCAGTGGAAAATTCTKCCAGCAGTCGGCGACGATCAATGCCGCCAACGCCGTCCCTGGCTCACCGAGCCAGGAGCGGTAGGCGTCGATGAGATGCAGCTGCGTCAGCGCCGCGTTCAGCGCGCCATATTCCGGATTGTAGATCAGCCGCCACAGCGTGGCGTTGACCACGGTCGGCAATGCCCAGGGCAGAATCATCAGCGCCCGCAAAAAGGCACGACCGCGAAACTCCTGGTTGAGCAGCAGTGCGGCCAGGACGCCGATCACCATTTCGATGGCGACGGAGGCGACAGCAAACCAGGTCGTGGTGACCAGCGTGCGCGAGAAATTCGAGCTGGACAGCATCTTGGTGTAGTTGTCGATGCCGACGAACGAGCCCTCCGTGCCGACCAGCTTGGCGTCGGTGAAGGACAGGCCGACAGTGTCGACGAGCGGCCAGCCGATGACGGCGACCATGACCACGAGCAACGGCAGCATCAGCAGCCACGCACGGGTTGTCATCCAGGTGCTCGACATCGGAGCAGCCTCTCTTCATTCATCGCGATTTGAGAGATAGCACGGGCGGCCTTTCGCCGCCCGTGCTCAACGAACAGCTGGGCTCAAAGACCGCTGTTTTCAGCAGCCGTCTTCAGCGCGTCTTCCGGCGAAGCCGAACCGAGCAGCGATTCCTGGATCGCCTGCTGCAAAGCGGTCGACATCTCCTGGTATTTCGGCGTGGTCGGGCGCGGATACATGGCGGCAAGCCCGACCTTGGCGGTGGCGATCAGTTCTTCCTGGCCCTTGGTGACCGCCGGATCGTCATAGGACGAGGCCCAGATCGGCAGCGAGAGCTTGGCGTATTGGTTCTGCGTTGCCTGCGAAGTCATGAACTCGATGTACTTCCAGGCTTCGTCCGGGTGCTTGGAGACCGCGGTGACGCCAAGGCCCATCGAACCGTTGACGGCCGAAACCTCGCTCTTGCCGGCAATGCCGGGCGCCGGCACGACGCCGACCTTGCCAGCGACCTTGCTGTCCTTGGGGTCGTTGGCCATGTTGTACATATAGGTCCAGTTGAGCGCGAAGGCGGCATCGCCGTTCTCGAACACCTTGCGGACGTCCTCTTCGAGGAATTCCTTGGAATTGGGATTGGTGAGGCCGGACTTGTAGCTGGCCACCATGTATTTCAGCGCGTCGAGCCCGCCGCCGTTTTGGAAGTCCGGCTTGCCGTCCTTGAGGAAGTCGCCGCCATAGGCGCTGACCAGCATGGCGTAGTCACAGATCACGGCTTCGGCCTGCGACCAGCTCCAGGCGATGGGGGTCTTGAGCAGGCCCTTGTCCTGGATGATCTTGGCCTGTTCGTTCAGTTCTTCCCAGGTCTTGGGCGGCGCCTTGATGCCGGCCTTTTCCAGGATCTCCTTGTTGTAGAACAGGTACTTGGTGTCGAGGATCCAGGGCATGCCGTAATATTTGCCGTCATACTGGACGGTGGTCCAGGCGCCGGGCAGCACGCCTTTCTTCATGTCGTCGGTGATCTTCGACGACTCGTCGACCAGCACCTTGTTGGTGGCATATTCAGCCGGCCAGATGACGTCGAACAGCACGACGTCATAGCCGCCACCCGATCCTTGCGCCAGCACGGTCTTGTCGTGCAGGCCCTCATAGGGGACGAATTCGAGATTGACCTTGATGTCCGGATTGGCCTTGGTGAAGGCGTCCGTCATGGCGCGGACATCGGCTTCGCTGTAGGCGGCCTGCGCCATGAACAGCGCATTCAGCGAGGTTTCTGCGAAAGCGTGAGGAACCAGCAATCCTCCTGCGAAGACTGCGCCCAAAAGTGCCTTACCAATCGATTTCAACATTTTCATCTCCCATTTTCCAGCGTTGGCGAGTTGGTGGCGCCGGCGTTGCACCGCCTTCTCGAACTGATGTCGCGTGACCTTTTGTTCCCCGGAGCGATCGGTGGCGATAGGCATTCAGCCTTGGCCATCTTTTTCTGGAGCGCCCGTTTCACCATTAAGTCAATCCGCTTGACTTAATTAGTCGATCAATAGTTTACTGGAGTCAAGAGGGAAACGCCGGTGAACGATATCAGCCCGATCCGCGCCAAAAGCGGCACCAACCAGGAAGGCACCAGCGCGCACAACCGCCGTGTCATGATCGAGGCGCTGCGGCTCAACGGTGCGCTTTCGCGCGCCGACCTGGCACGGGCGACACAACTGACCAAGCAGGCGGTTTCCAACATCATCGACGACCTCGAGCGCGATGGCCTGGTCATTGCCCTCGACACGGTGCGCAAGGGCAGGGGACAACCCTCGACTCCCTACAGGCTGGTTCCGGAAGGCGCCTTCGCCATCGGGCTGCAGATCGACCGGCATGTGACGCGGGCGGTCGCCGTCGATCTGGTCGGCAGCGTGCTGGCGCGCGCCGAAGCCAACCTGCCCGTCGACGAGCCCTCACAAGGCGTCAAAATCATCCTCGGCCTGATCGCCGGCGTCAGACGCCAGCTGGCCGATATTTCCAGCCAGTCCGAAAGCCGGCTCGTCGGCCTTGGCGTCGCCATGCCCGGCCCGTTCGGGGTGAAGAATTCCGACGACAAATGGATGATGCCGGCCTGGCAGAAATTTCCGCTGCTGGAAACCCTTGCCGCAGGCACCGGGTTGAATGTCGGGCTGCAGAACGACGCTGCCGCCTGTGCAACGGCAGAGCGGATCGTCGGCGCCGCGCATGGTGTCGATCATGCGGTTTGCCTCTATGTCGGCTACGGCATCGGCGCCGGGCTTATCCTGAACGGCGAGCTGTACAGCGGCGGCAACGGCAATGCCGGCGAGATCGGCATGGCGCTGCTGTCGCCGGCTGGTCCCGGCTCGACGCCGCTCGAGCACCGCGCCTCGCTCGCCTCACTTTACCAGCACCTCGACATGAACCTCGCCGACGAAGGTCTCTACGAGCGGATGAATGCACTGGCCGTGGCCGAGGATCCCAAGATCATGGGCTGGATCGAGGGTGCTGCGCATGATCTGCGCTGGAGCGTGCATCTCATCGAAACGATCTTCGATCCGCAGACCGTCATCCTGACCAGCGGCGCACCGGAAGCGTTGGCCCGCCGCCTGCTGGAGGCGATGCACCCGTTGCTGCCGTCGATCGCCGACCGGCCCGGACGGCTGTTGCCACGCCTGCAACTCGGCATCACCGATCCCTGGTCGATTGCGCTCGGTGCCGCGGCCGAGCCGATCAGCCGCGCCTTCGACCCGCGGTTTTCAGCGATCCTGAAGACACGCTCCGGCGGGTCCTGAAATCGACGTTCAAGCGCCATTCGATGGCGGAAAACACGCTGCGAAGGCCGCGTCCATAATGGCCAGCTTGACGGCCTGGGCGGTCATGTACTCCTGATAGAAACTGTTCGAGATCCACATGATGGATTTGCCGCGCTGGCCGAGCCAGCCGAGGCTGCCGAGCCCTTCGGCATCGCGCAGTTTGCGGGCAAGATGGGTGCGCGAGAGCTTGAGCCAGTTGGCGAAGTCGCCGATCGACACCACGCCGGTCGGGATCCGGTCCAGCCCGGCATGGTCGGGGTCGACGCCCGAGATCAGCCAGTCCATGACGACGCCGCCATTGTTGAGCCAGGTGAACAGCGAGAAGGTCTGTTTTGGCTCACGCACCGGACTCGACGACACCAGGCCGTCGGCCACCAGCGGCTGCACCCTTGCGAGCGCGTCGGGTCGTTGGAGGAAATTCGCAAGCCGGCTGGCGCCGTCCAGAGCGTCCAGCGTCTGCAGATGGGCAAGAAGCCAGCCGGTCACCGCCTCCAGCGTAGCTGCTGCGGGCTGCAGTGGGCGGATGCGCCTGTCCTCGCTGTTTTCCAGATACTCGATGAAATCATAGTGCAGCATCTCGCGGATGAAGGCGTCACCCGTGTTACGGCTGGCGACGGAGTGCTGACCGATCACGTCGATGAAACGGGCTATCGTCAGTTGCTTGCGATAGTCGTTCGGATCCCGCCTGAAATGCATTGCAAGGCCGAGATGCGCCATCAGCCAGCGCTGCTGCGTGGCAAACACCGAAGAGCGGCGTGGGTCGGCTCTGAAGGCTTTGACCATCGCCAGCGCCTGCGCCCGGACACAGCGGTGCAATGCCGGATGCCCGGCAATATCTTCCAAGGTCAGCATATCCTCCCCGTGCGCCGCTACAGCCTCCCGGCTGCGAAGAAGAAAATCACATTTTCAGTCTTCGCCGCTTGTGTCCAGACGCCCAAAATCAGGACGACACAACGGATCGATCATGGCTGTGTTCTGCAGGTGGTTGCTACGCCTCAGCTGTCGGAAAACACGCCTGGAAGGCTGCCTCGACGATGGCGAGCTTTGCGGCTTGGACCGTCATGTACTCCTGGTAAAACTGGTTCGATACCCACATGACCGAATGGCCGGGCTGGCCCAGCCAGCCAATACTGCCGAGCGCCTCGGCATCGCGCAATTTGCGCGCCAGATGGGTTCGCGACAGCTTGAGCCAGTCGGCAAACTCCGCGATCGAAACGACGCTGGTCGGGATACGATCGAGGCCCGCATGATCGGGATCGATGCCGGACATCAGCCGGTCCATGACGATGCCGCCATTGTTGAGCCAGATGAACAGCGAAAAGGTCTGTTTGGGCTCGCGCACCGGGCTGGAGGAGAGCAGGCCGTCCGCCACTAGCGGCTGCAATTTGACAATCATTTCGGGTCGTTCGAGGAACATGGCCAACCGGCTGCCGCCATCGAGACTGTCCAGCGTGCGCAGATGGGCAACGACCCAGCCGGCAAATGCTTTGAGCGTGCCCGCCGTCACCTGAAAGGGGTGGGCACGACCGTCCTCGGTCTTCGGCAGATACTCAATGATGTGGTAGTGCAACATCTCCTTGATGAAAGCGTCGGCGGTGTTGCGGCTGGCCACCGAATTCCGGCGGATGGCCTCCATGAAACGCGTCACCGTCACCTCGGTGTGACGGTCATGCGGGTCTCGCCTGAAATGCAGGGCAAGGCCGACATGGGCCATCAGCCAACGCTGCTGCGTGGCGAACACCGAAGCAAGGCGCGGCGTCGCTTCATAAATCTGGAGCAGGGCCAGCGACTGCTCCCGAACACCGCGATGCAATGCCGGATGGCCGGCAATATCTTCCAAATTCAGCGCCATCCTCCTCGCTCCGACCCAGCCCCAGCCTGCGAAGACGCAGATTACATTTTCAGCCTTCACACTTCGTGTCTAGACGTTCCAGCCTGAACAATAGGCCCGAGCGGATCGCACCCAATACTTGCGGCCAACTGTTGGCGACTGTTCGTGGAGCAGGTGCCCGTCTTCACCTGGTTGAAGGAGCGGCGCGTCAGAGTTCGAGTGCTTCCCGCAGTGCCGGACCACCCCTGACGCGAAGATCGAGATCGGCTTCGATGTGGTCGATATGGTGCAGCATCAGTGCGCTGGCGCGTTCGGCATTGCCGTTTTCGAGCGCGTCGAGAATCTGCATGTGCTCGTTGTGGCCGCAGCTCGAAATGCCGGAGCGGCCATAAAGCGCGATCACCAGCGAGGAGCGCGCCACCAGCTCTTCCATGAAGCGCTGCAGGATGACGTTTCCCGCCACCGAAGCCAGCAGCAAGTGAAAATCACCTGACGCCTTGATTTCGGAGCGTCTCGCGGTCGGTCCGCGTTCGGCAATGAAGCGGCCCTCTTCCTCGAGCTGAGCCTTGAACGCAAGGACATGCTCCGGCGTGATGCGCCCGGCGGCTGCAATGGCGATGCCGGGTTCGATGAGCCGGCGCGAGGCAAAGACCTGTCGCGCTTCTTCCGGCGAGGGGTTGGCGACGAAAGCGCCGCGGTTGCGCTCGGTTCGCACCAGGCCTTCGAAGGACAGCATCTGCAGTGCGGCGCGTGCCACGGTGCGGCTGACATCGAACAGAGTGCCGACCTCGCCTTCCGACAGCTTGGTTCCGGGTGCAAGCCGGCGGTCGACGATCGCATCGCGCAAATGGTCGCGGATCGCCTGGGCACGATCCTCATTGGCGTTGTCGATAGCAGGGAAAGTCTGGTCGGCAATGTTCATGGCTGCGCACCCTCGCGCCTTTCTATCCTGAATCGGGGCGTTCGGACGAGAGCCAAAGTGAACACGATCGCAGAAAAGATTGCATACGATTTTTGCGCAGATCGAAAACAATCGCTCATTATTTGTGCATTGCACAAGTATGCCATTTCGGCGGGCAGTCGGCTTCGGGGCTGATTTTTCCAAGGATTCAAACGCTTGAGGCTCACGGCGAGCGACTGGCACGCATGATGCTTTGGTTAATCCGATCAAAGGGGAAGCCGGATGTCCAAAGCCGCCGAAATCGACATCGTGTCCGTTTCGAAAGTCTATGGCGCAACCACCGCCGTCGAAGACATCAGCCTGAAAATTCCGGCCGGCACCTATTGCTGCCTGCTTGGTCCCTCCGGCTGCGGCAAGACCTCGACGCTGCGCATGATCGCAGGGCATGAGAGCATTTCCAGCGGCGATGTGCGGCTCGGCAATGTGGTGGTCACCGATCTGCCGCCGGCCAAGCGCGGCACCGCCATGATGTTCCAGTCCTACGCGCTGTTTCCGCATCTCGACCTGATCGACAATGTCGCGTTCAGCCTCAAGATGAAAGGCGTCGGCAAGGAGGAGCGTCGCGCCAAGGCGCTCGACATGCTGAAGCTGATGCAGATGGAGGCCTATGCCGGCCGTCGCCCGGCGCAGCTTTCAGGCGGCCAGCAGCAACGCGTGGCGCTGGCCCGCGCGCTGATTACCGACCCCGAGGCGCTGTTGCTCGACGAACCGCTGTCGGCGCTCGATCCGTTCCTGAAAATCCGCATGCGGGCCGAGTTGAAGAAACTGCAGGCGTCGCTCGGCATCACCTTCGTCCATGTCACCCACAGCCAGGAAGAGGCGATGGCGCTGGCCGATCTGATCGTGGTGATGAATGACGGCCGCATCGAGCAGGCGGCACCACCGCGCGACGTCTTCGAGCGACCGGCCACCGCCTTCGTCGCCCGTTTCATGGGCGACCACAACGTGATCTCCGGCCGCGTCAGTGGTGAGCGCGACGGCATGGTCGTCTTCGATGTGCCGGGTGGTACATCGTTGGCAGCCAGCGGGCAGAGCAGGCAGGCCGGTGAGCCCATCGACATCGCCATTCGCACCGATCATGTGCGGATCGGTGACCCGCCGGCCAGCGGGCTCGGCTTCACCGGCATCATCTCCAACATCGAGTACCGCGGCTCGACCGTGAAGCTCTCGGTCAACGGCGCCGGCATCGAGGATTTCACCGTCATCGTCGACGACACCAGCTTCTTCGCCAAGCCGGTGGCCGTCGGCGATGCGGTGCCAATCGCCTGGGACCCCGCGGACGCGATCGTCCTCGGCCGTCTCGATTCCTGAACCAGCATAACCAACCAGAAAAGGGGAACAGAAAATGACCAACACCACCGACACCAAGAAGACAGGAATTTCCCGCCGCTCGCTGCTCAAGACAGGGGCTGCGGCCGTCGGTTTTGCCGCCGGCTCCGGCGCCATATCAGGCTTCCCGACCATCTGGGCGCAGTCGAACATCACGCTGCGCCAGTTCGGCACCGGCGTGTCGAACCTCAACGCCATCGCCGACAAGTGCAAGGCCGATCTCGGCATTACGCTGGAAATGACCGCGACCGATTCCGACGCCGCCGCCCAACGCGCGGTGACGCAACCGGACAGCTACGACATTGCCGACATCGAATACTGGATCTGCAAGAAGGTGTTTCCGAGCGGCGTGTTGCAGCCGATGGATGTCAGCAAGCTGAAATATTATGACGAGCTGGTGCCGCTGTTCAAAACCGGCAAGCTGACGCCCGACAGCGTGATTGCCCAGGGCACCGCGCCGCACACGGTCGGCTATGTCGAGGCGCAGGACTCAAAGACCTTCGCCAAGGGGCCGACCAACTGGTTCACCATGGTGCCGACCATCTACAACGCCGACACGCTTGGCATCCGTCCCGACCTCGTCGGCCGCGACATCACCACCTGGGCCGACATCATGGACCCGGCCTTCAAGGGCAAGACCGCGATCCTCAACATCCCGTCGATCGGCATCATGGACGCGGCAATGATCATGGAAGCCACCGGCAACATCAAATATGCCGACAAGGGCAACATGACCAAGGAAGAGATCGACAAGACGATCGACTTCCTGATCAAGGCCAAGCAGGCTGGCCAGTTCCGCGCTTTCTGGAAATCCTTCGACGAGAGCGTCAATCTGATGGCGTCGGGCGAAGTGGTGATTCAGTCGATGTGGTCGCCGGCCGTCGCCGCCGTGCGCTCCAAGGGCATCGCCTGCCGCTTCCAGCCGCTCAAGGAAGGCTACCGCTCATGGGGCGGTGGCCTTGGCCTCGCCGCCCACCTCAAGGGCGCCGAACTCGACGCTGCCTATGAATACATCAACTGGTACACGTCCGGCTGGGTAGGCGGCTATCTCAACCGCCAGGGCTACTATTCCGCCAACATGGTGTCGGCCAAGAAGTTCATGTCCGAGGACGAGTGGGGTTACTGGATCGAGGGCAAGCCGGCCAAGGGCGAGATCAAGGCGCCAGACGGCACCGTTATGGAAAAGGCCGGCGCCGTGCGCGACGGCGGCTCGTTCGAAGAGCGCATGGGCAAGGTCGCCTGCTGGAACTCGGTCATGGACGAGGACCGCTACATGGTGAAGCGCTGGAACGAGTTCATCGCGGCGTGATGCACTGATCGCGGATGACGGCGGCGACGCCGCCGTCATCCGCAACACCACAGCTCGTCGGATATCCCGCATGACAGTCGCGCTCGAACGCCCCGCAATCGCCGCCGCCAAGCCCGCCAGGCGCCGCCGCTGGTCGTTCAGTGCCGTCACGCCCTACCTGCAATCAGCGCCGCTGGCGCTCATCCTCGGCGCATTCCTGCTGCTGCCTATCATCATGATCGTCGTCGTCTCCTTCTGGGACTACGACTTCGCGGCGATGTATCCGGATTTCCTGACCACCAACTATTCCGACGTGCTCGGCTCCTGGGTGACCTGGAAGACTTATCTCAACACCATCAAATTCGCAGCCATCGTCTGGGCGCTGACCTTGTTCATCGGTTTCTGGGTGGCCTATTTCCTTGCCTTCCATATCCGCACCACGGCCATGCAGATGGTGCTGTTCCTGGTCTGCACGGTGCCGTTCCTGACCTCCAACATCATCCGCATGATCTCCTGGATTCCGGTGCTCGGCCGCAACGGGCTGATCAACTCGACGCTGGTGCAACTGGGCCTGGTGCCGAAGCCGATCGAGTGGCTGCTTTATTCCGAATTCGCCGTGGTGCTGGCCATGGTGCATCTTTACACGCTGTTCATGGTGACGCCGATCTTCAACACGCTGATGCGCATTGACCGGTCGCTGTTGGAGGCCGCGCGCGACGCCGGCGCTTCCGGCTGGCAGGTGCTTTGGAACGTCATCATACCGCTGGCCAAGCCCGGCATGGCGATCGGCACCATCTTCGTCGTCACGCTGGTGATGGCCGATTTCTCTACCGTGCAGGTGATGTCGGGCGGCCAGAGCGCCTCGGTGGCGCTGATGATGAAGAACCAGATGTCGCTGCTGCAGTATCCGGCAGCCGCCGCCAATGCGGTCGTGCTGCTGGTGCTGGTGCTGTTGATGGTCGCCGGCATCCTGCGCATCGTCGACATCCGCAAGGAGCTCTGACGTGAGCCACGAAAAACGCACCCTTGAATTCTACGTGCTGGCGGCCTTCTTCGCGCTGTTCGTGCTGTTTCTCTACGGCCCGCTTTCGGCGATCCTGATCCTGTCCTTCCAGGGTGAGAATGGCGGCCTGACGTTTCCGCTCAACGGCGTGTCGCTGCACTGGTTCGCCAATCTGTTCGAGCGCCAAGCGGTCGGCGATTTCGGCGGCAGTTTCAAGAGATCGCTGATGCTGGGCGTCATGGTGATGATCGTCACCGTGGTGGTGTCGCTGCTCGCCGGCCTTGCTTTTCGCCAAAAATTCCGCGGCGCCACTGCGTTGTTCTACCTGGCCGTTGCCAGCCTCGTGGTGCCGTCGATCATCATCTCGCTCGGCATCGGCGTCGTCTTCCAGCAGATCGGCTTTCGCCCGACCTGGTACACGTCGGCTTTCGGCGCGCATCTGACATGGACCTTGCCGTTCGGCGTGCTGATCATGCTCGCCGTCTTCAACCGGTTCTCGCCGGCCTATGAGGAAGCCGCGCGCGATCTTGGTGCAACCTCCTGGCAGACCTTCGCCCATGTCGTGCTACCGATGATCGCGCCGAGCCTGATCGGCGTCGGCCTGTTCGGCTTCACGCTGTCCTATGACGAGTTCGCGCGCACGCTGATGACGTCGGGAACCTTCAACACGCTGCCCCTGGAAATCTACGGTATGACCACCAACGTCACGACGCCGGTGCTCTATGCGCTGGGCACGGTGACCACGGTGTTTTCCTTCCTGGTGATCCTGGCGACGCTCGGCGCCATTCTCTATCTCGGCCGCCGCCGGGCAAGGGCTTGAGAACCGCAGTGCAGATTCTCGTTGTCAATCCGAACACCACCGCCAGCATGACCGAGACCATCGCGGGGGCGGCGCGGTCCGCCGCCGGCGCCGCGACGGAAATCGTCGCCGTCACCTCCTCGATGGGTCCGGTTTCGATCGAAGGCTACTATGACGAGGCGCTGGCCGTGCCCGGCCTGCTGGTCGAGATCGCCGCCGGCGAGCGCTCGGGCGCGCAGGCTGCGATCATCGCCTGTTTCGACGACACCGGCCTCGACGCCGCGCGCGCCATGGCCAATATTCCGATCATCGGCATCTGCGAGGCCGCGCTCAGCATCGCCTCATTCATCGCCCAACGCTTCACCGTGGTGACGACGACCACACGATCATGGGTTCCCGTCGAGGCGCTGGTGCAGCGCTACGGCATGGCGGGCCGGGCGCGCGTGCGCGCGGCCGATATTCCAGTGCTCGCGCTTGAAGACCCGGCATCCGGTGCGGTCGAAAAACTGCGTGGCGAGATTGCGCGCGCCATCGACGAGGATCGCGCCGAGGCGATCGTGCTCGGCTGCGCCGGCATGGCCGATCTTGCCCACCGGCTGCAGGCGGAATTCGGCGTTCCGGTCATCGACGGCGTCGGCGCCGCGGTCAAACAGGCCGAGGCGCTGATCGCGCTTGGCCTGTCGACATCCAAGCGTGGCGCCTATGCAAACCCGCTGGCAAAGCCCTATCGTGGCGTCCTAAAATCCTTTGCACCGGGACCTGTTGCCGCCGAGTGATTGCAATGCCTCGAACGATCCGGACGCTCGCTGAGAGCGAAGTGGAAACCCTTGTCGACTGGGCAGCTGTCGAGGGCTGGAACCCCGGCTTCGGCGATGCCGCGGTGTTCCGCGCGGCGGATCCAGGTGGCTTCATCGGCGCTTTTGTCGATGGCGAGATGGTCGCCGGCATTTCGGCCGTCGCCTATGGCGACGATTTCGGCTTCATCGGCCTCTACATCTGCCGTCCGGACCGGCGTGGCCAGGGCCATGGCAAGGCGGTGTGGGATGCCGGCATGGCGCGGCTTGGCAACCGCACGATCGGCCTCGATGGCGTTGCCGAGCAGCAGGCCAATTACCGCAGCATGGGCTTCGTGCCTGCCTATGACACCGTTCGCTACAGCGGGCACGCTGCCGGTGAGGCCAGCGGCAGCGACGTCCGGCCTGTCACGCCAGACCTTCTCGCCGATATCCTGGCCTACGACCGTCACTGTTTTCCGGCGCCCCGACAAGCCTTCCTGCAGGAATGGTTGCGGCCACCGCGCAACGCGCTTGCGGTCGTGAACGCAGGAAGAATTTACGGCTATGGCGTCGCGCGGCCGTGCCGGGACGGTTTCAAGATCGGGCCTTTGTTCGCCGACGACATGGACATTGCGCTGCAACTGGTGACGGGACTGGCAGGCTTGCAGGCAAGCGACACGCTGCACATCGACGCTCCTGCGACCAATGGCGAGTTCATCGCCGCGCTCGAGGCGGCCGGTCTGTCACCGGGCTTCACAACGACCCGGATGTACAGGGGAGGCGTGTCTGCCCCGTCGGGAGTTTTCGGGATAACGACCCTGGAGCTCGGCTGAAGCCGAGCCCCGGGCACGGGCGGTCATTGCCGCCTCGTTCTTCCCGATCGGATTTCGGAAACGACGGTCAGGCCGCCCGGGCTCCTGGCGTTTTACGCGCCCAGGCCGGCAGCCAGTCGCCATGGGTGGCGAGCAATTCATCGACCAGCGACCATATCTGGTCGAGGTCGAGTTCGGCTGCCGTGTGCGGGTCCATCATTGCCGCGTGATAGATATGCTCGCGGTTTTCCGTCATCAGGGCCTGAACCGTCAGCTCCTGCACGTTGATGTTGGTGCGGATCAGGGCGGTGAGCTGCGGCGGCAGGTCGCCGATGAAGGTGGGCTGGATGCCGGAGGCATCGACGAGGCACGGCACCTCGGCGGCGCAATTGGTGGGCAGCGAGGTGATGCAGCCATTGTTGCGGACATTGCCGTAGATCACCGACGGCTCGCCCGTCCACACCGAATTCATGATCGAGGACGCGTATTCCTTCGACTGCTCGACCTCGATCCTGTCGGCTGAACGATAGGCTTCGGCTTGCCCTTTCCAGCGTTCGATCTGCTCGATGCAGCGCTTGGGATACTCGTCCAGCGGAATGCCGAACTTCTCGATCAGATCGTCGCGGCCTTCCTTGATGAAGTAGGGCGTGTATTCGGCGAAATGCTCCGAGCTTTCGGTGACGAAATAACCGAGCCGCGTCAGCATCTCGTAGCGCACCTTGTTTGGGCAGCGCGGGTTCCAGCCCGGCTTCGGCGCGCGGCCTTCGCGATAGGCGCGCACCAGATCGGGATAGAGGTTGCGGTACGAGCCGTCCGGCTGGCGATGCTCGAATTTGAGATAGAAGGCCATGTGGTTGATGCCGGCGGAGCGGTAGCGGATTTCCTCGTAGGGAATGTCGAGGTCGTGGGCGAGCTCCATCGCCGTTCCCTGCACCGAATGGCAGAGGCCGACCTGCCTGATCTCGGGGTATCTCTCCGCGATCGCCCAGGTGTTGATCGCCATCGGGTTGACGTATTGCAGCATGATCGCCTGCGGGCAGACGGCGAGCATGTCCTCGCAGACCTTCCAGAGATGCGGCACGGTTCGCAGGCCCCGCATGATGCCGCCGACGCCGAGCGTATCGGCGATGGTCTGGCGCAGGCCGTATTTCTTCGGGACTTCGAAATCAGTGACCGTGCAGGGTTCGTAGCCGCCGATCTGGAAGGCGACGACGACGAAATCCGCGCCCTTCAACGCCTTGCGCTGATCGGAATAGGTTTCGGCCTTGGCCTTGACGCCGAGGGTCGAGATCAGCTTGTTGACGACAATGGCGCTCTCTTCGAGGCGCTGCGGGTTGAGGTCCATCAGGGCGATGCTCGCCCCCGATAATGCCGGACGCTGCAGCACGTCGCCGACGATGTTCTTCATGAACACCGTGGAGCCAGCTCCGATAAAGGTGATCTTGGGATTTCTTGTCATTACAGTCTCCGGCAAATGCAATCAGGCTACCTCGAAAGCGGCTTTGACGAGCCGTTGCGTGTAGGCGGTTTTGGGATTGGACAGAACTTCGTTGACCGGCCCCGCTTCGACGATCTTGCCGTGCTGCATGACGATCACACGGTGGCAGAGGGCGCGGACGACCTTGAGATCGTGCGAGATGAAGAGGTAGCTGAGGCCCCGTTCGCGCTGCAGCTTACGCAGCAGTTCGATGATCTGCGCCTGGACCGAAAGATCCAGCGCCGATGTCGGCTCGTCGAGCACGATGAATTCGGGTTCCAGCGCGATCGCTCTGGCGATGGCGATACGCTGGCGCTGGCCGCCGGAAAACTCGTGCGGGAAACGCGAGAGGATATTGCCGGGCATGCCGGCGCTGGTCAGCGCGTCGCGCACCCGGTCGATGCGATCGCTCTTGGTCGCCCCGATCCGGTTAACGACCAGCCCCTCTTCGATGATCTGGCCTATCGTCATACGCGGGTTGAGCGATGAAAACGGATCCTGGAAGACGATCTGCATGCGCGAGCGCAACGGCCGCATCTCAGCCCGCGACCGGCCATGGATCGGCTGGCCGTCAAAGTAGATCTCGCCGCCGCTGCTGGTGTTGAGCCTGAGCAACGCCTCGCCGAAGGTCGTCTTGCCCGACCCGGATTCGCCGACGAGGCCCAGTGTCTCGTGGCGGCAAAGGGTCAGGTCGAGACTGTCGACGGCGACGAGTTCGCGCAGGTCCGGTTTCAGGAAAGTGCCGTGCCGCAACATGAAGGAGACGCGCACGCGCTTGGCATCGAGGATGATGCCCGCGCCTTCCGGCAACGGATTGGCCTGGCCGCGCGGCTCGGAGGCCAGCAGGTGCTTTGTGTAGGGATGCTGCGGATCGGCGAAAAGCCTGTCCGTTACATTGTGCTCGCACATGGCGCCGTGCTGCATGACATAGACATAGTCGGAGAACTGCCGCACCACGGTCAGGTCATGGGTGATCAGGATCACCGCCATCCGCAATTGTTTCTGCAGGTTGCGAATGAGGTTCAGGATCTGCGCCTGAACCGTGACGTCGAGCGCCGTCGTCGGCTCGTCGGCGATCAGCACGTCCGGATCGTTGGCGAGCGCCATGGCGATCATCACACGCTGGCGCTGGCCGCCGGAAAGCTGGTGCGGATATTGCCGCAGCCGCGCGGAAGGGTCCGGTATCTGCACCTGTTGCAATAGTTCCAGCGCTCGCGCCTCGGCTTGCCTGCGGCTCACCTTGCGATGCACCCGGATCGCCTCGACGATCTGACTGCCGATCGTATAGATCGGATTGAGCGAACTCATCGGCTCCTGGAAGATCATCGAAATGCGGTCGCCGCGCAGTTTGCGCCGCTCCCGTTCGGAGAATTTCAGAATGTTGGCGCCGTCGTACTCGACGGTCGATTTCGCCGACACCACCGCGCGCTTGGACAGCAGCCCCATGACGGTGCGCGCCGTCACCGACTTGCCCGATCCGGATTCGCCGACGATGGCGATCGTCTCGCCGCGATAGAGCTGGAAGGAGATGTCCTTGACGGCTTCGACCGTGCCGTGTTCGACCTTGAATTCGACCGCGATGTTGCGGGCATCGATGACCGGATTTTCCGAACGTCCGTCATGGTCGAGCCGGACAGGCGGTGCGAAGGTGTTGACGAGTGCGAGAGCCATCACATCACCTCAATAAGGATCCACCGCGTCGCGCAGCCCATCGCCAAGCGCGTTGAACGCGAAGACGGTGACGAGCACGAAGCCGACGGGCGCAAGAATCCAGGGATAGGTGCCGATGACCGAGTAGGTCGCGGTGTCCTGCAGCATCAGCCCCCAGGAGATCAGCGGCGGCTTCACCGCGAAACCGAGGAAGCCCAGGAACGATTCGAGCAGCACGACACTCGGGATCGCCAAGGTGACGGCAACGATGACGTGGCTCATTACGTTCGGGAAAATGTGCTGCATGATGATGCGACGGTCGGTGGCGCCGACGGCAATCGCGGCACGGACATAGTCGATCCGGGCCAGCGCCAGCGTCTTGCCGCGGACTTCGCGCGACATCTGCGCCCAGCCGAGTGCGGACATGACGATGATCACAAAGGCCAGGAAGACGTTCGTCGGAGCTGTCACCGGGACCAGCGATGTCAGCGCCAGGTAGAGCGGCAGTTGCGGAAAAGCGAGCACCAGTTCGACGAAGCGTTGCACCCAGACATCGAACACACCACCGAAATAGCCCGAAACCATGCCGACAGTGGTGCCGATGACGGTGACGATGAAGACCACGGTCAGCGCGATCATCAAGGAGATGCGCGAACCATAGATGGCGCGGGCCAGCACATCGCGGCCGAATTTGTCGGTGCCGAGGAAATGCACCGGAAGGCCGTCGGTCGAGCCGAAGAAGTGCCGGTTGGCAGGGATCAGGCCAAGGAGCCTGTAGTCCGCGCCCTTGACGAAGAAACCGAGCAGGCGCGGGTGGTCATAGTCCGGTCCTACGACCGGCTGGAAGGTGACCGGGTCAAGCTCTTCGGAATCGGCCAGCGCATAGACACGCGGCTGGAAGACGAAATTGCCGTCCTTGTCGTGGAAGCTCATCATTTGCGGTGGCGCGAAACCGACATCGGTCACCTTGGGGTCCATGGGGGCGAAGAAATCGGCGAACACCGCCATCAGCACCAGAAATACAACCAGGATCAGCCCGGCCATGCCGGTCCAGGATCGCTTCAGCCGACGCCAGACGAGCGCCATATAGCTTTCGTTGCCATGCGACGGTCTCGTCGTGACGGGTTCTTCGACGGGCGGCGGCAGGGAGGGATCGATCGCAAGCATCTCAAGCCCCCGCATACTGGCGGACGCGGGGGTCGAGCAGGACCAGCAGCATGTCGGCGATGATGTTGCCGACGATCAGTGTCGCCGACAGCACCATCATGAAGGTGGCGGTGACATAGACGTCGCCGACCGCCATCGAGCCGACGATCGCCGGCCCGACGGTCGGCAGCGCAAAGATGATCGCCGTCTCGATCTCGCCTGTCAGCATGTAGGGCAGCACCACGCCCTGGTACATGACAAGCGGATGCAGCGCATTCGGCACCGCATGGCGCATGACGACTGCGGCGCCGCTCAGGCCCTTGGCGCGGGCCGTTTCGACATACTGGGCATTCAGCGTGTCGAGCAGATTGCCGCGCATGACGCGCATATTGTAGGCGAGCCCGCCAAAAGTTGCGATCGCAACGACCGGCCAGACATGTTTGACGAGATCGGCGAATTTGGCCCAAGACCATGGCGCCCCGCCATATTGCGGCGAGAAGAAGCTGCCGATCTCGGACACGTTGAACTTGAAAACCAGGAGATAGACGATGATCAGCGCCATCAGGAAGCGCGGCACCGTCATGCCGAGGAAGGCGACGGTCGAAAGCGCGCTGTCGATCCAGCTATACTGTCTGGTCGCCGCCCAGATGCCGAAACCGATGCCGAGCACGGAGGCCAGGATGTGGCACACAAGAGCCAGCAGCAAGGTGCGCGGCAAGCGCTCACCGACCACATCGGCAACCGGCTTGTTGTAGTAGAGGCTGTAGCCGAAATCGCCGTGGGTGACGATGCCGCCGATCCAGTTGAAATACTGGACCAGCATCGGCTTATCGAGCCCGTGCTCGACCCGGTAGGCCTGCGCCTGCGCGTCGGCCTCGGCGAAGGAGGCGCCACCCTGATTGATGAGCTGGGAGCGAATGTAATCCGCATAATCGCCCGGCGGTGCCTGGATGATGGCAAAAGTCACCGCGCTCAGGATGACCAGCACCGGTATGGCGGAGGCTATGCGCACGAGCAGGAATCGTAACATTTGACGGTTCGCTTCGCTTTGCAGCAGTTGCTCCTCGTGGGTGCAGCCGGCGGTTTCTTTTTTGTCCGGCCGCGCTCGCGGCGCGGCCGGAAGGTCTTTTCGTCTGGGAGGATCTTAAAGCGCGTCGCAGGTGGCAGCGCGCTTCAAGTTTCTTTTTTGATGCATGTCGTTACCCAAAACCGCTGCGCGTTTTTGGGCGACAGGCATTAGTTCATCGGACCCTTGTCTCCGGGCTTGCCGGGCAATTGTTCGGGGAACAGCTCATACTTGCCCTGTTTGTCGGCGGCGACCCAGACACGTTCACGGATGATCGAGTCTTCGGCCCAGTTGAACATGAAGATCGGCGTGCCCTGCAGGATGTTCGAGAAGCGCTTGTTGATGATCAGCGCGCCCGGATATTCCGTCAGGCCGATCGTGTAGATGTGTTCCGTCGAGATCTTCTGGAACTGCTTCATCAGGCTGGCACGCTCGTCATTGTCCTGCGTCGAGACGAACTTGTTGACGATGTCGACAAGGTCCTTCTCGAACGGCATCAGATCGACCTGGCCGCTTTCCGGAGCGCGATGGTTCCAGCTGGTCTTCGGGCCGACAGGGGCCAGCTGCTCGGTGTTCTGCACGACGGAGGTGAGCTCCTGGTCGTTGCGCCTTACCAGCCAGTCGAAGCGGCCGGAATATTGTGAGGCGTCGCGCTGGGTGCCGTCGAGCCCGTTGAGGACAATGCGCAGGCCAAGCTTTTCCATCTGGCCGACGACACCCTCGGCGAGACTCTTGTCGGTGGTGTAGTCGTTGTTGACCAGCATCACGATCTCGACGTTCTTGCCGCCGGCGGTGCCGGCCGGGAAGTTCACGAAGCCGTCGCCGTCCGTATCCTTCAAGCCTGCCTTGGCGAGCTCTGCCTTGGCGCCTTCGAGATCGAATGGATAGTAGACGGTTGAATTCCGGTCATAGAAGCTTGTGCCTGAGGAGAGGCCGCCGGGATAGATCGCGGTGAACGGACCCTTGACCAGCGAGTCGCCAAGCGCCTTGCGGTCGAGTGCCATGGTGACGGCCTTGCGGAAGTCCTCATTGCGGTTCAGCTCGCGGATCGCCTGCCCGCGTTCGTCAGGGTTGCCCCAGCCGTTGGCGGAGAAGTTCATGCGCAAATTGTAGCCAATCAGGCGCGGACCGAAGGCGAGACGGGCCGGTGCGTCCTTTTCCGCCGCACGCTTCAGTGAGGCGACGAAGTTTTCAGGCTGCTCGAGGTTCGAGAAATCGGCGGCGCCTGCGACGGCCTGGACGTCGCGGTCTGCCCAGGTCGAGAGCTTGTAGTGAAGCTCATTGAGGTAAGGCAGCTGGTTGCCCTTCTCGTCGACCTTCCAGTAGTAGGGATTGCGCCGCAGCACGATAATGTCGTCCGGCCGGTATTCGACCGGCACCCAGGCGCCCATCACCGGCATGTTCATATATTCCGGCGGGAAGGCGTTCTTGAACTGCTCGTAGGTGTTCTTCGAATATTTCGGGTGGTGCGGCTTCAAAATATGCGCTGGGCCGGGGCAGAAAGTGCCGTAGGCCATGGCATAGAGATACTGCTTCGGGAAGGCTTCCTTGAAGGTCCACTCGACGGTGTAGTCATCGATTTTCTTCAGCGTCGTGCCGACGCCAAAGGTTTCCGGGGTGGCGCCGTTGAGCGGCGAGACATTCGGGTCGACGACCTCGTCATCCCAGTAGAACATGACGTCGTCGGCATTGAACGCAACACCGTCAGACCATTTGGCGCCTTCGACCAGGTGCATCGTCAGCTTGTGGCCGTCCTTCGACCAGTCCCAGCTTTTGGCCAGGTTCGGCAGCGGCTCGGTGTCCTTGGCCTCGACCTGGAACAGCGGCGCGGTGCGCGTCAAGCATTCGGAAAGGCCGATATCGATGCCGCCCCAACCTTGCGTCTGGCCGGCGCCATAGTTCCAGCCTTCCGGCCGGCCGCCGATGACATGGCGCATCGTATCGCCGTAGACGCCGATGCCGTCCTGCATGTTGGCGGTCTTGAAGACCAGCGGCTCCTTCGGCAGCCGATCCTTGACCGGCGGCAGTTCGCCGGTCTTGACGTATTTCTGCGTGACCCAATCGGGCTCGTGGTATTCGGGCAGCGCCTTGAACTCCAGGATGGAGTCGCGCGCCACATAGGTGATTTTTCCCTCGGCGGGAAATTGTGCGGGCGCCGGCGGCACGGTCGGTTCGGATGCGTGCGCAGTCAACGCCGCGGCGGATACGCTCAGCGCCAGCCCGGCAAGAATGCCAATGTTTCGGAAACTCGTCATCGTCTCTCCTCCCTGTTGTTGTTTCGGAGCGCTTGCGCCACTCCATTGCTCCTCGAGATATGCGGTCGGTGATCTCCTCCGAAAATCAGCCGTGATCCGTTCTGCCTGTCGTTCAGACGGCCTGTTTGAGGGCCGCCTTTTCGGTGCGCAGCTCCTCGATCGAGCGGACGTCGCGGCGTGCGGCGCCTGCCCATTCGCGGGTCTTGACCCTGGATTTCGAAAGCCGTTCCTTCGCGGCCGGAATGGCATGGGCGTATTGCGGCAGCCAGTTGGCCTGGGCGACGACCATCTCATCGACCATTTGCCAGACTTCTTCCGGCGTCGAGACGGCGCCGACCAGCGGGTCGTGCAGGACCGCCAGTTTCAAAAGGTCGATATCGCCTGATATCGCCGCATGAACCGACATGCGCTGGACATTGATCGAGGAAATGCAGGTGGCGGCGCAGGCTTCCGGCAGCGTGATGCCGGCGGCCATGTTGATGCCGAAGCGATCGACGAAGCCCGGCGACTCGATGATCGCGTCCTGCGGCAGGTTGGTGATGACGCCATTGTTCTTGACGTTGAAATGGCCGCGATAGACGCGGTTGGTCTCCAGCGCTTCCAGAATGTGGCTCGCATGCTCGTTGGAGCGCTTGGCAGGATCGATCGGCCTGGCAGCGGATTCGAGAAATTGCGGAAATTCCGTTTCGAACCAGTTGCGCGTTTCCGTGGAGTGGCGAAGGTAGCCGCCGGTTTCGCCATGGATCCAGTCCGACATGTCGATCCAGCGGGTGATTTCGTCCGGCCGCTTGCGGTACCAGGGCAGATATTCGGAAAGGTGGCCGTTGCTTTCGGTCGAATAGACGCCGAAGCGCTTCAGGACATCGATACGCAGCTTTTCCTGCTGCGAAAAAACCGGATGCGCCTCGAAAGCCGCAACCAACTCGTCCTTGCCGATCTTGCGGCCGTTGAGACGCAGATCGATGAACCAGGTCTGATGGTTGATGCCGGAGCAGACATAGTCGAGTTCGCCATGCGAGTTGGCACCCAGCACTTCGGCGATCTGCTCGGCGCCGTGCTGGACGCCATGGCAGAGGCCAACGGTATCCACCTTGCCATACTCGATCGCCGCCCAGGTGTTCATCGCCATCGGGTTGGCATAGTTGAGGAATTTCGCCCCAGGCTCGGCGAGTTCGCGGATGTCCTTGCAGAAGTCGAGAATGACCGGGATGTTGCGCTGGCCGTAGAGAATGCCGCCGGCGCAGATCGTATCGCCGACGCACTGGTCGATGCCATATTTCAACGGGATTCGGATGTCGTCGGCATAGGCTTCGAGGCCGCCGACGCGCACGCAGCTGATGATGTAGCGAGCCCCCTCAAGGGCAACGCGGCGATCCGTTGTCGCCGTGACCCGCGTCGGCAATTTGTTGAATTCGACGATCCTGTCGAGGATCTCCTTGATCATTCCGAGATTGTGCTGGCTAAGGTCGGTCAGCGCGAATTCGACATCCCTGAATTCCGGAACGCACAGAATGTCGGTAAACAGCTTCTTGGTGAAGCCGACGCTGCCCGCGCCGATGATGGCGATTTTGAAACTCATCACTTCACCTCGATCCTGTCGAAATGTTAGGTAAGGGCGACAAAAGGAAATTTGATCCACATGCCGCGGCATAGAGCCACGACAAACGGGAATCCGGCGTCTCCTCCTGACCGCTCCTCGACCGCGGCTTCTTATGCTTTCGGCAGGGATTATGCGCCTATTGAGGAAAGCGACCAGAGAAGGATTGTGCTTTCGGGGGTAATTTTGTGCTGCGCGACCTGATCGACACCGGACCATCGGGCAGAACCGTCTCGCTGCCGCGCGGCCGTCAGCGCCTGCACACCATGCCGACAAGCACCGGCTACGAAGTGCGCGAGAACGAAATCTACGACTGGGATGGACGCAAGCGCGGCCAGACGCCGTTTACGGTGCTTCAGCACACAATCAGCGGCACTGGCCGGCTGCGCTACGAGAACCGCAACTACCGCCTGCAAAAGGGCGACACGCTGCTGGTGCTGGTGCCGCACAATCACCGGTACTGGCTGGCCAAGGGCGAGCGCTGGGAATATTTCTGGATATCGATGAACGGCGATGAGGCGCTGCGCATCCACAAGCTGGTCCTTGCCGCCGTCGGCCCGGTGCTGCGGTTGCAGCCGTCGACGATCGATCATCTCGCAGACTGCAGCGTGCGCCTGGTCAAGGGCGCGGCCTCGCCCGGAGCCGCGTCCGCCGTCGCCTACGAGGCGGCGATGGCGCTCTATGACGATGTGTTCGGCTCGCATGCCTTCACCGACGAGAAAAGCCCGATGCAGCCGGTGATCGATCACATCAAGGCCAATCTCGACAGGCCGCTGTCGGTCGACGATCTAGCGGCGATCAGCGGGCTCAGCCGCGCGCATTTCTCGCGCTGCTTCGCCGAGAGCGAGGGCCTGCCACCGGCCGAATTCGTGCTGCAGCAGCGGCTGCAGCGTGCGGCGAAATTGCTGACGAAAGCCGACTTCCTGCCGGTGAAGGAAGTGGCCATCATGTGCGGCTTCGAAGATGCCAACTATTTTTCGAAAGTCTTCCGCCGCCTGTATGGCATCAACCCCACGCAATTTCGCACCACCGGCATGTATGCCAGCGTGGGCAACCACCGTTAGATGGCCCTAAGACGGCGAATGGGCCGGTGGATCGGAAGACGGCACCGAGGGAATGGACTCACATGCGCAATGCTTCTCTTTTCGACCTTTCCGGCAAGAAGGCGCTGGTCACCGGCGCCAGCCGTGGCATCGGGCGCAGCATTGCCGAGGCTTTGAGTGCTGCCGGCGCCGATGTCGCGGTCACCGCACGTGCCGTGCCGTCCCTCGACGAGACGACCGCGGCCATACGTCAAGCCGATGGCATTGCGCATGCGCTGGCCCTCGATGTCACCGATGTCGGTAGCTGCAGGAGCGCGGTGGCGGAGGCAGCCCACCTGCTCGGCGGGCTCGACATCCTCGTCAACAATGCCGGCGTGGAAGAGGTCCGGCCTTCACTCGATGTCGAGGAAGCCCTGTGGGACAGGATCGTCGACACCAATCTCAAGGGAGCGTTCTTCTGCGCCCAGGCCGCCGCCCGCCACATGAGAGAGGCGGGGCGACCAGGCGTCATCATCAATCTCTGCTCCCTGACATCCGAAGTCGGCGTGCCGACAGCGGTGCCGTACGGTTCGTCGAAATCGGGCCTGCTCGGCATGACGCGTGCTCTGGCGGCGGAGTGGGCGGAGCTCGGCATCCGCGTCAACGCCATCGCGCCCGGATACTTCCGGACAGCCATGACCGATGTTTTTTACAGCGACGAGACCTGGCAGCGGGCAATGCTTGCCAAGATACCGCAGCGACGCTTCGGCGATGTCGCCGATCTGCATGGGGTCGCCGTGTTCCTGGCGTCCGATGCCGCTGCCTACATAACCGGACAGTCGATCCCGGTCGATGGCGGCTTTCTGGCGTCGATATGACCGGGTGACAGTGGCTGCGCTGCGGCGCGAAGCCGGGCAGCGAGAATCAACTTGGCATCTTGTATGTGGTTGTACATACTTTGTGGAAGCCGCCCGGCATGTTGACATTTTCCAGAAGAGGGAACACCCATGTCTGACATCAGCTTTCATGATCTGTCGTCGATCGATGCTGGCCAGCGAGCCGATTTGCTGAAGCGAGCCGAAGGCGATCTGTCGACTTTCGTCGAGAAGGTCCGGCCGATCATCCAGTCGGTCAGGGACGAAGGCGATGCGGCGCTGATCCGGTTCGCCAGGGAGTTCGACAAGGCCAGTGTGGCCGAAGGTGAGCTGAAGGTCTCGGAGGCCGAATTCGACGCGGCGTTCGACACGGTCGAAAAGGATGTCACCGAGAGCATCAAATACGGTATCGGCAACATCCGCAGTTTCCACCTGGAGCAGCGGCCGGAACCGATGTGGCTGAAGGAGGTTCGGCCAGGCGCCTATGCCGGTGACCGGTACACGCCGATCGCTTCGGTTGCGCTTTACGTGCCACGCGGCAAGGGTGCCTTTCCATCGGTGACGATGATGACGTCGGTTCCCGCCGTGATCGCCGGGGTGCCGCAGATCGCGATCGTCACGCCGCCGACATCGGATGGCTCCGTGGACGCCGCCACTCTGGTCGCAGCCCGCCTTGCCGGCGTCGAGACCGTCTACAAATGCGGCGGCGCCCAGGCTGTCGCCGCAGTCGCTTATGGCACCGAGACGGTGAAGCCAGCTGTCAAGATCGTCGGTCCTGGCAGCCCGTGGGTGGTTGCGGCAAAGAGCTTGTTGTCCTCGGTCATCAACACCGGTCTTCCGGCCGGCCCCTCCGAAGCGATCATCTTTGTCGACGACAGCATCGACGGCGGCCTTGCTGCCCTCGACCTTTTGATCGAGGCCGAGCATGGGCCCGATTCATCGGCCTATATCGTCACGCATAGCCGCAAGGTTGCTGAAGCCGCCCTTGCCGCCATTCCGGAACACTGGTCGCGGATGACCGAGCAGCGTGTCGAATTTTCGCGTGCGGTGCTGACCGGAAAGCGCGGCGGCATCGTGCTGACGGCGTCATTGGAAGACAGCTACCGCTTCATCAACGACTATGCGCCCGAGCACCTCGAGATCCTGTCGAAGGAGCCGTTTGCGCACCTTGGGCAGATCACCGAAGCGGCCGAAATCCTGATGGGGCCGCACACGCCGGTGACGCTCGCCAACTTTGTCCTCGGACCCAATGCGGTGCTGCCGACCAGCCGCTGGGCGCGAACCTACGGGCCGCTTTCGGTGACGGATTTCGTCAAGCGCTCGTCCGTCGGCTATGTCACCTCGGCAGCCTATCCGGAACTCGCCGGGCATGCGCGCAAGCTGGCCCGCTACGAAGGTTTCAGTTCCCACGAAAACGCGATTTCAGAGATCCGCAACCGCTATCTCTAAGGGGTCGCCATGAAAGCCGTACGCCTGCATGGACCCGGTGACTTGCGCGTCGAAGACATCGCGGCACCAAGCGATCCCGATGCGGGCTGGGTGAAGCTGAAGGTCACGGCCGCGGGCATTTGCGGCTCGGACCTGCACAATTTCCGGACGGGCCAGTGGATAAGCCGATCTCCGTCCACGGCGGGGCATGAACTGACAGGCGAGGTGACAGCGGTCGGGGAGGGCGTGGACACGCTCGCCGTCGGCGACAGGGTCGTCGCCGACTCGCGCTTCTGGTGCGGAGACTGTGCTGAGTGCAGAGCGGGGCGCAGGCAGCACTGCAGCTCGCTTGGATTTGTCGGTGAAGTCTGCGATGGCGGCTTCGCCGAAGAGGCCGTCTTGCCCGCCCGTCTCCTGCACATCGTCGATGCCGCCCTTGACGAGCGGGTTGCGGCAATGGCCGAGCCGCTTGCGGTGGCTTTGCATGCCGTGCGGCGCCTGCCTAAAAACGGACGTTCCGTCCTCGTCACCGGTTGCGGCCCTATCGGCGGTCTCGTTGCCTTGCTGCTCTCCCGAACATTTCAGGGGACCATTCTGGTCACCGACCGCAACCCGAGCCGCTGCGCGCTGGTGGCGCGAGTCACCGGCGCCGTGCCTGTCGTGCTGAACCGCGAAGCCATCGCCGCGGCCACGGCGTATACCCCCTTGCTCGCCGCTGTCGAAGCGACAGGCAGCATCGCCGTACTCGAGCAACTGCTGGGTGTTCTCGATCCGGGCGGCGCGGTGGCAATGGTCGGCATATTCCATGGCCGTCTCGATATCGATCCCAACACTCTGGTTGAACGGGAAATCACATTGCTGGGCTGCCATGCGTTTGCGGACGAGCTTCCCGACGCCATTGCGATGCTCGGTGAACTGACGCAGCCCCTGATCGAGCTGATCGACCGCGAGGTCGGCCTCGATGACGTGCCCGCCGCCTATGAGCGGTTGCTGGCGGGGCGAGCCGATGGCTTGAAAACGATCATCCGGATGCAGCAACGTGCCGAGGGCGCATGACTTTCGATGGATTGCCGGAAAGGACTTTGAAGATGAACACCTTGCCCAATACGGCGAGCCCGCTCTACGAAAAGGTGAAGGACTACATCCTGACCAACATCGGCACCGGGCGATGGAGCAAGGACCGCAAGCTGCCGTCCGAAAACGAACTCGTGGCATCGCTCGGCGTTTCCAGGATGACCATCCATCGGGCCTTGAGGGAGCTGACGTCGGCGGGATTTCTGGTCCGCATTCAGGGCGTTGGAACGTTCATTGCGCCGCCTCGGCCGCAGTCGGCCCTGCTTGAGATCAACAACATAGCGGCGGAGATTGTCGGGCGCGGCAACACGCACCGTTCCGAAGTGCTGGTCCTTGAAACCATCATGCCGGCAAAGGAGCTGATGCTTGCCTTCGAGATGGCGAAACGGGTTGCCGTCTACCATTCCGTCGTCGTGAATTTCGAAAACGACGTGCCCGTGCAAGTCGAAGAGCGCTTCGTCAATCCAGGCCTCATCCCCGACTATGACAAGCAGGATTTCACGAAGACGGCGACGTATGACTACCTTATGCAGAAAACCCCGGTGACCGAGGTCGAGCACATCATCTCCGCCATCCCGGCGGATACCGAGACCGCGCTGCATCTGGGCATCGAGGTCGGCGATTGCTGCCTCTTTCTGCATCGCCGCACATGGACCGGCGCCGTGGTGGCGACGATCAGCAAACTGACCTATGCGGGCAGCCGGTACACCCTCGGCAGCCGCTATTCTCCTTCCAAAAATGCCTGACCAGGAGAAGCCATGGCTTGTATATGCATGTATGTAGTTTTACTTCTTGACAACGGCTTTCGCCGACGTTGAAATGCCGCTGCACTTCCATGAAGGCTGCGGAAAAACGCCAGGGCAAGAGCCGCGAGAGCAGAACCCGCCTTCTCACCAGACCGGTGCTTTGTTGAAGAAGTGATCCGGCATCAAGGGGAACAATGACGATGCGTAACCTCACAGGACAATTTCGCGCGCTGTTCATGGCTGCGGCCATCGGCATCGCCGCCAGCCAGGCCGCAAATGCGGCCGATGCGACCATTCCCACCACGCCCGAGGCGGGTTCATTCAAGATCGGCATCGAACCGTGGCTTGGATATGGCCAGTGGCATATCGCCGAGGCCAAGGGTCTGTTCAAGGCAAACGGGCTGGCGGACGTCCAAATCGTGAACTTCGCCCAGGACAAGGATATCAACGCTGCCCTGGCGAGCGGCCAGCTCGACGCAGCCAACATCGCGACCCACACGGCGATGGGTATGGTTGCCGCCGGCCTGCCGGTGAAAATCGTGCTGCTGCTCGATGTCTCGATGACGGCCGACGCGATGATCGCCGGCAAGGACATCACGTCGGTCAAGGATCTCAAGGGTAAGCAGGTCGCCTTCGAGGAAGGCACGACGAGCGATATCCTGCTCAAATATGCGCTGGCCAAAAACGGCATGTCCATCGACGATATCCAGCCGGTACCGATGCCGGCGTCCGATGCAGGCGGCGCGTTGATCGCCGGTCAGGTTCCGGTCGCGGTCACCTATGAGCCCTATCTCACCGTGGCCATGGCGCAGAACAAGGACTTCAAACTGATCTTCACCGCCGGAGAGGATCCCGGCCTGATCAGCGACGTGCTGGTGGTGCGCGATGAGGTGATCAAGTCGCGCCCCGGGCAGGTGCTGGCCATGATCAAGAGTTGGGACGCAGCGCTGAAGGACTACACCGCCGATACGCCCGGTGGCCGCGCTATCATCTCCAAGGCGGTTGGTTCGAGCGTCGAAGACCTCAACACCGCGTTTGACGGCGTGCGCTACTATTCGCTCGCCGAAAACAAGACGGCATTGACCGGCGATTTCTCGACCAAGACGTTTGCCGATGTCGAAGCCGCCGCCAAGAACGCCAAGCTGCTTCAGGCCGATGTGACGCCCGAGCAGATGATCGACCCGGCTTTCGTCAAGGCGGCAGAGTGACGAAGGCCTGACGTGGCAACGAAAACGGCCGAGGAGCGTGCTGTGACCACGAGCCCGCCTCCGGAGCCAGTCACGAAACGCACGCCGGCGCGCCGCCGATCCTCGGGGATCGGCGTGCCCATCGCCCGGTCGCGCTTCGTGATGATTGCCGTTGCGGTGTTCATCGGGCTCGGTGTTGCCTGGTGGGCAGCCACAGGCCTTGGGGCGGTGAAAGCGATCTTCCTGCCATCGCCCGGCAGTGTGGCAAGCCAGCTCGCCAAGCTCGCCGGCGACGGCACGCTGTGGATCGACCTCAAAGCGTCGATGTACCGTATCTCCATCGGATTCTTGATTGCCTCGGCCCTGGCAATCCCGATCGGCGTGCTGATCGGCAGTTTCAGGTCGTGGGAAGCAGCGGTCGAGCCGCTGGTGGATTTCATCCGCTACATGCCGGTGGTCGCTTTCGTGCCCTTGTCCATCCTCTGGGCGGGTACGGGAGACACGCAGAAATTCCTGATCATCTTCATCGGCACCTTCTTTCAGCAGGTCCTGATGATCATGGACAATGTGAAGCGGGTTCCGAAGGATTTCATCGGCCTTGGGCGGACACTCGGCCTGCCGGATCGCAAGATCCTGACCCGCATCGTGGTGCCGAGTGCCTTGCCGGGCATCTGGGACACGCTGCGCATCAGCCTCGGCTGGGCCTGGACATGGCTCGTGCTGGCGGAACTCGTCGCGGCGACATCCGGCCTCGGCTATCGCATCACAGTGTCGCAGCGCTATTTCCAGACCAACACCATCATCGGCTACATCCTGCTGCTGGGCGTCCTCGGCCTGGTCACGGACCAGGTCATGAAGGCGCTTGAGAAAGTGCTGTTTCGTCAGGATGGCCAATCGCAATGAGATGCAGCCGATGAGTGTTCCCAAATTGCACATCGGAGGCCTCCACAAGAGCTTCGGCTCGGGGGAACGGCGCACGGAAGTGCTGCGCGATATCAATCTCGATCTTGCCGACAACGAGTTTGTCTCGCTGGTGGGCACATCGGGTTGCGGCAAGAGCACGCTGCTTTCGATCGTCGCCGGGCTGCAGGATTTCGACGCGGGCGAGCTTGCCATCGACGGCGCGCCGATCCTGCAGCCGGGGCTCGACCGCGGCGTCGTCTTCCAGTCCTACACACTGCTTCCCTGGCTGACGGCGCAACAGAACATCGAGTTTGCCCTCAAGGCCGCCGGCCATGACCGTGCGACCTGTCGGCGGATCGCGCTCGAGCATCTCGAACTGGTCAAGCTGCCCCACAGCGCCGATCGCTATCCGTCCGAGCTTTCAGGCGGCATGAAGCAGCGCGTCGCCATCGCCCGCGCGCTCTCCTATCGACCCAAAATGCTGCTGATGGACGAGCCCTTCGGCGCGCTGGATGCCTTGACCAGGCATCAGATGCAGGAACTCCTGACCCAGATCTGGGAAGAACACAGGCTGACAGTGCTGTTCGTCACCCATGATGTCGAGGAGGCTGTCTATCTCTCCGATCGGATCGTCGTCATGGGCATTGGCCCCGGACGCATTACCCAGACCTTCAATGTCGATATGGAACGCCCACGTCGCGAAGAGGTCATGGAAACGCCGGCGTTCATGGATCTGCAGCGCGGCGTGCACAAAGCGATCCGCGAGGCGTCAAAACGTCCTGAAATGGCGTAGTCGGCGGCGGTTGAGTTTTGGCTGCGCATTCACGTCGAAAATGTCAGCCGGCGACCAGGGCTTGGGACACGCTTCTCCGTTCGAGGGAAGCAATGGCAGCGGGAGAGCGCCGCAGCCCAAACCGTCAGACCGGCAGCCCGAGCTGCTTTCGCAGGCTTTTGTCGAATGCGGACGCGGGGACGAAACGGCGCAAGAAACTGACCCGGCGCGCCATTTTGCCCGCCGCATAGCGCCTCTTGGGCGCGGAATCGGTCGCAGCCGCCAAAATGGTCTCAGCTACCACTTCGGGCGCATCGCCTGTTTCCATCGCTTTCCGCACGGCTACAGTCATGCCAGCGCGCGCTGAGTCATAAATATCAAGCAACTGATCGGGGGCGGCAAGATTGTCCTCGAATGACGTACGAGTATAGGCGGGCTCCACCAACGAAACGCGAATGCCGAACGGGCGCAATTCGTGATCGAGCGACTCGGAATAACCCTCGATGGCATGTTTGGTCGACGAGTAAAGCGCGAAATAGGGAGCGGGGATGAACCCCTGTACCGAACTCAAATTGACGATTCTGCCCGTCCCTTGGCGTCGCATTGCCGGCAACACCGCGTTGGTCACGCGCAAAACGCCGAAGACGTTCACGTCGAATAGCGCCTGGGCCTGAGCGGTCGAGGACTCCTCCGCGCCGCCAAACAGACCCATGCCGGCATTGTTGACCAGCAGGTCGATGCGTCCGGCCTTGGCCAGAACGTCATCGACCATTTTCGCAACGGACGCGTCGTCGGTCACGTCGCAGGTCAGCATGGTAACGCCGTCGGATTGTTTGGAGGCCGTACGACGGCTGGTTCCGAATACGCGAAAGCCCGCGTTCAGTAAGGTGTTGGCCGTCGCGCGCCCGATGCCGGAGGATGCCCCCGTGACGAGGGCGACGCCAGGATTGGTCTTATTCATCGAAATCATTTCTTTCTTTGCGTTGGATCGGGGGGAGAAGCATGAAAGGTCGGAGCAAAGGGCGTTAGACCTGACTGCCTCTGGCGCTCGCGTCAGGCCACGGGTGGTTCAAGCGCCTGAACAAGGCGCTGGCATTCACACCGCCAAAGCCGAAGCCATTGGAGATCGCGTACTCCATCTCCATTGGCCGGGGCTCGTTTGCGACGAAGTCGATGCCGTCGCCGGCCGGATCGGGACCGCTCAGGTTAAGGGTCGGCGGGGCGACCTGATCCCTGAGCGCCAGGATCGCGAAGATAGCACCAAGCCCGCCGGCCGCTCCGAGCAGGTGCCCGGTCGCCGACTTCGTTGCGCTGACGGCTATCGCGAAATCGCGCCCGAATACGCTCTTGATCGCTTCGATCTCACCCAGGTCGCCGACTGGCGTGGAGGTCGCATGCGCATTGAGATGACGAACCTCGCGCGGCGAAATCCCTGCTTGCGCAATGGCGATCTCCATGGCTCGGCGCGCACCGCCGCCATCCTCGGGACCGGAAGTGACGTGATGAGCATCCGCGGTCGTCCCGTAGCCGACGAGCTCGGCAAGCGGTTTTGCGCCGCGCGCCAGCGCGTGGCTCAACTCCTCGATGACCAGCACGCCGGCTCCTTCGCCCATGACGAAGCCGTCGCGCGACTTGTCGAACGGTCGGGAGGCCTCATCAGGACGGTGATTAAAAGAGGTCGAAAGAGAGCGTGCCGCGGCAAACCCACCGAGGCTGACGATATTCATGCATGCTTCCGTGCCGCCGCACACGGCAATATCGGCTTCATTGGCGCGGATAAGACGAGCCGCATCGCCGATCGCCTGGATGCCGGCAGCGCACGCCGTCACCGGTGCGCCCAATGGGCCTTTGAAGCCATGCCGGATCGAGATGTGGCCTGCCGCAAGATTCACTAGGAAGGACGGCACCGTAAAGGGCGACAGGCGGCGGACGCCACGCAGGTCGACCGTGCGCACCGCCTCGGTGATGGCGGGAAACCCGCCGATCCCTGAAGCGATGATCGTTGCTGTACGCAGGCGATCCGTTTCCAAGGCAGGCTTCCATTTCGCCTGCGCAAGCGCCTCTTCCGCCGCAGCCAGCGCAAAGACAATGAACCGGTCTACCTTGCGCTGGTCCTTCGCAGACAGGATGACATCGGGATCGAAACCGGCGTCCGGATCTTCATCTGCGGAGGGAACCACGCCGCCAATCTTCGCCGGCAGGTCTCCCACCACATCGTCCGGAAGCCTGCGGATGCCCGATCGACCGGCCAATAGGCGCGACCAGGACGCATCGACATTGGCAGCAAGCGGCGTGACCGCTCCCATGCCTGTAACAACAATCCGTCGCATCTTTTCTCCTATCACTTGGGTGCACCGACAGCGCTACCGGCACCGCTCAAGCGGCGACTGCTTCGCGAACCTGATTGGTCGCAGCATCCAGAAAAGCTTGCGCAAGGTCGGGATCGTTGACGACCCGCGAGAGGACCACCGCGCCGACCATTGTCGAGAGAATGGCCATGGCCTTGCCGCCAGCCTCCTCGCCGCTGGCCTCGCCAACCCAACTACCGAGCATCTCAAGGTATTCCTTGATCCCGGCTTCGAATGACGCCTTCACCTCGGCGCGCTGCCTGGCAGCATCCGAGCCGAGCGCAACGACCGGGCAGCCGTCCATCTTTTCTCCGCGATGGCCCATACTGAGGTAGAATCCGATCACCGCGCCCAGCGGATCCTCGGGGTTCGCCGCAGTTGCGGCCGACCATCGGTGGGTGGCGCTCTCCATCGCCCGCCTGGAAGCCTGCGCAGCCAGATCCTCCTTTGACGCGAATTGCTTGTAAAAGGCGCCTTGGGTCAGCCCGGCACCCTTCATAAGATCCTTGAGGCCGATGCCGTCAAAGCCGCGGTCCCGAAAAAGGCGGCTTGCGACGTTGATTACGGTTTCGCGGTTTTCCGCGGCCTGACTACGACTCACACGCATCGTCAGTCTCCATTTAGAGTTCGTTCGCAATCTATACCTATATAGATGACGAACGCAATCTATCAAGAGGAGATAAGAGGCGATCCGCAGGGCCTCAACCCAACGCAATTTCGCCCCCCGGCATCTATGCCAGACCTGAGTAACCAGCGGTTCTTGGGAACTTCAATCGGCATTGCTGAACAGAGGCGTTGACGCCGGCACTGTTTCCCACTTAGGATTAAATCAAATTGATTTATCTTATTCGCCCGAAGAGGCGGAATGGCAATCAACCAAGGGGAAATGAAGCATGACCGCTAAGCTGCCAGACCCGAATCTGCGTTGCCCGCAAGACCTGTCGACGGCGATTTCACGCCGGCGGCTGTTGATCGGCACGGCGCTCGTCGCCGCGACTATCGCCACGACTTTTCCCTTCGGCGTGCGATCGGCATCCGCCGAATCGGTGCTCGCCATGCACATCGAGGAGCAGACGAGCTGGGTGCAGAATTTCAACCCGTTCGATCTCGGCGGGCGCCGCCAGAGCACCATGGACTTCGTCTATGAGCCGCTGGTCATCTTCAACGACTATGACAGCGGCAAGCCGATCTATCGGCTGGCGACGGGTTACAAATTCTCCGACGACTTGAAATCGATCACCTACACGCTGCGCGACGGCGTCAAATGGTCGGATGGTCAACCGCTGACCTCGGCCGACATGAAATTCACCCTCGACCTGATGCTGAAGAACCCGGCGGTCGACACTGTCGGTGTCGGCAGCAGCGTCGCCTCGGTCGAAGCGCCGTCGCCGACCGAAGTCAAGATCACGCTGAAGGACATCGACACGCATTTTCCGGAATCGATGGCCGATTTCCCGGTAGTGCCCGAGCACATCTGGAAGGATGTCGCCGATCCGCTCGCCTTCAAGAACGAGAAGCCTGTGGGATCGGGCCCGATGACCGAGATCCGCCGCTTCACGCCGCAGGTCTACGAACAATGCCGCAATCCCAACTACTGGGATGCCGCCTCGCTGCATGTCGACTGCCTGAAGCTGCCGCAGATCGCCGGCAACGACCAGATGCTGGCGCTGTTGCCGGAGGGGTCGATGGACTGGATCGGCTCGTTCCTGCCGGAGATCGACAAGACCTATGTCGCGCTCGACAAGGAGCACAATGGCTACTGGCAGCCGCCGGCGGAAACCATCGCTTTCCAGATGAATTTCAAGACCGCCAAGCCGGCGCTGGCCGAAGCCTTCAACGACATTAATTTCCGCCACGCCTTCAGCCTGGTCATGGATCGCATGGCGATGGTCGATATTGCCGGTTTCGGCTATCCGGTGGTCAATCTGCACGCCAGCGGCCTGCCGCCGCGTTTCGACGCCTGGCGCAACAAGGCAGCCGAAGGCGACAAGGATGTCTGGATGACCTACGACGTCGACAAGGCCAACAAGGTGCTTGACGACGCCGGCTACAAGAAGGGCGCCGACGGCATGCGCACCACGCCGAAGGGCGAGCCGATCGCGTTCTCGATCATCGTTCCCAATGGCTGGACCGACTGGATCGACGCCGTTCAGATCGCCACCGAAGGACTGCGCAAGGCCGGCATCAATGCCTCGGTGGCGACGCCGGAATATGAGCAATGGCAAAAGCAGATTCTCGACGGTTCGTTCGATGCGGTCATGAACTCGCGCGCCGACGGGCCGACACCGTTCCGCGGCTACTACCAGTCGCTGTCGACGGCCTTTGCCGGCCGTATCACCAGCGCACCGTCGCGCTATTCCAATCCGGAACTGGACAAGGTCTTCGACGCCTACCGCAAGGCGACCACCGACGACGAGCGCAAAAAACTGTTCGATCAGGTGCAAGTCCTCATCGCCGACAACTTTCCGGTGGTGCCGGTGTTCAACGGACCGACCTGGTACCAGTATTCGACCAAGCGCTTCACCGGCTGGGTGACCAAGGACGAGCCGGTGATGAACCCTGAAAACCACGACAACAACCGCCTGCGGCTGATGCATTTGCTGCGCCTGAAGCCCGTGCAATAGTCTGGGGCAAGCGCCCTTTTCCCTGAGGGGAGGGGGCGTCCCAGCCCCGCCTTTTGGCGAGCAGCAGGGACAGACGCCGCGAGGTCGGACGACGGTGCTGGACGAAGCAGCCGTCGTCCCCCTTCCATCCGTCGCCTTCTTCCACAGGAAGAGAAGGCAAACCGAGCATAAGGACAGGTGAATGCGGATTCCTCTTCGACGACTCGGGGTCTATTTCGTCGCTTTCCTGTTCGCCATCGTCATGAATTTCACTGTCCCCCGGCTGATGCCGGGAAGTCCGGTCGACGGCATGATCGCGCAACTCGGGCCGCGCGCGACACCGGCGGCGATCGAAGCGATCAAGGCCCGCTTCGGCGCCGTCGAACAGCCGATGCTGGGGCAGTTCGTCGATTACATCACCGGCCTCGCCAGGTTCGATCTCGGCGTGTCGGTGAAATACTACCCGCAGACCGTCACCCAGGTTCTGGCTCGCTCCGCCGGCTGGACCGCCTTCCTGGTTACCACGGCGATCATCTTTTCCCTCTGCGTTGGAGTCTCCCTCGGCGCAGTGGCAGCCTGGCGGCGGGGCGGACGCTTCGATGCGTTCGTCTCGCCGTTTTCTGTCGTGCTGATCGCGATCCCTCCGGTCATCATCGGACTGGCGACCTTGTTCACCTTTGGCGTGACGCTGCGCTGGTTCCCGGTGGGCTATGCCTACAATCCCGACCTCGACCCGGGATTGAACTTCACCTTTTTCGGCAGCGTCTTCTGGCACGCGATCATGCCGGTGCTGACGCTGTCGCCCTATCTGATCGGCGAGTTCCAGACGACGACGCGCTCCTCGATGATATCGGTGCTTGGCGAGGACTACGTCACCATGGGCCGCGCGAAGGGGCTCGGCGAGACGATGGTGATGTTTTCCTACGCGTTGCGCAACGCCATGCTGCCGGTGCTGACCAATCTGGCGCTGATGCTTGGCGCCGTGTTCGGCGGCTCGATCGTGACCGAGATCGTCTTCAACTATCCCGGCCTCGGGCTGACGCTGTTTACCGCCAGCGTCGCACGCGACTATCCGGTCATCCAGGGCCAGTTGCTTTTGATGACGATGGCGACGCTCGGCGCCAATCTTCTGGTCGATCTCCTTTACGGGTTCGTCGATCCACGCATTCGGGAGGAGCGGGCATGAATTTTGGTTGGCGCCTTTTATGGCGGCAGAAGAAGGCCGTCGCCGGCCTGATCATCGTCGCCGCGCTCTGCCTGATGGCGTTGTTCGCGCCGATCCTTGCGCCGACCGATCCCGGTGAGCGCGTCGGGCGCTCGCATCAGCCGCCGACCGTCGAGCACTATTTCGGCACCACGAAGATGGGCCGCGACGTCTATGCGCAATTCGTCTGGGGCGCGCGCCCGTCGCTGGCCGTCGGGTTCGCCACCGGCCTGTTCATCACCGCGCTCGGCACCATCATCGGACTTGTCGCCGGCTACTTCGGCGGCCGCACCGACGCCACGCTCGATCTGATCACCAATGCGGTGCTGGTGATTCCCAACATTCCGCTGTTGATCCTGCTCGCTTCCTTCGCCGGCACGGTCGGACCTGTCGCCATCATGATGATCATCGCGCTGACTTCATGGCCGTGGGGCGCGCGCATGACGCGTTCGCAGACGCTGGCACTCCGGAACCGCGAGTTCGTGACCGCCGCGCGTATGGTCGGCGAGCCCGCCTGGCGGATTATTTTCGTCGAGATCCTGCCCAATCTGGTGCCGCTGATCGGCATCAACATCGTCGGCTCGATCATCTACGCCATCGTGGCGCAGACGACGCTCGAATATCTCGGCTTTGGCGATCCGCTCAACGTCACCTGGGGGACGATGCTCTACAATGCGCAGAATTCGTCGGCCATCATCGTCGGTGCGTGGTGGGATATCAGCGCGCCGGCCGCCGGCATCGCACTGGTCGGGCTGGGCCTGGCGCTCTTGAACTTCACCTTCGACGAAATCGCCAACCCGCAGCTGCGCTCCGGCCCGGCGCTCAGCCGCTGGCTGCGCCTCAACCGGCTGCGCAAGCGTGAACTGGAGGCGGCACGGTGAGCGAAGCGTTGCTGCAAATCCGCGACCTCAGTGTCGACTATCTGCTCGACAAGGGAGCCTTTCGCGCGGTCAAGAACGTATCCTTCGACATCGGCCGCGGCGAACTGTTCGGGCTGGCCGGTGAATCCGGCTGCGGTAAAAGCACGATCGCCTACGCCATCACAAGGCTCGCCAAGGCGCCGGCCTGGGTGGCGGGCGGCGAAATCCTGCTCGATGGCCAGGACCTGCTGAAACTAACGGAAAGCAAGCTGCAGGAGGTGCGCTGGCGGCGCATCGGTATGGTGTTCCAGAGCGCGATGAATTCGCTCAATCCGCTGATGCGGGTCGAGGCGCAGTTCCACGATGTGCTGCGCCATCATACCGGCTCGTCGCGCGAAAAATCGCGGGCGCGGGCAGAAGAGATGTTCAAGCTGGTCGGCATCCCGGCCAGCCGACTTGGCGACTATCCGCACCAGTTCTCAGGCGGCATGCGCCAGCGTATCGTCATCGCCATCTGCCTGGCGCTGAAGCCGGAGTTGATCATCATGGACGAGCCGACGACAGCGCTCGACGTCGTCGTGCAGCGCGAAATCCTCGAACAGGTCATCGACCTGCAGCGAAGCTACGGCTTCTCGGTGCTGTTCATCACCCACGATCTGCACCTGATGGCGCAGCTCTGCCACCGCATCGGGGTGATGCTGAAGGGCGAACTGGTCGAGATCGGCGATGTCAGGCAGGTCAGTCGCGCCCCGGCGCATGACTACACACGAAAACTCTGGGGCGCGATCCCGCAACTGCCAGGCCTGGCAAAGGAAGCGGCCGTATGAATGCTGTGCCGACGACCCCAATTGCCACGATCGAGGCCGAGCCGATCATCAGGCTGGATGGCATCGAGCGCAGCTTCGGTCTTGTGCAGGCCTTGCGCGGTATCTCGCTGTCGCTGCGGGGCGGCCATGCGCTGGCWTTGGTTGGCGAGTCCGGCTGCGGCAAGACCACATGCGCCCGCATCATCGCGCGCATGGACGCCCCGACCGGTGGCGACATGTTCTTCCGCGGCCGCGACGTGACGCGAGCCGGCACGGCGGCCGGCGAAAAGGCCTATCGCCGCGCCGTGCAGATGGTGTTCCAGGATCCATTCGCCTCGCTCAATCCGGTGTTTTCGGTGCAGCATCACCTAGCCCGGCCGCTGGCGCTGCATGGCCACGCCAAAAGCAAGGCCGAGCAAGTGAAAGGCGTTGCCGATCTGCTCGACTGGGTCGGGCTGGAGCCGGCGCTGACAGCGCACAAGTTTCCGCACGAGCTTTCGGGCGGTCAGCGCCAGCGCGTCAACATCGCACGCGCGCTCGCCGTTCAGCCGGAGGTGCTGGTTGCCGATGAGCCGACCTCGATGCTCGATGTCTCTATCCGCCTCGGCATCCTCGATCTCCTGGCGCGCGTCAAGCGCGAGCGGCAGCTGGCGCTGCTCTACATCACCCACGACATCGCCACCGCGGCCCATGTCGCCGAAGAGGTGATCGTGATGTTTGCGGGACAGATGGTCGAGTGGGGCGACACACGGGCCGTGATCGGCGATGCCCGCCATCCCTATACGCGGCTGCTGCTTTCGGCTGTGCCCGACCCCGATCGGCCGTTCATTGCCGGCGACAGCGCCCGTTTTCTCGGCCACGCCGAGGAGGTGCGCCGCTTGAGCCGGCCAACCTCGACCGTGGTCGATCAGGTCGGGTCGAACCATTTCGTCCGCGCGTTGGGCGCCGTTTCCTGACATTCACGCCGGAAGGTTTTCATGGACTATCTTGTCAATCTCTCGCTTCTCGCTCCCGATCCGGAACTCGACGCGCGCGTCCGCAGCGCCGCTGTCACCATTCGCCGGGCGCTGGCCCCGGAACTCGAACTGGTCACCGACTGGGTCCGGCGCAAGTTCAGCTCCGGCTGGGCGGGCGAGACGGCGGTTTCCATGATGCGCCAGCCGCCGACCTGTTTCTTGGCCACCAAGGGGGAAAAACTGGTCGGCTTTGCCTGCCATGAATCGATCGCCCGCGGTTTTTTCGGCCCGACCGGCGTCGACGAGGCGGTGCGCGGCCAGGGCATCGGGCATGCGCTGCTGCTGGCTTCGTTGCTCGACCTCAAGACCATGGGCTATGCCTACGCCATCATTGGCGATGTCGGCCCGTCGGAATTCTACGAACGCACCGTCGGCGCGACGCAAATCCCCAATTCGGAACCCGGCATCTATGCCGGCCTGCTGAAGTCGGTCGACTGATCTTTTCACGCTTACACATGAGATTGCCATGACCGAGACACTTGCCCTGCGGCTGGAGAGTTTTTGGACGCCCGCATCCGACAACCAGGCGCTGGCCTATTCGCTAAAACTCACCAACGCCTCAAGTCGGGCCTTGCAGGATTTCCGCCTCTGCATCAGCGGCCCGGCGCGGATCGACCCGGCGGCCGCCGTCGAAGGCGCCACGCTGGTCAATCGCGTGTCGAACCATGCCGAGTTTGCGCCACCCGTCGGCTTCGTGCTCGAACCCGGTGCGGCCTGGACATTGACGGCGCGCGGCCTCAGCTACCCGCTGCGCCACTGGACGGATGGCGCTACCGGCGCCTACCTGGTGCTGGCCGATGGCAGCGTCCAGCGCATCTCCGTCGAGCCGACGAAGGCCAAAGGCGACAACGCGCCGCTGAAGCGCGGCGCCGAGCCCTATCCGGTGCCGACTGTCGCGCCGGCTTCCATCTCGGTCATTCCTTGGCCGCGGAGTGTTGAGGTGTCAGGCGCCATGCTGGCGCCAGCTGGTCTTGACCCAAGGCCAGGAGGCAGGGAGGCCACAATTGCTGCGGCAGCCTTTGCCGAACTCAGCGCCAGCCTGTTCCTAGCTGAGGGACTGGTGCGTCCGGCAGCGGAAGGTGGCTTTCCCGTGATCCTGTCCCTCAAGGAGGGTCTCGGAGCGGAAGCCTATGCGATCATGTTTTCGGCTGACGCTGCGACGGTTTTAGCATCGACTCAAACAGGGTTCCTCTATGGGCTTATCACGCTTGGGCAGATCGTGCGTGGCGCGAGACAGCATCCTGGCACTTTCACTTTTCCGGCCAGCGGGGAAATCAACGATGAACCGTCGCTTGGTTGGCGCGGTTGCCACCTCGATGCGGCGCGGCAGTTCTATGCCTCCGCCGAGATCGCGAAGTTCCTCAAAATCCTCGCCTGGAGCAAGCTGAACCGTTTCCACTGGCATTTGTCCGATGACGAGGCCTGGCGGGTCGAAATCGACGCATGCCCTGCGCTCACCAGCATCGGCGCCTGGCGCGGCCACGGCCTGCCGATCCCGTCGCTGCTTGGCTCAGGCCCCGGCAAGACCGGCGGCTATTACACCAAGGCTGTGATCCGCGAGATCGTCGCGCTGGCCGGCCGGTTCGGCATCGAAGTGGTGCCGGAGATCGACGTGCCCGGCCACTGTTACGCCATGCTCGAGGCGCTGCCCGAGCTGCGCGATCCCGGCGAACACGGCCAGTATTTTTCCGTACAGGGATTTCCCAACAACTGCCTCAACCCGGCACGCGAGGAAACCTACCGCGTGCTCGAAACGATCTTCGACGAGATGATCGAGCTGTTCCCGTTCAAGGCGATCCATGTCGGCGCCGACGAGGTGCCGATCGGTGCATGGTCGGGCTCGCCGCAGGCGCTAAAACGGCTTGCCGAACTCGGCGGCGAGGCGCTGGCGCAGTCGCATGCCAAGCGGCTCGGCGTGGTCACCAACACGCATGGCGCCGACGAGATCGACGGCTCGGGCGCTGCCCTGCTGCAAGCCCAGTTCCTCAAAAGGATACAAACCTTCCTTGCCTCCCGCGGGTGCATCACCGGCGGCTGGGAAGAAGCCGCGCACGGCAACGTCATCGACAAGACGAAGTGCTACCTCAATGGTTGGCGCAACGTCGAGGTTTCGGCGGCACTGGCCGGCGAAGGCTATGACATCGTCGTCAATCCGGGACAGGTCTATTACCTCGACATGGCCAACAGCCAGGAATGGTCGGAGCCCGGCGCTGCCTGGGCCGGCTGGTCATCGCCCGAGAAGCTTTACGGCTTCGATCCGGTGGCAGGCTGGAGCGCTGCGCAGAAAAAACATTTCCTCGGCGTGCAATGCTGCATCTGGTCGGAACCGATGACCRACCGCGCCGTCTTCGACCGGCTGGTCTTTCCCCGGCTGTCGGCCCTTGCCGAGACCGGTTGGACGGTGCCGGAGCGAAAATCCTGGGAACGGTTCAGCGCGCTCGCAGGGCTGATGCCGGTGCTCTACGGGCTATCCTAGCGCCAGACTTCCGTTCAGGACATCCGCATGAGTTTGTCGTAGCGTTTGGTCAGACGGTCGCGCTTCAGGCGCGACAGCCTGTGCGTCCAGAAGATACCGTCGAGTTGATCGATCTCATGTTGGTGGCAGACAGCCAGCAGACCATCGGCATCCTCGAACCGCTCGTTGCCGTCGAGATCCTGATAGCGAACCCGTATGCGTGCGTGTCGCTCGACGTCTTCGGTGACACCGGGCATCGAAACGCTGCCTTCCGCGTGGCGGATCATTTCAGGCGAGGCCTGGATGACAGATGGATTGACATAGATTCCCGGCTTTGCGGCAGAAGGCAGCTGGATCACGACCAGGCGTTTCAAAATGCCGATATGCGGGCCGGTGATACCTATACCAGGTGCCGCGTGCATGGTGTCGATGAGATCGCCCGCCAGCTTGGACAAGTCGTTGTCGAACAGCTCCACCGGATCGGCGATGGCACGCAGAAGCGGATTGGGAAATCTTACAATCGATCGAACCGCCATAGGATCTTATCCGAACGGTTTCTGCAGCACGTCGAATTGCGGGTTGGTCTCCGAAAAAATCGGCAGCGCGGCCGCGCCCAGAACCGAGGTGTCCTTGCCGGCGGCGCCAACCAGCACCCTTGGTACCGTGCGGGTGCTGGTCGAGCTGACCGAGAGATACAAGGGGTCGAGTCGGCTCGCCAGAAGCTCGATGACGGCCAGCGGCATGAAGCCGCCGAGGACGACGGTTTCAGGATCGAGCGCCAGTTCCAGCACATTGATCGCCTGGCGCAGCGGCGCGGTGGCTTGTGCGATCCATGGTTCCATGCGGCTGTCGCCGCTTGCCAGCAAAGCCTCGAGCAGTTCCGGCGAGGCATGATCGGGATCGGGGATCTCCAGACATTCATAGGCGGCGCGCAACGAGACGTAGCGTTCAAGGCAGCCGCGCTTGCCGCAGCCACATTCGAGGCCGCCAGGACTGACGATCATATGTCCGATCTCGCCGGCGTTGTGGCGGGTGCCCTTGTAGAGATGGCCATCGAGAAACAGCCCAGCGCCGAGACCGGTGCCGATGAACAAATAGACGAAGCTGCTCAGGTTGCGGGCAACGCCGTAAAGCCGTTCGCCGATGGCGGCTGCGGTGGCGTCGTTCTCCACCGTCACCGGAATGCCGGTCAGCCGCTCGAGCTCTTCGGCGACGGGGAAATCCTGCCAGCCAGGCAGTGCCGTTGGCCCGACCGAAGTCATGCCCTCGACGTCGAACGGGCCCGGCATCGCCATGCCGATGCCAAGCAGGCGGCTGCGGTCGAAACGAAACGTCCGCATCAAATCATCGGCAATCGCAGCCAGCAATGGCATCGCCTGCGCCGGCGTCGGCCGGTCGACCGGCCGTTCGAAACGGGCCCGAACCGTGCCGGACAGATCGGTGATGACACCCACCGCCAGTTGATGGTCGAGTTGCAGGCCGATCGAATAACCGCCGTCGGGATTGATCGAATAGGGAACGGCCGGCTGACCGCGAGCGCCCTTCTGCGTCGCTTCCGGGCGCAGCAGCTCCTCTTTTTCGAGCTCCTCGACGATGTTGGAAATGGTCTGTGAACTCAGTGCTGTCAGTCGCGCGATGGCCGCACGCGACAAGGCGCCGTTGGTCCTGATCGCTTCGATCACCACGCGGCGATTGTGTGACTTGGCCTGTTCGAGATTGGTGCCGGCGATGGCTTTCTTGACTATCATGATGACCAGCTAGACGAGTCTTTGCGAATTATGATCCTAAAAATAAATCAATCATCTTGATTTAATTAATGTCAAGCGATTGATTTCAGCCGAGGGCCTGCCCGGTCCGCAAGCGCAAGATATCGGGAACAGGCGGCGCAGCGCTCACCGGACCGGCTTCCAACGCCTTTTAGACTTCTCAGGTCCGAAATGTCGGATCAATCGAATCGAGCATGCGCAAATGTGCTGCCCACTCCAACTCGAGCCCACCATCATCGAGCGACATTTGATCGTTTTGCGAGACCACTCTCTGCGCGATCGATCCCGGGATCGCTACGATATCCCGCCCCATCGACAGCGTCGCAACCTGGATCTCGCAGGCTCGGTTCAGGTAGAACATGGTGTTGAACATTTCAGCAGCAGTACGGCCGACCGTGAGAAGGCCGTGGTTGCGCAAGACAAGTGCGGGATGGTTGCCAAAGTCGGCGACGATGCGACTGCGTTCCGCATGATCCAGGGCTATGCCCTCAAAGTCGTGGTAGGCTAGGCGTTCGAAGAATTGCAGCGCGATCTGATTGAGCGGAAGCAAGCCTTCCGCAAGGCACGAAACCGCTACCCCCGCTTTCGTATGCGTATGCATAACCCAATGCGCATCGGCGCGAGCAGTGTGAACAGCACTGTGAATCGTAAACCCTGCGGGATTGACGGAGGCAGGCGTATTTTCGATTTTCTGGCCATCTGTATCGATCTTGACCAGAGACGACGCCGTAATTTCCTCCCACCGCAGGCCATAGGGATTTATGAGAAACTGACCTTGGGTGCCTGGAACCCTGGCTGTGATGTGGGTGTAGATCAGATCCGTCATCTGAAAATGGGCAGCCAGCCGATAGCAGGCGGCCAAAGCGACTCTGGTGGCTTCTTCCGATTGCGGCGCATGACTCATGGCTTGCCCCAGTCCTACAATGCGAAATTCGACGAGCCGTCATCAAGCTGATGCCCCAGCAGCCGGCTTTGGCCGCTGGGGCTTCAAAAATGGGATCGGCGGACTATACGCGCTGTTCGCGACGAGAGCCTGTTCCATCCCGATGGAATCGGGATGGGGCTCTATCTTCTTGTTTGAGCATGATCTTTTCCGGAAACCGGTTCCCACTTTTCGGGATCATGCTCTAGGAGTTCATCCAACAGCGTATCAAGGCTGAACCGCCGGACATTTCGTAGTTTGGATCGTCGACCCAGCCCTCTACATTTGGACCCGTTGCGTCAATGTAGTCGTTGAACATGGGAACGACGGCCCCACCATCGTTCCTGACAATGGACCCCATGTCGGCGTATAGTTTCTTGCGCTTTTCGGTGTCGAGCTCCGAGCGGGCCTGACTGAGCATCTTATCAAAATCGTCGCGGAAGAATCGGGTCTCATTCCAATCGGCCTTAGAATAATATCCCGTTGTGTACATGAGATCCTGCGTTGGGCGCCCACCCCAATAAGAAGCGCAAAATGGCTGTTTGTTCCACACCTCCGACCAGTAGCCGTCTCCAGGTTCGCGCTTGATATCCAGCTTGATGCCCGCCCTGGAAGCGCTCTGCTGATAAAGCTGCGCCGCATCGACCGCGCCGGGAAACGCGACTTCGGAGGTTCGCAGAAGGATTGATCCGCTGTGTCCGGATTTCTTATAGTGGAAGGCGGCTTTGTCCGGGTCATATGACCTCTGCTCGACGGGCGTGTAGAGCGGATACGTCGCGTTTATCGGGCTGTCATTGCCGACGCTGCCGTAGCCGTTCAGAATTTTCTTGACCAGTTCGTCGCGGTCAACCGCATATTTGAGCGCCAGCCTGAGGTCATTGTTGTCGAAGGGCGCGGTGTCGCAATGAGCGACGAACAGGTAGTGTCCCCTTCCCGCAACCGTGCGGATCGTCACGCCGGCTACCCGCTTGATCAGATCGACGATCTTCGGCTCGACACGATTGATCATATTGACCTGACCGCCCTGGAGTGCCGCCGTGCGCGCTGTCGTGTCGTTGATCACAATGATCTCGACCTCGCTGGCATGGCCTATATCGCCATTCCAGTATCCGGAAAACTTCTCTCCAGCATGGCGCACACCGGGCTGGTTGGTCGAAATCTTGTACGGCCCGGTTCCTATTCCTGCCGCGGGATCGTCCTTGCCGCCATTTGGTTGGATCGCCAGATGATAGTCCGACAAGATATAGGGCAGATCGGCGTCACCATCCTTCAAACCGATGACAACGCTGTCGCCATCCGCTTTGATCGTGTCGATCCCGCGCATCAAACCAAGGGCGCCGGATTTTGACTTCGCATCGGAATGTCGCTCAAGCGTCGCGACTACGTCGGCGGGGACGAGTTTCTTGCCGTCGTGAAAGGATACGTCCTTTCTGATTCTGAACGTCCAGGTCTTGGCATCTTTCGACGAGCTCACTTGATCCGCAAGTTTCATTGCGATCGAACCGTCGGGACTGACATCAACCAGAGTTTCGCCCCAAGTCCGTCCGAATGTCAGAGGCACCTGGCTCGCCCAGGTCGCGGGGTCGAGGCTGTCTGTCGATTCGCCGCCGACCATGCCCGCCTTCAACGTGCCCCCCTTGGTCGGGCCGGCGGCGCGTATAGCACCAACGAGCAGATTTTGGGCCACCGTGGCGGTGATCCCCAACGTTGCCGCGCGTCCAAGAAATTCCCTCCGGCTCAGTTTGCCCCGGACCGTGGCCCTTGCCATAGCTTCGAATTCTTCCGGCATTTGAATCTCCCCTTTTGCTTGTCCAACATTGCCTATTGCAGGTTTACCGCTTCGAAGAGCTTCTCCAGAACGAAGCGCGAGCGACGATCGTCCGGATCGTTCCTCATCTGGTTCATCGTGTAGGACAGCCCTGTCTTTCGTGACGGCCAGGCGGCATGAATGGAGCCGCCGGCTCCTGAATGCCCGAAGGCATCGTGGGCTGGACCGAAACGCATCTTTTGCGTCTGAAGCGCAAAGACCGTGGCAAAGGCCAGCGGCTCGGAGAAATAGGGATCTGTGAAGCGCGAACGCTCGATCAAACCTTGATCCAATGTCTCAGGCTTGAGAATGCGCACACCATCGATCTCGCCACCCTGGCTGAGACAGCCGTAGTAACGAGCCATGGAACGAGCCGCTGCGATACAGCCGGCTCCGCCAATCTGACCGGCGTGAAATGCCCTCGTGTTCCACGCAGCGGTATGGGTGGTGAGCAGCGGGGGATTGCTCCAGATGGATCGACCTGTTGGATTTTCCGGATCTGCGTCAACCCAGCCTATCGCGTCCTCAACTTCGATCTCTCCCACGCGCGATTCGAGATCGTGTGGCAGCCCGATCCATGCCTCCAGATTCAGAGGCCGAGCGATCTCGTCGGCAAAAAACTGCCCGAGCGTCCGGCCATCCACACGACGGATGATGGCCCCGCACAGCCATCCGATCGTCAGTCCATTGTAGCAAGCGAAGGCGTCGGGATCGTTTGCGATAGGCTGCGTTGCAAGCAGGCCTTCTATTTTCTCGTAGTCCGGCACGTCATCGATCGACAATGGAGCTACGACACCGGGAACCCCACTGCGATGGGAAACAACATGGCGAACGAGAATGCGTTCTTTCCCGGCCTGTGCAAATTCAGGCCAGTATTTTGTGACCGGTGCATCAATATCCACCAGACCGCGCTCGATCAGAATCAACATGCACCCCGCCAATAGGCCCTTGGTGCCGGAAAAGACGACTTGCAGGGTGTCCTGCTGCCATAGTCGGCCCGGCGCCGCGTTGCCGCCCCAAATATCGACAACAGTTCGACCCGAATGCACCGCGGCGAATGCGGCGCCAACGTCGCCTCGCTCGATGAAATTCCTCTCAAACTCCTCCGCAACGGCTTCGAAGCCGGGCTCGACATGGCCCTTTACGGTCCCGTTTGACGCGGTGGCAGGCATCGGATTTTCCGGCTATTAGTACATATGTACCATTGTTGTACGGTCGTACCATACTCATTGTCAAGGGATCGCTGGGCATCGCAGGGTCTCGCCACGATTTGCATTTGGAACCGAAAGCCGGTTCTGTCGACGAACGCTGAAAGCAGGAATGAGATGGCGGCAATGCGGAAATCCCCACGAACGTATCTGACCTCCGAGGCGCGGAGGGCCGAGATCATCGAGGCGGCGTTCCAGTGCATCAAGGAGGTCGGCTACGCCAAATTAACCGCTCGAAAAATTGCCGAGCACCCCAATATTTCCTTGGGTCACATAACCTACAATTTCAAAGATATGAATGAGGTTCTTGTTGAGACCTATCGATATACGTCAAATCTCTTGATAGAAGCGGTCCGCGATCAACGCGCCAAAGGATCTAATTCCCCGACTGAGCAGCTTAAAATTTTCCTGGGGACGTTCCTGACCCCTAATTTCCTCAAAAGGGACTTCTTGCGCGTCCGGATCGACCTCTGGTCCGCCGCTTTGGCCTCCGACGATATTTTGAAAACCGAGGTTTCCCTTTACCAGCATTTCCGAAATGAACTTTCAGAGATACTGAGTCAGATAGCGGATGAACGAACGAAGGGCCGTGAATCAGTCCCATTTCTCGTGGACAGCATTACTGCGACGATGGACGGGCTGTGGCTTGATTGGGTGCGTCGAAAGAATAGCGAGGCCATAGAGAATGGCCTGAGAGCTTGCTTGCTTCTCGTGAATTGCGTCTTGGATGCTGCTCCATCCAAAGCCCAAGGCGACGCGCTCGAACCTGGATAGCAGGTATCGCGTTTCTCAACGCAGTCTGCCCCTTTCCCGTAGCCCCGCACATTGCGACGACTTGTGACCAAAAAAAGTGCTGGCAGCCCAACCTTGATGCACTAGAGGCAATGAGGGCGGCCCGGACCGCCTGCATGTTAAGTTCTTGGTAACTCTCACAAGTCGAACCCAAGTCGAAGACCAAAAAAAGCATTGGCTTCTCGTGTCCTCCATAGATGCTAGGCCTGACATCAAGGCGAGTCGAAGGAGCAGAGACCAGCATGGCGACCGTCCTGAACGCCAAAGGCGTTCCACTCTCCTACAGCGGGTCCTCGACAAAGTGGTACTCGGCGACCAATTCCGGCCCGACACTCTATGGCAGCATATACAACGACACCATCTACGGCGACGCCAGCGTCAGCGTCACGATGTATGGCGGCAAGGGCGACGACATCTACTATCTGTATTCCACGAAGAACAAGCCGGTCGAGCTGGCCAATGAGGGTGTCGACACCATCTCGACCTGGATGAGTTATCGGCTGCCGGCGAATTTCGAGAACCTGACCGTCACCGGCGACAAACACTATGCTTTCGGAAACGCGCTAAACAACATCATTACCGGCGGCGCCGGCCAGCAGACGCTCGACGGCTTGCAGGGCGATGATGTTCTGAAAGGCGGATCGGGGGCGGACATCTTCGTCGTTACCCGGGGCAACGGCAGCGACCTGATCCTGGACTTTGGCGCCGACGACACCGTGCGCGTCGGGAGCTACGGCTCCACCTCCTTCGAGCAGGTGCAGGCCAATATGGTCCAGTCGGGCGCGAATGTGCGGCTCAATCTTTCCAGCACCGAGTTTCTGGTCTTCGCCAACAAGACGGTCGGCCAGTTCACGGAAGGCCAGTTCGATCTGGCGCTGGACAGGTCGCATCTGGAACTCACCTTCTCCGACGAGTTCAACACGCTGAGCCTCAGGAACGGCTCGAGCGGCACCTGGGACACGAACTTCTGGTGGGGCGGCGCAAACGGCAGTTCGCTCACCGACAATGGCGAGCTTCAATGGTATATCGATGCCAACTACGCGCCGACCAGTTCCGTCCATCCGTTCAGCGTCGACAGCGGCGTTCTCACGATAACCGCCGCCCGGGCTGCGGAAGCGATCCAGCCCTTGATAAACGACTACAAGTATACGTCGGGCCTGCTGACGACCCACGATACCTTCGTGCAGACCTATGGCTATTTCGAAATCCGTGCCGACATGCCGGAGAAACAAGGTGCGTGGCCGGCCTTCTGGCTGCTGCCGGCGGACGGTTCCTGGCCGCCGGAACTGGATGCCATCGAGATGACCGGCCAGGACCCTAACAAGCTCCTCCTGACTGGCCACACGAACGAGACGGGAGCGCACACAACCGTGGGCGCGACGCCCTATGTCTCGGATACCGCAGGCTTCCACACATACGGGGTGCTGTGGACGCAAGACGAACTGGTCTGGTATTTCGACGACGTCGAAGTCGCCCGTGCCGCAACGCCTGCCGACATGCACGAGCCGATGTACATGCTGGTCGACCTGGCGGTTGGCGGCATCGCGGGAGCACCCGCCGACGGGCTGGCGACGCCGGCGGAAATGCACATCGACTATGTTCACGCTTATGCGCTGGGGGATTGGTTTATCTAGGCGCAACAGCTGATGGTGAGGCCGGTACGGACACGTTCGTCATCAAGCCTCGGCAATCTCCATTTATTGCATTGCTGCCTGAGACTGAACAGGAACTGATGTGAAGGCGACGACGCAGTCCAATCCATCCGAGCCGCCGCGAACAACCCTCGCATCGGTTTTGGCTTCGTTTCGACGCGCGTTCGCCGGAATCGCGTTGATGAGCGGGGTCGTCAACATCCTGGCGCTGACCGGCTCGTTCTTCATGCTGCAGGTCTATGATCGCGTCATACCCGGCCGCAGCGTGCCGACGCTCGTCGGGCTTGCCGTGTTTGCCGCCACGCTTTTCATCTTCCAGGGCGTGCTCGAGCTCATCCGGTCACGGCTGCTGGTGCGCATCGGCATGGCGCTCGACGCGCAGCTGAGCGGGCAAGTCTATGCAGCCCTGATGCGCCTGCCATTGCGCACCAAGCTCGCTGGCGATGGCCTGCAGTCGTTGCGGGATCTCGACCAGGTGCGCTCGTTTCTGTCGAGCGCCGGTCCGACCGCGCTTTTCGATCTGCCGTGGATGCCGCTGTATCTGGGTATTTGCTTCCTGTTCCATTTCTGGATTGGCATGGCTGCGCTCGCCGGCGCCGTCATTCTCTTTGGCCTGACATTGCTTGCCGAAATGCGCACACGAGAGCCGACGAAAAGGGCAAACAGCCAGGCCGCGGCGCGCAACACGCTTGCCGAGGCTACCCGCCGCAATGTCGAGGTTCTGCAGGCCATGGGCTTTGGCTCACGTATCGCCGAGCGCTGGTCGGGCATCAACGCCGACTATCTCGACACGAATGCGAAAGCGAGCGACCTGGCGGGTACGCTCGGAACGATCTCGAAGATCCTGCGGATGATGCTGCAGTCAGGTGTGTTGGCGATCGGCGCCTATCTCGTCATTCATCAGGAGGCGACGGGCGGTATAATGATCGCCAGTTCGATCATGATGGGTAGGGCGCTCGCACCTATCGAACTGGCCATCGCCCACTGGAAGGGTTTCGTCACTGCCCGCCAGGCCTGGGCTCGGCTGACGCAGCTTTTGGCCCTGCTTCCCGAAACTGCAACAAGTGTCTCGCTGCCGGCGCCGATATCGGCGCTTTCGGTCGAAGGCATCAGCGTTACGCCACCGGGCGAGCGTCGTGTGGTCGTGCAGGATGCCGGCTTTGCGCTGGAGAAGGGCGCCGGCCTCGGCATCATCGGGCCGAGCGCTTCGGGAAAATCCTCGCTTGTGCGAGCCATCGCCGGTATCTGGCTGCCGGTGCGCGGAACCGTCAGGCTGGACGGCGCGACGCTCGACCAGTGGTCGCCCGAAGAGCTTGGCAAGCATGTCGGCTACCTCCCGCAGGACGTCCAGCTGTTCGACGGCACCATTGCCGAAAACATATCGCGCTTCGAACTCCAGGCGCCCTCGGACAAGATATTGGCGGCGGCACGCGCTGCCGGCGTGCACGATCTCGTTGTCCATCTGCCGGAAGGCTATGAGACGCGGATCGGTGAGGCCGGGTCGGCGCTTTCGGCTGGCCAGAGACAAAGGGTGGCGCTGGCCAGGGCTCTCTTTGGCGATCCGTTCCTGGTCATTCTGGATGAGCCCAACTCCAATCTCGATTCCGAAGGCGAAACCGCGCTGACGGTGGCAATCCAGGGCGTGCGTGAAAGAGGTGGCATTGCCGTCGTCGTGGCGCATCGGCCAAGCGCGCTGGCAAGCCTTGACCAGGTGCTCGTCATGGCCGGCGGCCGCGTGCAGGCCTTTGGCCCCAAGAATGAGGTGTTGAACAAGGTTACCCGCCCGGCAGGCGTCCCGCTGAAGGTCGTCTCCGGCCCCGAAGAGGCCACATCCTGATGGCGGAACGCGCTGCATCCGCGATTGACAGGACCATTCGGCGCTATCTGCTTGGCGGCATCGCCGCCTGCGTCCTGCTTGTTGGCGGCGCGGGAAGCCTTGCCGCCGTCACGGAGCTTTCCGGAGCCGTCATCGCCTCGGGACGATTGGTCGTCGATTCCAGCGTCAAGAAGGTGCAGCATCCAACGGGCGGCGTGGTCGGTCAAATCCTGGTCCGGGAAGGCGATGCCGTGCAGGCGGGGCAGGTCCTGATCCGTCTCGATGAAACGATCACCCGCGCCAATCTGGCCATTGTCACCAAGAGCCTCGATGAATTCGATGCCCGCCTGGCGCGCCTTGAAGCCGAGCGCGACGGTGCCGACGTCATCGCCTTTCCGGCGTCACTCATGTCGCGGCAAGCGGAACCCGAGACCGGCCGCGCGATGGCCGGCGAGCGATCCCTGTTCGAGTTTCGCAGGCAGGCGCGCGCTGGCCAGAAGGCTCAGCTGGCGGAGCGTATCGCTCAGCTTGTCGAGGAGGTCTCCGGCCTGACCGAGCAAAGAGACGCCAAAAGCCAGGAAATCAAGCTGATTGGCATAGAGCTCGAGGGCATGCGCAAACTTTGGCAAAGCAAGCTGGTCTCGATTGATCGCATAACCGCGCTCGAACGCGATGCCGTGCGCCTGGAAGGCGAGCACGGGCAGCTTACAGCGGCGATCGCGCAATCGAAGGGTCATACATCCGAAATCCGCCTGCAGATCATCCAGGTCGACCAGGATCTGCGCAGCGAGGTTGCGACCGAGCTCCGTGACGTTCAGGCCAAGCTTTCCGAGTTCGTCGAACGCAAGGTGTCAGCTGAGGATCAGCTCAAGCGTATCGATATACGCAGTCCGCAAACCGGCGTCGTTCATCAACTCGGCGTACACACGGTCGGGGGGGTTGTTTCTCCGGGTGAGCAAATCATGCTCATCGTACCGGTGGCAGACGACCTGACTGTCGAAGCGCGCGTGGCCCCGCAAGATATCGATCAACTGACACTGGGGCAGAGTGCGATCCTGCGGCTCACTGCCTTCAATCAGCGGATCACGCCGGAACTGAACGGTGTCGTCAGCGAGATCTCTCCCGATCTCACTATCGACGAACGAAGCGGCGCCAGCTTCTATACAGCGCGCGTCAACTTGACCCGCGCGGAGCTTACCAGGCTCAAGGGCCTGACATTGGCACCTGGAATGCCGGTCGAGGTGTTCTTTTCGACGGGCGGTCGCACAATGCTTTCCTATCTCGTGAAACCCCTGGCGGATCAGATTGCGCGGGCCTTCAGGGAGGAGTGAAATGCGCGTTGCTTTTCCTCGCATCTGAACCTCGTCCGATCTTTCGCGGTTCAGTCCTCTGGGGCGCTGCACAATGCCAAGTCGACCACCGCCGCGGCGCCTTCCTGCTATCTCGCTGGAACTGCAGTTCGCCATCGAGATTGCGGGAGGCGAGCCTCGGCGCTCAAGCATCAAAGCGACAGTTCCGTCATCCTCGATGGCAAGATCGGTGCCAACGATTGCTGGATGATCCAGAGACACCGGCGACGGACGCTGGAGAGGTCGGTCGTTTCATTTCAGTGTGACCAGGTCTATACTCCACGGGGGACAGGCCAGATCGATGGACCGTAAGCTTTCCGCCATTCTCGCTGCCGATGTTGTGGGCTATTCCGCCCAGATGGAACGCGACGAGGCCGGCACGTTCGAGCGCCTTCGAGCTGGACGCAAGGAACTGTTCGAGCCTGAGATTGCCCGCCACCACGGCCACATCTTCAAGCTGATGGGCGATGGACTGCTGGCCGAATTCGGCAGCGTCGTGGATGCGGTCGAATGTGCCGTGTCGTTGCAGCACGCCCTGGCGGAACGCAACGCCGCCGTTTCCGAGGATCATCGGATTCGCGTCAGGATCGGGATCAATCTCGGCGAGATGATTGTCGAGGGCGAGGACCGATATGGCGAAGGCGTCAACGTCGCTGCCAGGCTCCAACAACTGGCGGAACCTGGCGGCATCTGTGTCTCGGCAAAGGTCGCAAAAGAGGTTGAGAAGAAGTTGGCTTTCGGCTTTGAGCCGATGGGCCAACAGAAGCTGAAGAACATCGCCGAACCGGTGCAAGCGTACCGGGTGCTGCTCGATCCCGCGGTGGCGGGAAAGCCCATGACTGTCAATCGACACCCACGCTTCAGGCGCAATCTGGCCGTCGTTATTGGGGTCCTTGTTGTCGCAGTCGGCCTTGCAGCAGCGTGGTGGCGACCGTGGGAGCCACCGCTTCGGCCCACCGCCCTGACGGCCAATGCGAAAGCCGACACCCGGCCATCCCTCGTCGTGCTTCCATTTGACAATCTCAGCGACGACAAGGCGCAAGGTTATCTGGCCGACGGTTTCACCGAGGACCTGACCACAGAACTTGCACGCGTGCCCGGACTGTTCGTCGTGTCGCGAAACGCGGCTTCCGCCTACAAGGACAAGGAGACCAGACCCGCTGAGGTCGCCGCAGCGCTTGGTGTCCGGTACATACTGGAGGGTTCGATACGTCGGGTCGGCGACGACATGCGTATCAACGCGCAATTGATCGACGGCTCGACCACCGGTCATCTCTGGRCAGAACGTTTCGACGGCCAGTGGACGGATGTGTTTGCGTTGCAGGACAAGGTCGTCGTCAGCATCGCGGGCGCGCTCAAGCTCCGTCTCGTCAGCGCCCAAGGCAAGGCAGATGTCGCGGGCGGCACGCGCAATCCTGCAGCCTACGAAGCTTACCTCCAGGGCATGGAGATCTACAATCGTCGCAATACTCCAGACGAGTTTGCGCAGGCGGTGAGGTTTTTCCAGCAGGCGCTGGAACTCGATCCGAATTTCGGCGTGGCGGCAGCCTCGCTCGCATGGGCCTATTGGGACATGGACGGGCCACGGGTCAAAGCTTTAGCCTCTTCGGATAGCATTGCGCAGTTCAACGTATACAAGTACCTGGGGGCGGCGGCTAGGCATCCTTCGCCGTCCTACTATCAGCTCGTCGCCAGTTTGCTGGTTCGCGAGCACCGGTCCGACGAGGCAGTCGCGGTTATGTTCAAGGCAGTGGCGCTCGACCCGAGCGATCCCCTGAACTATGTCGGGCTGGCAGAAGCTCTGAATTTCAATGGCAGGCCGAACGAGGCCAGCGACTATCTCGTCGCGGCCAACCGTGTCGACCCAGGCGGCAATGACCATCGGCACTACCTGGCTGGGCTGGCTGAATTTGGCCAGGGTCGTTTCGAGGAAGCTGTCGACTACCTTGAAAGGATCGATCTCCAATCGACCGATCCATGGCCGAAATTCTACGGCCTGCAGGTGTTGGTTTCGGCCTACGCACATCTCGGGCGCAGTGACCAGGTCGCGGCCTATAGTGACAGGCTAAGGAACGTCATGTTGGAACGAAAGGATGGAGGGGCAAATCAGCTGGTCACGCAGAGATATTTTGTGTTCAAGAACCCGGCTGACATCGGGCGTCTGCTGGACGGCCTGGACAAGGCCGGTTTGCCGGAGTTGCCGGAAGAGGTCGATCTGGATGCGAAGGACCGGCTTACCGGTTCGGAGATCAGGTCGCTCATCCTCGGTCGTGACCTGCGCGGGGGAGGCGCATGGATAGATAAAGGAACCAGCTGGGTGCAGCAGAACTTCCTGTGCGACGCCATTCCGAAAGTTCAGACAACCTGCGGCGCGATCTTTCGCAATCCTGCCGGGACGCCGGAGCGACGCAACGAGTATACGGCAGTCTTCCGTTTCGATCGTTTTGAGTTTTCGACCGTCAAATAAGACCCCGGGACCTGCTCTCCCCGGCTTTCGGCCGCACACCCCGCAAACGATGCGCTTCCGGGGAGCCATGAGGGGACCGGAGAATCGTTTGGACTGTGAAGGTGGTAGCGGGAGACCGCTACAGCCTTAAACATCACTTCGAACCCGTATCGTTTGGGTATCAGGCAACTGGGTGAGACGCTGGCGAAGCGACTGAGAGTGATACGAGCGTAAGGTCCTGTATTAGCTAGTCAATTCGCTCCACTTCTCAATTTGCTTGGTTTGGATCGCGCTTCGATCCAAAAAGCACGCCTCTCGATCCACCTGCTTCCTTTGGATCGATAACTGGGCCGACGCGAATTCGCCTGACAAATCTCGATTTAGTCGGCTCGTTCAACGACTTATCTAGGAAAAAATACCTCGGAATATTTTCCCTTTCTTGGGAACAATGAAACGACCGCTCACGGCCGGGCGTCTCAGAAAGGTTGGATTTTCACTTTCCTACGCCGTTCATTCTGCCAAGTTAGTAGCGGGCGCGGATGATCTGGCTCTCACCGAAACGGAGAGCAAAACATGAACGGCCCAGACATCATTGCCTCAGTCATTTTCGACCTCGAACGACAACTTCACCACCGCCAGTCAGAGCTACCCGCGAGCCTTCCCGCGACCTCGCCCTGGTTGGCGACGGCGTTGCTTCAGAAGAGCGTGCGGCGTGGTCGAACCGATCTAGCGCTGGCTGCGGCAGCCTTGCTGCTACAAGCCGCGCCGGATCGCCTCTGGCGACGCTTGGCAATTATCGCAGTCGAGGATGTCGGCCTTGGTGATTTGGACGCAGTCTATCTGACTGTCGTTGCCGGGGCGCAAAGGAGGCGACTGGCTAAGCGATACCACCGTTGGCACTTGGTTAGTCTGATTGTCATGCGTTTATCCGAGGCCATGAAATGCCGCTGCACGGACGATCTTCACGTTGTCAGCGAAGACTGCCCAGAGTGGGGCGACCATCGTCTCGAACTCGCCGATCTACCGTTTGGCGACTTGCTTGATGTGGTCGCGGGCAGCGATCCGATAGAGCGCCGCGCCATCGCCTTACGGTACGCGATGGGGACCGAGTTAGTGGCAGTCACGAGTGATCTGGCAAGACGGCGTGGGCATCCGCAAGCGATGTTCGAATTCCTATGCGAGCGAGGCTTACCTCATACGCTGGTGGAAATCTCTCGCGAAGCGTATCGGCAGACAGGCGAAGTCATTTGCGCATTCCTTCCGCTTCTTTGGTCAGCCTTTGAAGGCTCCGAAGTCACCACGCGGTCTGACCAGTTTCCGCCAGAGACGATGATCAGCCGAATACCGTCGTGGGCCTTAGACAAGTTCACGCGTGAGGGTAGAGCCGCGATGGCGCAGTTTCTTGCTGGAGGCAGCACCACATCACAATGGCTTCGCAGTCACATTGCCATCCGCGACCGGATGTCCATGTTAGGCCACGCTCTTTTCCGAGTGGAGAGCGGTTTGGTGAAGGACCGGATCATTTGGCCGGATAGCGTCAGCCTCCGTCGCCAAGCCGATTGGAATTCATTCGTGGTCGAACCCAAGGAGGTCGTAACGCTGCTCGACCTTCTGCGCGCAGATATCGACCTCTTGAACGAGGAGCGGGCCAATGTTCTCTAGCCCGGCAATTCGTCAATTCGGAACTGGCGCTCCTCGCCACGGAACTCCTTTAGGGGTTGGTAAAGATGGAACGCAGATTGCCAGTGCAATCACTTGCACAGAGGTATGTCTTCCCATCTCGCAAAGTGCCCTCACAGCCCCGCCTGCGCTCTTCCAGCAGTTTATCACCAACTCCCTCTCCGCCAGCTCAAAACGCGCGTACGGGGCGGACTTAGCCCAATACAAGGCTTCCGGCGGGTCTATCCCTTCTTCACCAGAACGGATCGCGGAATACTTGGCCGCCCGCGCTTCGACGCATAGACCGGCAACCCTCGCTCGATATCTGGCCTCGATCTCGAAAGCACATCGCGCTATCGGAGCTGATGACCCCTGCAAAGCAGAGATCGTGAAGGCGACCCTGCGCGGGATACGCCGTTCCATCGGAACCGCTCAAAGGGAAGCGAAGCCGCTGCTTCGGGATGATTTGTTTCAGATACTGGAGCGCATCGGCAACCGGCCCAAAGATATGCGCGACCGAGCAATGATTCTGATTGGCTTCGCTGGGGCATTCCGACGCTCGGAACTCGTCGGTCTCGATGCCGGAGATATTGAGCGAGTTCGGCAAGGCATCGTTGTCACCCTCCGCCGATCCAAGACTGACCAAACAGGCGCGGGCCGAAAGATCGGGATACCGTTCGGCAGGTCGAGATGGTGCCCGGTCCAGCATCTGTCTGAATGGCTTGCTCACGCCCAGATCGAAACCGGACCGATCTTCCGTCTCATTAACCGCCACGGCTATGTCGCTAATAAACGGCTGTCGGGTGAGGCTGTTTCGATAGTCGTCAAGGACCGCGCGGGGGCAGCCGGGTTCGACCCGGAAGGTTACTCGGGCCACTCGCTTCGCGCCGGGTTGGCCACCAGCGCAGCGATGGCTGGTTCTCCGTCTCACAAGATCAGGGCGCAAACCGGCCACGCGAGCGACGTTATGCTGGCCAGATATATACGTGATGGCAACATGTTCGAAAACAATGCTGCTGGCGCGGTCTTGTAGACGGGATAGTGGCCTATAAGCGTTCAAGCTGCTCGAGAATGTCGCGCACATCGAACCCGATGATCGAAGCCAAATCCATCAGCTCGATCAGGTCAACGCGGCGGTCGCCACCTTCTATGTTTGCGACAAACGGTTGGTGACGTCCCATCGCTTGGGCAACTGCAGCCTGCGTCAGCCCCGCTGCCAACCGTTGTTCAACGATCAGTTCCGCGAGCCGTCGATGTCGAGCCGAGTGAAGTGTCTTCGCCATTCTGGGTGGGGCAGCTGGAGCTTACCCGCACGGCGGTATTCCCATCTTCAAATTATCCAAAAATTGGATATCGTTCAGAGCAAGGGGAACGATTGGGGCAATACAAATGTCTGACCCGCGGTACGAAAAACTGATCGAATTGTGGCAGGCTGGTCAGATCGATGAAGAGAAGTTCAAACGTGGACTGGTCCTCATCCGTTCGCTGAGCGCGGTCGAGGAGGTCCAGCAGCCAACCCAAACCGAAGTACAGGTTTCAACGAATGCCCTGCCTTGGATGAATTGGCGCGCTCTTGCATTTGCGTGTCTGATCATCGGAGTAGGGGTCTGCCTTGTCCTGGTTTGGCTCGTCGAAATTGGAGTTGTCAAACGCGTCTACGCGGACGGAACCGCAGGATGGATGGCTTTCTGCCTCGCCACGACCGGTGTGTTCCTCGCGTTAAATCGGCACAATTCGGCGCTGGTTTCAATTTCTCTCTTCGCCCTAGCGCTCACGTCACCGATGTGGGAGGGCAAGTCTCGGAGCGTTTTGGACGATGAAATTCCGGGGGCGGCGCGGACCTTGTACCCCTCTTATACGAGGGCGATTACGAAAGCAGAGTTTGGCGGCGAGTGGCCGTTTCCAGCCTTTAAGCAAGGAGTGCTTAGATGTGATCGCGCTTCCGTTGGTGGTGTGAGACGACCCGTTGTGACTATCGAACTCGGCGGTCTGAAATATGGCCTAAACGGTGCTGCCCAAGATTTTGGATTTCCCGATATCCGATCCCAAATGGCGAAAAACCAGAAATTGGGAACTTATGAACTTGGTGCAAGCGACAAGATGATCGCCGGTGCCTTGGGCGAGTGCAACTGACCCGACGAGGGCCTCAGCTGTTTGGTTCTGACGCTTTTTAGCACCGGCTAACGGAACGCTTACGGCTGTGCGATATTGAATAAAATTCGAGTGTCGTGTTGGGGTTTTCATGCGTAAGCCTGCCGGCGGGGTCCGATTGTCCTTCATCCGCCCGATGGAGCCGGAGTTAGTCGAACAGCCGCCCAAGGGTGGCGAATGGGGCCACGAGGTCAAGTTCGACGGCTACCGCACCCAAATCATCAAAGTCGCTGACGGCATACGCTTCTACACCAAGAACGGTTTCGACTGGACGGCCAAGTACCGGCCGCTTGCCGACGAGGCGAAGTCGATAAAGGCCGAGAGCTTCATTCTGGAAGGTGAGACAATCGTTACGAATGAGGCTGGGCTTTCGGACTTCCATGCGCTGCGCTCGGCCATCACGAGACGCCCCCTAGACCTTTACCTCGTCGCCTTCGACCTTCTGCACCTCAACGGCCATGATCTGCGCGACATGCCGCTGAAAGACAGGCGCGAAATCTTGCAGGCGATGATCCCGGCCGGCGGCCATATCCAGTTCAGCGAGGCGCTGCCTGGCTCTGGTGAGGCCGTCTATCATCTTGCTTGTGAGGCCGGCCTCGAAGGCATCGTCTCGAAGCGCCTCGACAGCCCTTATAGCAGCGGCTCAACGATGAATTGGCGTAAGATCAAGTGCTACGTCGAGCAGGAAATGGACATAATCGGGGTGAAGCGGGAGACCGGAAAGCCGGCAATGGTGTTGATGGCTGACAAGGGCCACTACATGGGCGGCGCGTTCGTCACCCTCAAAGCCGACCAGCGGCTGGCCCTGTGGGATCGTGTTCAGGGCAAGATCGGCGCTCCCCCGCCGAATGGGCTTGCCCGAGAGAAGGCCGAGTGGTTGAAGCCCGGGCTGGTGGGGCGAGTGAAGTTCTTGAAGGGCGAAGAAAAGCTGCGCCATGCGTCACTCAGGGACTTTCGCGAGGAATGAACGGCCGCCAAATGGCTGACGATCGCCCCCCTGAGCTAGCCAATTTAGCGATCGCTTGAATCTGCGCTGAAACGAGATCATGCTTGGCTCCAGGGCCGATAGGACGGCGACTGTTCTAAGCGACCGTCAAGTAAATTGAACGGTGTTACTATCTCTAGGAGGGTGACCAAATGCGCTTGTTGCTAGCCATAGCGAGCCTTATAGTGGTTACTTCAATTGCCAACGCTGAGCAGAATGAGACTCTCATCAAACAATCTTGTATTGTTGCTACAAACTTGCCTGAAGCGCGACAAACTGAGCTATTGCCGCCAGGGGTATGTCCGATACGGTATAATAATAGTTGCTATGACAAAAGATTTGGGGTTCAGGTTACAAATATATGTGGTAGCGACATACGTATAGAGATTGTTGCTGGAAAGAAATCACGACAGACGGGCATACAATCTAATGGACGAGAAGAATATTATTGTCTATTTGCTAGAGATGACTGTACCGGAATACAAGTCTGGCAACTGTCGTCAGCGGTGTCGAAAGACAAGGATGAAGGTTCGGCAAATGAACCTGGAGGCGCTGGCTCGGATTCATCAGATCAGCCGCCAACTGATCCTATGAAAAGCCGACTGTCTGAGGCAAAAAAGCGAGTCCCATCTTACAAAGATAAAGCGAAGGCTAACTTTGACTATTTCAACAATGCAAAGGAAGGCTCCAATGAAGTATGGCGTAAGGAACTTGCTAAGGAGCGTGAAAAACTCGCGAGAGATTTAGACGAGCTCCGCAAGAATCAAGATCGAGTGCGCAAGCAAATACAGGCAGACAACAGGTGGGTCTTTCCTGATGCCTGCCGAAACAAGCACGCTTTCTGGGCTAATGTCTATCAGGTGGGAAAGCAGCATTGTAACTTTTCTCTCGACAATCCCGGCGCGTCGGTGAGGGAGATTTACGACCATTGCCACCAGACGGGTGAATGGGCTTGTGACTATGCCTGCGAAGGCAGCAACTGCGATGCCCCGCCCTAATCCGCAAAAATCCTCCTCAATCGGTCCCAAGGAATAGAACTTCGCCGTCGTCCAATCATTGTCCAAATCTGGGAGGGAATGGAAATGAACGACGTAAAATGGATAGTTCCGGTTGCAATATTTCTCTTTGCGTCATCCGCCTATGCCGGGCAGACGCTGGCCGAGCACATTCGCGACGATCCCGCCTGCCGGCAGTTCAACGATGGATGCAGCATCTGTCGTATAGAAGATGACGCAGGACAGTGCTCAGCGCCTAGCATCGCATGCATAGTAACGGATTGGGTCTGCGTTGATCCGGGGTCTGCAAATGCCGGCAAGCCGGTAACTGAAGGGCAAGAAATGGGCTCCCCTTAACCTTTCGAGTGGCTTGGGGATGCGGCTCGATTCGCGTTCTTGCGCGATTGCTAAAATAGTGGTTGGCTGCCCCGATGCCTCGTCGCCGTTGTTTTTGAGTTGGAGGGTAAGCGTGGTTATGAAGCTCAAGTGTCAACTCTGGGCTTGGTCGCCTTTCGCCGCTGCTTTCTTGCTGGCTTTTGTTGCGGCGCCATCCTGGGCTGACGAAGGGGATGACGCCATCGCATTGTTGGAAATCGCGCTCAAATGCCCGGTTCCTCCATACGACAGCACTACCAGCGATGAGAGAGACCGAGGAGAAAAGTGGCTTCAATCGAGAGTAAATAGGTATACCGGAACTGGCGATGAATTTTCAATAGTTTCAAGAAAAAATTACGTAGACGAGTCTGGCAAGGCGCAATCCATACGACGATTGATTTTTTCGGAGGTCTACGGAAATTATTCCGAAATGATATTGCCGATGAGGAAAGACCCAGAAATACTGAAACTTCGTTGTAAGGATGCCGAGATGTGTTTACATTTTCGGGAATTGAGAGACCATTACAATCCTTGCGAAGGCGAACCGTCAAAGTGCGACGACAAGACCGAATCTATGTTTGAGAAGTACGACAGCCTAAACATAAGGTTCTGCGATGCGACGTCCGCAGACGACGCGGAGGCAGCTTTGAAAGTTCTCATCAACGCCAAGCAATGATCAAGTCTGTATGTTGCCGCGACGCGTTCGATACCGGGCGGGGTGTCATATTCGGATTTCGTCGCTCATATACAACAGTGAACAAAATGAGAACAAATCTGTCAAGCACCTCTTGACCGGAGCTGCACCCGTTCCTCATTTCAGGTCATGCCCGAGCAACCCGAGAAATGGCCGAGAGGGGCCGCATGGACCCTGACGCATGCCCATGACGCGGGGCAGGTGGCGGGCATCCGGTGCGGTTATTGCAACATCACGCGGTACTACAAGCCGGCAGAACTGCGAGAAATAGTCGGGAACGTCACCATCGATAGAGTGCGAGACAAGGTACGCTGCCAGAAGTGCAAGAGCCGGGAGTGGATGAGCGCACAGCTGTTTCATCCCACCGGGGAGCAAGCACAGGCAATCCGTTACAGGCGCCTCGTGGAAATCCGCTGGGAGAAGCGGGTAATCTGGCGGGATGAAAAGTGAACCCGCCAAGCTAACAAACGAGGTTCCTAACTCTCGGGAATACCCTATTCTCAGAGCCTACAAATTTAGACGGTTTGAACGAAGTCAGGCTGAAAGTGCAATCAATTGCACTGGCGTGTAGCCCACACGGCGCGCGCCAACTCAGCTGTGAGTGACTGACGCAATTTGGGCCCACCGTCGAAGGGTTTCTTCGTTTGCTTCCCACCAGTTTTGCAATCGAACTGTCGCGTCCAATCCCCGGCGAATAGCGTCTATTTGTTCGGCGAACGGGCGCTCGACGATCATTAGCGGTGTATCAATGGCGATGCCTAGCGATTGACCCGCGGGACGTAAGTACCCGCCGATTTTGGACAAGCTTTCAGGTGCGGGAAATCTTTGGTGAGAGGCGGCCCACTTGCCCAGCATGATCTTAACCGATGGGGTTGGTTGGGCCTGTTCCCAGCACTGTATGGACATAGTTGGGCGAGGGATACAGGGGTAGATCGTTAGTGTTTTGGGCACGTCGAAGTAGATCGAGCGGGATGTAGCAGGACGACCGCCATCCGCGTTTGGTGACTTCTTCAATATGAGCGAAGGATAATCGCTTGCTACAAGCTCACCGTACTCTGCAAAAAAGATGGTGTTCGCTTCGACGGCTTGGCCGATATAAGGCGCACGGGCCTGCTCTATCGCCGCAAGCAGAGTGGAACGGTCATCGCCCGATAGCCAATCGCACAAGTCTTCATAGCTGATCCGTCGATCAAACCCGCATGCCTCGCCGCGCGCTCGGAGATAAGCATGCGGTGCCACGAGCACGGTATGGCAATCAATTCCGTGATCCCGAAAGGATTGGGCAGTTCTTCGATAACGGCTTGGTTGATCCCCGTCATCAGTAACACTGTACTTGGCATTGATCTTGTTTTCGATGAGGAGCCGTCGGTTTCCAGAGAGGACAATATCCAAGTCGATGGTACCGACAGAGCTTCGATGGTTCGCTTGTGACGTGACTTTGAGGACGGAGCTGCTGCCCTTCAGCAGCGCAGCCCTAGCAAACGCGGAAGCAAACTTGCGGCTGGTTCGAAGATTTCTGGCCAATATCTGGTCTACCTGGCTCTCGAAAATCCTCGTCGGATGGGCGTTGAGCTGTTCCGTTTCCATAAAAGTGCTTCCTTCAGTCGTTGCTGGTCGTCCCAAGATCATTCCTTTGCCAGCGGGCCATGAGAGCTGCTGTCTGTCGTTTCAAAGTGTCTTTTCGCGCTTTGGCATACTGACTAAGCGCTTTGGAAAGTTCGCTGCAGGAACGGGTCAATGCGTCTTCCAACGCACCTGTCGCTAGGGCAACTTCGAGAGCTTGGCCTTTCCCTGTGAAAAGAAACTCGCTGGGGACCTGGTCTCTTAAAGGCCCGATGGGGTTGACGGTTATGCCAGGGCCTCTTTGCAGAAGGTCAACGAACTGAGACATGCTCTCTGCGTTCACCCGATCCCAATGAATGCAGAATTCCGGCCTCATCCGAGACGACGGTACTTCTCCGTCGATCCCCACGAGCGTCGGCAGATAGAGACCGTAGTCGTAATAGAGGCCGATAGATGGATTTAGCGGTGGATTTCCCGACCAGCCTGGCATTCCAAGGCCGGTCGCTCTGTGCCACCCATCGCCCAGCAATATTGCGACCGTAGCTACATAGTCGTACAGGTCGCCAACATGCCGGCCCTCTTCTTCATCGAGTTCCGGCGATGCGGCGAAAGGCGTAAGCGAGCTATCGCAGGTAAGAGGGCATCGTCTGCCATCAACGCAAATCTCAATCCGTGATCGAGTTTGCCAGAGCGGCCCGAACTCGCCTGGTCGGCTGAGCGGCCCTATCGCCAATCCGATCTCGGTATAGAGAGATACTTCTGCGTTCAACAAGGAAGTATCGGTGATAGCCTCTTGCCGCTTCGACCAAGTGATGGCTTCTGCGACGTCGGTTGCTTTCGTGCTCGGGCCAGCGATGGCTGACCTCTCAATGACGAGAGGGCCTTGCCACTGACCGCGCTCCATTTTGAAGAGGTTCACGGCAGGCAATGGAGAGCCGACGTGCCACATGTCAAAATTTCCCTCGAACAAATTTCCCACCACGGGGAAGGGCCCCGCAACAAACCTCCCCAATGTTTGATCAAACAAGGCAGGGCAGCCGGCACCCGAATTGAAGTAGGTTGAGAACATATCGGATGATGCGAGATACGCTCCCATCTCGTGAAGCAGGGAAGCAAAGGTAGCCGACGGGCTGTCCAACTCTTGGCTGGCACTCTGAAGGAAACTAGTATCTCTAAATGCTTCGTACAGCGTTTCGTCCGCTGCGCGACCTACTAATTTTGCTAGCGTGTCTATCACCAACACATAGGGCTGGACTTTACGCGTAATGTAGCCCCGATGTCTCTTGATTGCCTCAAGTGAGGTCAGCGTATGATCGACCCTCAATCTTTCGATATGCCGCCACGATACTGAGGTGGCAGGGAGTGCGCGGCGAATATCTCCGTGCGTGATTTTCGCCCGCTTCGCTTCAGCAAAAAGACGATCCACCATCTGTGCCGGATAAAAAGGATCGTGGTTGGCAGGGAACCGGTATTTAGGTTCCAAAGCGGCGCTGCGAACCAATCTCACAAGCTCTTGTCGTACAGGTATCAAAGCAGCCCTGCCCTCGGAGCTAGGAACGCTCGGAAACGAAATAATCTGTGCTGACATCTACAGTGTCCCCTTGAGGGCAAATCGGTACCGGCGCGCTCTCCTATGCTGCTCGAGGTGAAGAACTGTTAGGACGCTTCCCGAGGCAGCATCGACGATAGCAGCTATGTTTTTGAAACGATCTCCGTCACGCATTTTAGTTGCTGCTGCCCTGCTCACGCCAATGACAAAGCACCCATTGCCAATGGGAGCCTCCATGTCTGCGTGTTCAATCAGCTCCTTAATCCTGTCACCTGTAACGCCGCGTTGGCGGCACCGTTTTTCCGCGTGCAAGCTGAGAGCTAACAAGGCAACCTCCACTGGTCGAGTGAGAATGATGACCTGTCGTGGCTAGAAAGTCGCTCAGATTTTGTGGGAAAAGCACCAGAAGATTGGGAGATTTTGGCGCATCTTTTGGCAAATTTTGTGGGAAATGATGGAGCTGCAATCCCGTGCAATCAATTGCACCAATCCTGCGGAGAGTGATTGGAGCTAAACTATCTAAGCCAAGCGGCGTGGACATGTACGTCGCATTTTCTGTCGATCAGCTTCGAGAAGTTGCGACTGCAGATCGCCTACCGAAATGCTTTTTGGGAGCATCGTTTCGGAGGGCATCATGCTGGTAACTGAACATGCGAAAGCCCGCAGCCGACAGCGCGGCATACCGGAAAAACTTCTGCACACCATTTTCTCGGAAGCTGATCGGTGTACTCCATGCGGCCATGGTTGTCTGGCTTTGGAGATTAGCCGACAGAAAATACGCGAAATACGTGCTTCAGAGGACGGGGACGTCGAGCGAGCTATGAATGTAATCCTTGTCGTTTCGGATGCTGGCAGCGCTGTGACAGTCTTGCGAGCCACCTCGTCCAAAGCAGCACGCCCCTATCGAACCGTCTGAGGAACCCAAAATGGTCCAGCTGTTGCGTGAACTGGATGAATACCAAACAGCCCTGCTTTTGCGTGATAGCAGGGAGATTTTGACACCCAAAGAGCTTTCCGCTGCCGACCTACGAGCGGAAGTCGAAATCCTTCTTAGGGGAGGAGAACCTACGAAGCGCCTTTCGGTCGCGAGAGCAGATGTCTTGGGAGTTCAAAGGAACCTACGGAGCTTGCTTGACCACGCCGAAAGGCTCGGTGGTCGAAGTGCGGTTGCCTTGGAGTACGCTTCAATTTCTGAGCGCGATCCAAAGGAGGTATACAAGCAAGACAAGCATCGCTATGCGAACCAGAAAATGATTGGTCCGCTTGAGTTGGGCACCAGGTTGAAGCTGGCAAAGGCCGCGTGTGCCATCATTCAGGCTTTCGATCCCGGGTTCAATGAAAGTGTCGCGATGCTGACCATCCTCGGCGCATCCTCGGTGTCTTACGTCAAGTTCAATATGGAGACGGAAGCCTTGCTTGATAGTGGCAAGGCGATTTCGGATGCCTGGCGGCAGATCGCTCGGGCGTTGGACGACGAGCTCGATTTGTCGGGGTGGTTTGCTCATCGCTCCGAGGTGATCGACGACGCAGCAGACCTGATCGCGGACCTCCTTGGCGTTGAAACGGCAGCTTGCATTCCCGACGATGCCCGCCTTGGTATGGCGGTCAAAGATTGCGTCGCTACTAGCCGGCTTTCCTCGCCTGAAGACGCGGACGAAGAAGACTACAATTTCTTCAGGCATCCGCATGATGAGGCACTGGCCCTCTCTGTGCCGCTTTACAGCTTCGCGCAATTGCGTGCCCCTGGCAGGTTGTGTTCCGACCCCAGCCATCCAAAATCTGGGATTAGAGTTCAAATCACCTTCTGGCGCGAAGTAGCGCTTCAGCTGCTGCCAGGGAATACCGGCGGAGTATTGCCATGCATTGCAGTCGCGCCAAAAGTTTCGGTGATTGGGGCCGGTGGTCGCCCGATTGCGCTGTCCACGCCTTTTACTCGACCGCTGGATGATCCATGCGTCGTCCCGCTACTATTGAGCAAAAGTGCTCACATATCGGTATTTCGGCCAGACGCTCCTCATTCCTTTGGGGATCAAGTCAGCGGGCTCGGGCTGTCAGGCCAAACAGTGTTTCAGACTGCGTGGATGGCATCCGCAGCAGTCGTGGCCATTGCTCTCCGAACGCTCGCAGACAAAGAACTTCGACCTGTCAGCGAAGCCGTCGCCGAACAGGGTGGCAAGAGCGACGCAGAACAATGTCACTTTGCACTTGGGACGGTGGGCAATGCCGTCGAGAGAGCCACGTTTGTCATCAACAGGGCCAATGGCCTAGGTGGCCTTTTGCGTGCCGACTTTTACCGGCGAGACGGCCTGCTTCGTAGACGTGGGATAGTAACGAACCATGCGCCATTGCCCTCACGCTTTCTCCGATCTTGGTACGTTGGCAAGTAGCGCTAGGACAGGGCTCCCCCTTCTGGGCGAGCGTAAGGGCAGTGGCAGGCTCCAAAGTCTCATGATACTTTCCGACGCTAGGCGAGATGGGGACTTGCTCCAGGTGCCAAAGAGACACCGGCAAAATCATCGTGGTCGATCCACCAGGCAACTTTGCGGTCACCAACTAGGGGATGGTCTGTTATCGCCCAGGCTCTAGAAAACCTGTCTAGTTGAAGCCGACTATCGTGGGACTTCTCCGCATGTCACGTATTTATCTCCCGAGCTTGGGTCCTGCTAGCTGGCAAGCGATGTTGGCCGATCCGACCAAGCATTGGCGGACCGGCTATTCCGCTCGAACACTGGCATACTGCTGGGAACAGGCGAATGGTCTTCCACCGGAGATCGCCCGGATGTTCGACCAACCGAGCGAACTCCTACTTGCTCTTCCTGAGCACAAGGTGCCGCTTGTCGGTGGCCAGCGCGACAGTCAGAGCGATATCTTCGCTTTGATACGCTTTGGGGAAGATACATCCGCCGTTGCCGTTGAAGGGAAAGTCAACGAACCCTTCGGTCCAACGGTCGGCGAATGGTTTGCAAACCCATCCGATGGCAAGCGCCTTCGCATGCGTCAAATCTGCGATCTGTTGGGTCTAGATGGCGTTCCTCCGCTAGACGTTCGCTATCAGCTGCTGCATCGGACGGCGTCAGCGCTGCTGGAGGCCAAGCGGTTCAAGACGGACGAAGCGGCGATGATCGTTCATTCTTTCTCTCCCGCGCGAATGTGGTTCGCTGACTTCGAACGGTTTGCGGGGCTTTTCGGTGTCGCGGCGCGACCAGATCAATCAGTCGCCTTCGTTTTGAATAGTGGACAGCGCCTCCGGCTCGGATGGGCGAGTGGAAATCCAGAGCATCTTTCCCAATGAAGGTCGTCCGTTTGGAACCAAGACGGTACACCTCAAAGCAGATGGGAGACGCATGTGAGATGGTCGTTGCAGCCGAATTGACGCTTGCCGGAGTTCCTGCGTTGAAGGTTCCCGACAACTGGCCCGGCTATGACGTCATCGCCCAGCCGGTCGGCCAAACGCCCCAGAGGGTCTCTGTAAAATCCCGGACCTTTAAGAGAGGACCGGCTTACGTCACGTATTATGATTTTCATCGGTTTGAGTGGCTTGCAATAGTCATTCTTCTGCCGGACCAACCGAACGGTAGGGCGATTTACATGATCCCAAGAGATGTTGCCGATACGCTCGCACGCCGCGATAAGCCGACCAGCAAAACAGCTGCGGAGCGCTATTTCTGCGTTGATCAGGTCGATGGAATTTTTCGACGCTTCCGCGCTAACTTCGCACTGAGCCCGCTGGGATCGCTGGAGGCGACCCCCTGATCACACGACCCCGTATGCGCAAGGCATCCGAGGTTGGTAAGAAAATTGTGTCGCTGGAGAATTACGAATGCGAATTTGGGAACACACATTGAGTGAATTGGTTGGCGACGTGGTGCCTGATGATGGCGGTCCAGACGGACCAAATGTTCCTCAGCCATTCATTCTAGCGAGCGTTGTGCCGATCACTCAAATTCCCGGGTTCGCAACGGCCCTTATTCAGGGAGGAAGTTCGTTTGCAAACCAAGCTCTCCTGGAATGGACCGAAGGCGAATGGCAGTGCGTCGGCAGCTACGTTGACGACACAATTCTCATCGACCAGCGTGTGCGAGGAAAGGGGCTTGCCGAGGAATTGGTGTTGCGTTGCGCAGAACATCGGAACGCCCTGCCTGTAACAACTGCGCTAACGGGTAGCGGCTATGGACTGCTCAAGAGGGTTCACCGTCTGGCCGTGCAAAGGGCCATAGAAGCGAATTTGGCGGTTCCTCAAAAGGTTTTGGAAGAGCACAACGATTGAAGTTGTCATCTGTAACTCGCGATAACACCCACTTATCACGACATATGACGGAGAGTTGGCGCCGGATATGATAGCTAGGTAATCCTACCCTCCCAACAAGGATCAGCCGTCGTGATGAGAATTGTTTCGGCAAGCGAACTCGTCACTTCTGACTTATATGTGGACGCGGTCTACGAGGGAGGTCGTTTCGGCAACGCAGCGGATGATCCACTGCCGCCTCTGCTTAGGGTCGATAGCCAAGGTGGGTTTCGGTATCGCGGCAAAGTAGCCGGGCGTTTGGAGATGCTCGTGCTGACGTCCAGCATGAGTGATCCGGACTGGCCGGACCATCTCGACAGGGAGACAGGCGTATTCACCTACTACGGTGACAACAAGAAACCGGGGCGCGAGCTTCATGACACCGGTCGCGATGGCAATCTCATCCTCCAACGCATTTTCACGGCTTCCCGCCAGGGAGCAGAGGGACGGGCTGCAGTGCCGCCCATCTTCCTGTTTGCGCGTGCCGGAACTAATCGCGACCAAATTTTTCTCGGACTCGCTGTGCCGGGGGCTTCGGATCTCGACGCCTCGGAGGAGCTGGTTGCTATCTGGCGCACGGCAGGCGGCAGCCGCTTCCAGAACTACAGAGCGCGGTTCACCGTGCTCGACGCAGCTGTAATTTCTCGCGCGTGGATCGATACGATTGTCTCAGGAAAACCTGATCAGAGTCTTGCACCAAAGGTATGGAGAAACTGGATTCGCACAGGACGGCGCGTGCCGCTTATTGCGAGCCGATCATTGGAATATCGAACTCGGGCCGAGCAGCTACCGAAGGACAACGAAGGTGAGGCGCTGATTGCGGTCGTCCGCGAGCATTTCGTGGATCATCCTCACTCGTTTGAATATTGCGCCGCAGCTATTGCACGATTCATGATGCCTGACATCGCGACGCTTGATGTGACACGCCCCTCTCGTGATGGTGGGCGCGATGCTGTAGGTCAGATGCGCATCGGATCGGGCCCCAGTGCCATCCTCGTTGACTTTGCCCTGGAAGCGAAGTGCTACACGCCGCCCAATGCGGTAAATGTCAGGGACGTATCTCGCCTGATTTCACGGCTCCGCCACCGCCAGTTCGGCATCCTTGTCACGACTTCCTGCGTCGATCTCCAGGCTTACAAAGAGATCAAGGAAGACGGCCATCCGATCGTCATCATTGCCGCGACTGACATTATTGAGCTTCTGAGGCGCAATGGACGCGGGGCGATCGATGCGGTGAGAACATGGCTTGCTGAAGAGTTTCCTCACGGCCGCGACCGCCTGACTGATCATCAGGAAGCGGCTTCGTCTGTCACCGTTGACTGAAGGAGACCTGCGCGCTCCACCGCAAGCAGGGCTTCTAGAGCCGGCTTAGCCTGCTTGACAGAGGGCTTTCTCTCCCATCCGCCGGCTGCATAGGTGGCAAGGGTTCGGCAGATGCCTGCCACTTTGTAGTGGATCACGCCATTCTTCTGCCCCTTCTCAGCCACTTCAAGCCACTGCGCGCTGCCGATTTTCATGCAGCGTTCAATGCGCTCGTAATCCGCAACAGAATGGGTTCCGATCGGCGCGAGAATGGTGCCTCCGTCCGTTTCCGAATAGGACAGTTCCGGCGGCAGCGGGTCGGATAGTGATGGTAGAGCCATCTGAATTTCCCTCCAGCATTCTTCCTTCTTGTACCATTCGCTGGGGTTTCGCTGCCCGGCGGAGAGGCGCATGGCCGCATCAATCTGCGGTGCCCACGCCTCGACCAGACTCTCAAGCTCCGCGCTGACCTGCTGACGCGACCACAATCGACCAAAATCGATCCGACCGGCAGTGCGATGGCTGAGACCGGCGACTACGTAGGCGGTGATCTGGGCTCCATAGGCCGGAAATCTCATGCTGCGTATTTTCTTTTCAACAGCGCGGTAGAGGATCGCAATGGCGACAAGCTTCTTGAACCAAGCCATATCAGGCGGAGGCGGAGGCTCGTCTTTCAGTCTCTGCATGAAATGCTGAAAGTTTTTCTGACCACCCAGGCATACCCGCTGCGGCAGACCGGACCAAGCCGTCAGGTAACGAGCAACATCTAGCTTGCTAAGCCGGCGATTTTTCGGCGTCTGCGCCTTGAAGGTCTGTTGTTCTGCCTTTCGATAGGCGGCCTTCTGTTCCGCCGCCAGATAGGAGCCGCGCGCCCGCTCAAAGAACCAGCGTCCACGACCGTCGTCGAGCCAAGTATTGTTGGCTAGCGTCTCGACCTGCTGATGGAACGGGTCGTTCGCGGAGAAATCGGCAAGCTGGACGGTGTTCTGGCGGTTTGCGGCCTTTGAGATGGATGCGACCATCTCGGCGAGATCTGCGCCGCCGACCTTGATGATCTTAACTGGGACGGCGACATTCGCGAGGCTGAGGCTTTCCTTCCGCCTGGCGCGATGCAGAGAGGCAGTTGTCTGCCCGCCATTGACGATCTGAAGTCCTCGAAGAGAGCGGATTTCGCAGGCGCCATGCTTGGCTTCCGAGACATCCAGGTCATCGACGGTGGCAACTATTCCGTTGTTGAAGGCGAGGAACATGGACGGCTGTTCAGCGATGGTCCGCCTGAGTTCCGCGTTTACGCTCTTGCGGCCCTGCAATCCCAGGAAGGCGCGAACATTCAATTCCAGGAGCTGCGCGCCATAGCGTTCGTACACTTTCGAAAGAACTTCTCCTGGCAGGACGGTAAGATAGGCATCGTACTCGCCCTCTTGGGTGGGCGCATGCAACGAAGGAACCGGTCCTCCGGTCAGAGCGACGAGATCGACAGATATGTCGGCGCGTGTCTGACCTTCTCCGAGGATCCTTTGCAGCCGCACGACATCGTAAGTCTCCTGCTCGATCTTCCGTCCGCGCCAGTCGCTGCTGGCAGCAAACTTCCCGACCACCGCATTGGTGAGGAGTACAATCCTGACGGTACCGATCTCGGAGGCTTTTGCTTCGATTAACCTCGCCAAGTCACTTGCATCGGTGTTGGAAGGCTCTAGCTGCGACGCAAGGCCGTCCATACAGGCTCCGGCAAAACGCAAAGCCCGCTCAAAAGCCTTCGATACGTCCGCCGCCGGCAGCTTTTCCGGCGGCAGATCGGCATGGAAGATGGTCGCAAAGAGATCGAGGTGCATGCGCTCTTCATCGAAAGCGTAGCCATCGATGCGATAGGCCGCGCCATTGCGAAGGCGACCCTCTTGGTAAAGGTCGAAAGTAGCCTCCAGATGTCCTGCTTCTTCAAGGCGCTCCAGGACCATCCGGGTGAAGACCTCTTCGGAGAACGGAACATCATCGGACAATCCATTGTCCACTTCGCGCAGGAGCTCTTCTGCGAACTTTTGGAGGGTCTCGTCGGTCATGCGGCCCTCCCAGCGAAGAATTCAATCGCCGTCCGCGTGTCGGTCGCGAAGGGTTCAATGGCACGACGATCAAGCTGATAGACCGCTTCCACAACCGCGGCCGGGGCAATGGCCCGTGATAGTCGAGGGAAGTCTTCCTGCACTCTGTAGGTATCCATTCCGCGCAGCTTAAAGCGCAACGACGTCCTGGCAGATGCGTCGTCGGGCATGAGCCCGCGCCTGAGCAGTGCATTGGCGAAGTCGCGGCGGGACGCTTCATCCGGCAGACGATCTTCTATATCTCCGAGAAGGCTATCGAGCGTCCTGCCATCAGCAGCTTCAATTAGGCGAACATGGACCAGATCAAGACTATTGAGCCCGGCAGGCTCAAGCTGGTCGAGAGAGGAAATACGCAACCTGGTAGTCGGCCCGACGCTCGTCTTGACCTCCAGCGCGCGGCCTTCCCTGAGGAAATCGTGGAGACCATCCGCAGGGGCTTCCCAGCAGGTCTGGAGACCATTCTCGATGGCGACAAGCTGTTCCATGATCATGAGTTCGCCGACGAGTCCGATCGTCTCCTCGCGGGAAAGGCCGTCACGTCGATCTCGCAGAAAGTGCCTCCAGGCATCCAGACGCGCAACAAATTGAGCGAGGGCCTGCGATCTGCCTGCCTGGGCCGCCGCAGCGACGACATCTGAGCAGATTGTTGCAAAGAGGTCGCGCCTGTTGCCGTCCTCTAAGGAGAGGACGAGAAAGGGTTGCCCGTCATGGGGTACCGAGCTGAGCCTCATTCCTCCCAGCTCGAACAAGGCGTCCGGTTCGGCCGAGGTTTCGAGCATTAGGCATGGTGCGCTGTCGACTGCCCGCATCCCTGCCAGGATGTCGAGAGAAACCTCGGTGGAAATCAGCTTCGTTCGAAACTGACGGGCCACGGGGGCAGTCTGCGCCAGCTCGTCCCAGGCGTCATTGAGCGCATTCAGCCAGGCGGTCATGACTCCTCACGCTGCTGAACGCTATTGATTAGATATACACGCTTATCGGCGGCATCACTGTCCGGGAAACTGACGACAACGCTGATGACAGGACGCTCCGTCGGTTCTACCCCTGCCCGATCAGGATCGATCGGGTAGACAATCAGAAGGCCGTTCTGTGGGCGTGCGCCCCGGACCTTGCGTATGAACTCACCGGACGGAACATCAGTCGGTAGCTTGCTGCGTGACTGTCTCTCCCTGTTTGTCCAGGTCAGTGCGTCGTCGAATTCAGCGTCGGTAAGATCAATCGACTGGTCCAGCGGACTGAGCGTCGTGCCGATGATGAATCGGTCGTCCGGCAACGACTTTCCGTTTCTAGGCTTTCTTGGTGTGCGGAGAATGCACTTGAGACGTCGCCCAGCGATCTCAACTTCCTTCTCGCTGCCTGTGGCAAGGAAGACGGTCCAGGTCGTAAGCTCAGGTGGGTTCATGGCAAGCTGAGCGGTGATAAAAGCCGAGAGCTTCTTGCCATCGACTTGCTGGCTTTCCGGCGGGAACGTCAGATTCTTCAGGTATTCAGAAATGTCTCGCCCAGCCACACCGGTCCAGAGGGTGCCATCGGCCGCCTTGGTATCAGGTCCCGGGCGGCGTGGACGATCCGTTCCACTGCCCAGGCTGCGGATGAAATCGTCGGTTACTGCGGCGTTGCGTTCTATGATCTRCTGCTCGCGGAACATGACCGTCTGCACCTTGCCTTCGCCGGCATAGCTGCTCTGATGCAGCTCGGCGTGACGCTGCTTGTTTTTCGCGGTCACCTCAAGGATGTCGTGAACCGCGACCTTCAGGCCAAAGTCCTTCGGCGTGGCATCCATCTGAGCCATTTCAAAGAACTGGGCGCGCAGCTCCTTTTGGGCGGTGGCGACATAGCGGAACCAGTCTTCCATGTCCGGGGTGGTGAACAGTCGGCAAAGATCGGCAAAGCCACGGCGATACCCGAACCAGCGCCCCATTTGCAGCAGGCTGTCATACTGACGCGATATGCGTAGGAAGTAGCTGACAGATAGTCCCTCCAGTGTAAGTCCGCGGGAGAGCTTGTCGCCGCCGACCGCAACGACGGAATAGCCCCTGTCCCTATACGCGTCGTAGTCGATGTCCGCCTTGGTCTTCCCGTTGGCCGTGATGACCTGGATCTTGTCGGAACTATCGGGGAGGAGCGCGCGAACCTGATCCCACGTCACTGAGATTGTATTCCGACCATAGACTGTCGGCTTGACGGCCTCTGTCGTTGGGAGATATTCGGACTCCCATACAGTTCGGAGGCGTTCAAGGGTCGCGCGGTCGCCATTTGAGATCATTGCACGCGTTTCGTGCAAATATTTCTCAACCTGACGATGTACCTCTGTGTGAACGTCGACAAAGCGCGAGACGTGAACAAGCATCGAATTGTGTTCGCGCTCCTGACCTCTTGCGGCGCGGGCCGCACATGTCAGTAGAAAGGTGTCGATGGCCTTCTCGAGGCTTGGCGGAATGATGTCCTGACCGTTGAAGCGCGGCTTCAGATACTTGTCGTGCTTCTCCGGTATCCAGCGTTCGCCGGTCTGGTCGAGAGGGCGAACAAGTGGCAGGCCGGGGTTGTCCGCGTCATCATTTGTGCCAAATACTGCGGCAGGACCAAAGTAGTCGTCTGGGGGCGTCAACGAGACAACAAAGGTGGATGGGAAAAGGTCAGGGCCATAGTCCTTGGCTTTCCGTTCATCGTGAATGAAAATGTTTGCAAACGGAGTTGCCGTGTAGCCGACATAGACGCGCCGATCGAACTTCATCAGCAGTCGTCTGATTTCCCCGTTCACTCGCTTTGGATCGTAGTCTTCCTCAAACGTTCCGTCCTCAAGAAGCGGCTGGTCACCTGTGTCAACTGAAGCCTGGTCCGCCTCATCGTCAATCACAAGAACAGGCGCCGCCTTTGCCGGTGCGGGCAGGCGGGCGATCCAGTTGTTCAGGTGTTTGAGAACGGTGGCGTTTTTCTTGACTACGAAGACGCAAGGTTGATTGACGGGCGAGAAGCTGAGCTGGTCCGCAACCCTTTGATTGAAGTCCCCATTCACGTCAGCCATCGTCAGGCTGTCCACAGTAAGCTGTGCGTTGAAGTTACCCACACCAATGATACGCAGAGGCTGATTGGGCTGGCGGGTCTTGGGGTTCGTATCGTAGCCGAGAAAGTCCTGATCGAAACGCTTCTGTGTCTGCAGGCGGAGAATTTTGTGCATGCCCGCCAGCACGATGATGATGCGGTAGCCAGCGTCAGCAGCGCGGTTGACGACACCTGCATAGCTGGCCGTCTTTCCTGACTGGACATCGCCGACGACGAGGCCGCGCCAGTCCCAGCTTCCCGGACGCTGAGGGTCGTCCATGACCTCGAGGATTCTGGCGGTGCTATCCTGGAGCTGCTGGATGGACATTTCTGGCCATCCATCCTCCTCCAGCTTGTAGAGGTATCGTTGCATGAACGGTCCAGGCTGTCGCCGCTCGCCGACATACCAAGCTGCCGGGCGCTCCTTGTCCTGAAGGGCAAGCGCCGGCCCTTGCTCAGTAACCAAGATGGTCCAGAGCAAGCGTGTAGCATCTTCTATCTGCTCTGAACCGATGGTCTGCCTAGTTGCAAGGCTGAAAATCGGTGCATCGAGTTCGACGATTCTCGCGATGGCCGCACGGTCGATCTGATCACCGGCATCCTTCTGTATCTGCAGGATTTTTCTTGCTCTAAGAGCTAGCGCTTCAACCACATCCGTCATTGTTATCCCCCCAGCTTCCGCACAAGTTCCGATCTCAGTTTCGTCAGATCTCCTGGAAGATTGAAAAGAAGCGTGTCGAGGCGCTGATCGAGTGTCAGGTTCTCTGGAAGCGCCTTCCCGAGTTCGGACAGCTGATCGCTCAGCTGAGCGATGTCATTGGCGTCGAGCGTAGGCACTTCGGCGCCTTCAGACTCGGATACGTCGAGCCATATGCGCTCCACTGGGACACTTCGCTCGATAATTGAGAGGACGGCATTCAGGGGGCGGTGGCCGCCTGTTTCTGCCTCACGGCAGGCGAGGATGACCGGATGGTCTCGATTGATCCGGTACCGAATCCCTTTAGGACCTTCCGTCGCCAGCCATACAGCTGGCGCAGTATGCGGGGCGCCATGCATGCGCGGACCCTGACCACGAAAAGCGAACACCTCACGTGCTTCGGCCCGACATCGTCCGGCAATGGCGGTCAGGCGCGGCCGGAGTGCGCCTGGGGGGCGTGCCTGAGATTTGCGCACGTCTATGCGCCAGTCGCGATCCAGCTCGGTCGGAAGATCAACTTCAATGCGCGCCAGACGGCTCGCCTCATCACGCGTCCATGTGCGAACGCCACCGAGTCCGAGCCAGCTGCCGGCGACGAGAAGGCGCTTTCCCCTGTAGACGTAAAACCCCTGCCGCGCTCCCCAGCCGCCCGGGCCGCCTGCTGCTTCATATTCGGCATCGTTAGCGAAGCGGTCACGGTGCGGGAGAACATAAGGTTTGATAGTAAGAGCCGCGCCTGCATGCCGGATACGCTCATAGGGCATTTCGCGTGTTGCGGGATGGGTAGTCTGAAAAGGGTCCCAGCCTCTGACCGGCCGCCCATTGAGTGCAATCGAAAGCCGTGTCGCATCGCCGCCTATGAAGCGGTGAAAAACCATGCCGAGGTGAGCGCGGATTTCCTCAAGCCGGAGGAAGAAGGCCTCTTTTTGCAGACCCACGAGACCGCTCAGGGCATCCATTCGGTCGATCATGACGACCGTACCCTGCTCGACCGTCAGCGCGCGCTGAACGAAAGGATGATCAGGCAGCGGGTCCGGTATCTCAGCAATCCAGCCCGATCTCGAGACAACATCGACGTCCAGGGAGAGAGACGACGTCACGCCTTCGCGTCTCGTGACAACCGTCACTCGCCGACCTTGAGAGAGGGAAGCTGTTTTCAGCCCGAGACCGAAGCGTCCGAGGTCGGATTTATCGCGCTCTGCCGATGGTCCGATGCCACCCAGCCGCATAGCGGCTACAAGTGTTTCGTAATCCATGCCGTGGCCGTCATCCAGCACGGTAGCAATGGGATTGCCAGCATTCCATTGCAGATCAAGTTCGATCCGGCTTGCCTCAGCTGAAATGCTGTTATCGACGAGATCAGCGAGGGCGGTTTCAGGCGCATAGCCCAGCCCTCTCAGGGCTTCGACTAGCGCGGATGCGGACGGCGTGATCTCGACAGTCAAGGGCGCCATGGCGTCAAGCTGCCCGTCGTCTGTCGATCCCTGTTGCACCGCTCGCCGCTCTTCTGAGTTGTTTTCGCAGGATGCGCGCCACTGCGAGTCCAAGAAGCGGAGGTACGGCATTTCCTATCTGGCGGAACGCTGCATTCATCGCGCCCGCAAAAGCGAACCCGTCAGGAAAGGATTGAAGCCGAGCCGCCTCGCGGACCGAAATCGTCCTGGCCTGCCTGCCGTCGAAATGGATATGGGAATAAGTGTCTTTGCCCATATGGGCAGTAAGCGTGCGAGACGGTTTGTCGGGGTCCAGCTTCCACCACTTGTTGGGAAACTTCTCAGGGTCATACGGTGGCACCATGCGGCCACGAAGGTCCTCATAGGCCGCTGATCCGCTTGAGCGTTGCGAAAGACCGTGTTCGGCGAGAGCATCGAGGAACATCTCTTCAGCTAGCCTTCTTGCCTGCGGATAATCTGCTCCGGGCTTCATTGCGGCAAAGATTGGGAAGTCGCGCGGTGTCAGCCTGACCAGATGCCCGCCGGTTCCATTGTCGGTTCTGAACCCCGGCCAGCCGCGCATCAGCTTCGCGTAGGCAGAAAGCCCGCTCTTCGGCGTATGATAGGGCAACGCATCTGATATCTTGCGTCGCCGCATGGTGCGAGGATCTGTCTGATGTTCTTTTATCAGCGGCAGGTCGTGCAATGCTCTGCCCACGCTAATCGCCGGCGGCAGCTCGTCCGATGGCGTGACAATCTCGCGAAACCGCCCGCTATTCCGATCGACATGTTTCAGTGCAACCCGCCTCGATCCTTCGTAACCGCGAGGCAGGTCAAGGAAATGCGTCGGCTCCGGGAAAGCGGGCTTTTCGTTTATCACATCGGCCAGCGCAATGATGAAGAGGCGTTCGCGTACCTGAGGAACACCGAAGTAGGCAGCGTTGAGGATCGTGTAGCCTGTTCGATATCCGGCTTCTTCGAGTGTTTCGCAGATTTCCTCGGGTACGTTGTGACCGCCGAAGTTTAGGATGTCTGGAACGTTCTCAATGATAATCGCCAGCGGCTGGGTGTCGTGCACGAAGTTCAGAAAGCACCTATAGAGCGAAGCGCGTGGGTCCTTCTGAAAAGCGTCCTCCATGCCGGCGACGGATCGCAGCTTTGAGCGCCCGATACGCGCAAAAGCCTGACAAGGAAGTCCAGCGGCCAGGACATCGAACGACTCGTCGGGACTAGTAGACATGGCGAGGTCATTGACCAGTCTGCTGGCTGAACACCCCTCCATATCGCGGGGTCTCGCCCATGCGTCATCGCTAGGGCGGCCCTGGCCGAAATTGACCGCGTAGGTCTTGGCCGCTTCGGGATCGACTTCAATGTGGGCGGATAGCTCGAACCCGGCGGCCTTCATGCCGAGAGAAAGCCCGCCTGCGCCCGAACAGATTTCAAGCAGACGGGGGCGCGCTCCACCCCCCAGACGGGCCAGCTTTCGCTGCCGAATCAGTCGCTTGTTCTCCAAATTCATTGTCCAAATATGCTTTAAGCGTCCGGCTCAGGCTATCGAAATCTGAGGCTTGGCATTCCCATATTACGACTACACGCCAACCAAGGCGCTCAAGCTCCTCCGCCACTCGCTTATCTCGAGTTAAGTTGCGTTCAAATTTGCTCTGCCAGAAATTGACATTTGATTTCGGAACATATGAAAGACGGCAGTCTTTATGCCGGTGCCAGAAGCAACCATGAACAAAGACAGCTATCTTGCGCGACGAAAATACGAGGTCGGGGACTCCTGGAAGATCTCGGCGGTTCAGTCTGTAACGATAACCCAGTTGCCAACATGCCTTCCTGACCGCAAGCTCAGGTGCAGTTCCTCTGGTGCGGATTTTACTCATCATTCGCGAGCGAACGTTCGGCGGTACGATGTCCATGTGGTATTTGCCCCAGCCGCGTGGCCGGTTGCAAGCGCTACTGAGGCTCTATGCGCCAGACAGTGCGCTAGCGCCGTGTAGCATCGCCAAGCACGCGCTTGCGGAAGCGAAGCTTGCGCGCGATGTTACCCTCATGAGAAATCTTGTCATTGTGCTGACGGTCACGCTGGTCCGGATCGTGCCGCCGAGCATAGATCCCAGCAGTGTCCAAGGTCTATGAGAACGCGATGGCTGGCGTTGACAAGTTTGGCTTCCGCATCGGCTCGAAACGCTCGATTGCAGCCAGCCTGTATGAGCGGGGTGCGACGCAAGTCGAGATGGTCGCCGCGACAGGTACGACGCAATACAACATGCTGAAAGATGCCGAGCGGCGCGGGCATCGTGTTGTTTTCAACGGCGACCGCTATTGGCTCGTTGCTGCCACGGTTAGCGTAAGTACTGCGGGACCCGACCCCGCGAGGCTAAGGCAGCAAAGATCGCCTGAAGCCGCGCCACGGCCTTCTGTTAGGCGAGCAACGCGGGTGGACGGCGACCAAGTGGTTCCCGCCGAGCCGGCAGTCGTGAGCATCCTCGGCTGGCATGGCGACGAGTCGCCGGAAGACATCGTTGCCCGGAAGTCGGAGGATATTGCTAGGGCGGGAATGACGCTCTGGGTCATTCAGTCATGGAAGGCGAAGACCGACGCGGTGCAGGCGTTCGGCCGCAGCCATCCCGGCCCGGTGGTCTACTTCATTGCAGGCGGAGCCATTCCGACAGGGACCGCCCAAACCGCCGTCGAGATGTCCGAAGATAAGCGGACATGGATCCCATTGCCTCGCGGCATCGGCAAGGTGACGGGCAGGTTGAACGGCGCGACCGGGCTTGTTCTGGACCGGCTTGCCCCGTGCTCCGGCACGTCGATCGATCTATGGCAGTTCTCCGAACATCCGGCCAGGCAGCCGTTAAGGTTCATGCAGGGCGCTTCTACAGCTTGCGCGGTGCCACCAGGCGGAGCAATTGGCGGCATGGTCGATCGCCATCGCCATGTCCTGGCGATGGGCCGGTTGGTAGCGCCGTTCGCCGTCTACCTGCGCTAGCGCGGCGCTCGTTCACTTATCAAGCACTAGCCCAGAGCGAGGCTCGACACCTGCTTCGGCTGGATGCCACCGGCCGGTGTCGCACCCAACTCCGAACTCCTATATGCTTTAGCTCAGCGCATGGAGGCAGTCTTGGTGGAGCGTAGTGGGAAGACGGCGTATCCGAAGATTGGGGTTTGGTACGACGCTGAAAAGGGTGACATCCATCTTAGCATCGATGGCTATGGTCTTTCGACCGTGAATGCCAACGCCGCCAGTGACAGAGGCAATCCGCACCTATTCAATAAATTGGCAAAGGCTCTCCGCGACAGTGGCAAGCCTCACCCGACGCTTATGGAGGACCGGACCGTTGCCGGCCGGACCTAAAGGCCAAAAGCGCCGCCTCGTCATTCTCGCCGCCGGTTTGGTAGCGCCGGCTTTGGCGATCCTGACAGGCGTCGCAGTCTCATCCGAAACCCTTTACGTCCCAGTGGTCCATGTACTCGCTGTAGATGGAAGTTATCACCGGTTCCCGCTCAAAGGCACTGAGAAAGGGATGGGACGTATTGAATGCGACCTCCGCAAGGAGGCGTGGTTAGACCATTTCGGTGATGGTATCGCCGTCGCCAAAAACGAACTCGCGAAGACCGGGCAGCAAGGAGGCATGACCATCACCTGCGAACCTTTGAACGGGAGCTAGTGACGGCAGCCCGTGTCGGCAAATAGCCACTTCCTGCCCCTCCCTTTCGGACAGAAAGGGACGGCCAACAGGCCCGATAGTCAAGCGGAAGGAGCTGACTTCCTTGGCAAAAATCCGAAGGGCTAACTCGACAGTTGCGATGACACGATGCCCCCCCGGGGTAGGGTGCCTTATTGCGACTAGGGGGCAGCTGTGAGGAAAGTTAATCTCTGATGTTTCAACTTGCTATAGGCATGAACCGGCCAAGTCAGCCAAGCTCTTCGAGTACGGAGAAGTCAATGTCGCTCTCGTGCCAGTTTCCGATGTCATCCATAAACTCGTTGAAGATGAACCTATTTAACACCGCGACCGTTTCGCCCCTGACAAATGCTCGACTGTGATCCACCCCGCTCGATCCTTTCACCTTGGTCCAAGCTTGCTGGCTTGCGTACCATTGGTTTTCATAATCTCGTGCAACAGCTTCCAGTTCCGTTTTGTTGAAGGCAAGGCTGTTTTCAAGTTTTCCAAGAAGTCTCTCCCGGAAGCGGTCGAACCTCTTTCCAGCTGGCCTAACGTGGGTTCTTCCTTTTGCGTCGGCGCTAACCCGATAGCCCAGATGCTCAACGCCATCCTTGATATGCCTAGTTGAATGCTGATGGAGCTCAAGTGGTCCGGCAGGATGGCTTTTCAGCCGATGGGTCAGGGCCTCAAGACCTGCTTCAAGCTCCGACTGGGAGCGCGCACCTAGCAGCACGTCGTCAAGATGACTACCAAATGCCACTTCCCGTTTCCCCAGCACCTGCTGGAGTTCCCGCCCCAAGACCGTGCGCGCTATTTGTGGAGCGCATACGTCGCCCTGTATAAGACCCTGCCGGACCTTTTTGAGCATCGACCTTATAGATTCCATAGGCCATGGATATCCATCAGGCAGATCATGATCATTGGCATGCTCTATGGTCACCTCGGAAAGCGTGACGCCATATTGTTTGTCAATGAACCTGATTGGGGTCGCCGGCGGCACGAACACAAGGTTCTCGATTGTCCACTGTGAAAATGGAAATCCCGCCAGATGACCCGGTCTCAGGGACGGAAAGAAGTCGCGGATGTCGAGGCTAACCCAAAAGGAGAAACCTTGTCCGACCGCATTTTTTAGATCTTCGAAGAACCGGACTTCGCCGCCAAGCCCTCGAACAGTGCTGTCATGGGGGCTGTCGCCGATTTCAACGAGCAGGATGTCACGGAGAATGAGTTGCTGGGCCTTGCGTCGCGTGCCGGACATACCAAGCGGTCTCCACGAGCCGGGCTTGGACGGATGCGGCTTGATCACAAGAGGTTCGTGAAAAGCGGTATCGAGCGTCAGTTCTTCGGCCAGTTTTACCAGTGTCTCGAACGAAATCGGGTTATTGATCTTTTGAGTGGCACGCACAACAGAAACGAGCCTGGCGGAATAGCTGGTCATCACTCGTTCGCGTGCGCAGTGAATTTGCTTGAATGGCTTCGATGAGACGGCATTACCCAGAATGCGGAGCTTGGTGCGATACCCGTCGAGCGCCTTTTCGAAATGCTTCAGATGTTGATCCGTAAGAATGCCGCCGGGGTGCGATTTAGCCCAGTTGCCGTTGATTGATCTGCGATGCGCGATCGCTGCGGACGCATCGCTTACAACGTGTTCGATCCTCTGTTTCACAATCACTCCGGCGTTCGCTTGGTGCAATCAATTGCACTGGTTCAACCCTGGCCTTTGATCTTTGCCAGCACCCCGATGAGTAGTCGCTCAATGTTGCTCAGCCGCTGCTCAGTCGCATCTAGACGGCGCGCGTCTGCAGCAGACGATTGATGGAGCTCGAGAAGAATATCGAGTTCGACGCGCTCCTCTGCTTTTATTGCGGAACGCTCATCATCTTCTCGTAGGCTCTTCCCCAGGCGAGAAACAATCTCGGCGTTCATGCTTCTGCCATTTGACCGCGCAAGGCTTGCGATCGCGTCCCGCATCCCGTCCGGTAGTCGCAGTAAGAATTTGTGCAGGCCATCGCTCGGAAAACCGCCCGATGGATCATCATTTGATATCATATTGATACATCGATCTTGTCTTTTTGATATTGTTTCGATATCTTCATCGATAAATATCGGAGGTGTCAACTATGAATCATCACAACGTTGCGCGAATTTGCGTCCGACTGCCGCACGACGTGAAGGGGTGGTTGGAGGAACAGGCGCACCAAAACCTGAGTTCGCAGACCAGCGAAATCGTTCGAGCCATTCGCGAGCGGATGGGACGCGACCTTTCGATTGGCGGCGCGAATCGCCTGTCAAGGCGGCCGGTCGTGGACAGTTGACTACTCCTCGTTGATGCCTTCAGCGACAGAAGGAGCGTCAGGTTTACGTTGCGTTCGAGCACTGAGACAATGCAGCTTATTCAGCACAACAAGGGTGCCTCATTGTGGGCCGAACAACCGACCGGCAAAAAGCCGATACGGCTTCGTATCATAAGGGCCGCTCGGTATGTGGAAGGGTTCTTGCGCGAGCAATCGCGTACAATAGCTGAGGCCGGGATCGTCGACTTGGCACGCGCTCTTGCGCGCAAGGCCGCGCGAGAGGACCATACCAATCTCACGCGGAGTTAGGACTGTTCATGCGTCGTGCCGCCATCTATGCACGCTTCTCAACTGACCTCCAGAATGAGCGATCCATAGACGATCAGATCGAGCTTTGCAGAGGCTATGCGGCGCGCGAGAACCTTAATATCGTAAGGGTATATTCTGATGCTGCCCGCTCCGGAGCATCGATGCACGGACGTGACGGTCTATTGAACCTCTTGGCGGATGCCAAACAGGGTAGGTTCGAGGCGGTTGTTGTGGAGGCGCTGGACCGTATTAGTCGCGACATGGAAAACCTTGCAGGCATCCATAAGCGCCTGTCGTTTATCGGCGTCGAAATCAAAGCCGTCAACGAAGGTCAGGTAAACACTGTCCTCGTTGGCCTTCGAGGCTTGATAGGCCAACTATACCGCGAGGATAATGCTCACAAGGTTCGTAGGGGCCTTGCCGGTCGCGTCAAAGCGGGACTGTCAGGCGGGGGTCAATCGTACGGCTATGAGCCAGATCCGCTGAACAAGGGCAGGCTGACTATCGTCCCGGAAGAGGCTGAGATCATTTGTCGTATCTTTGAGAGTTATGATGCCGGTCAGTCGCCACGCGCCATCGCCCATGGGCTGAATGCTGGAGGGATACCGCCTCCACGTGGGAGCAAGTGGAACGCGTCTACGATCAATGGCAGCGCAATGCGAGGCTACGGCATCCTGCGCAACCCCCTATACAATGGAATGATCGTCTGGAACCGGGTCCGCATGATTAAAGACCCGGAGACAGGTAACCGAGTGTCGCGCACTAACCCGCCCGACCAATGGGCGGTCACGGCGGTTCCCGAATATCGCATCGTCCAAGAAGACTTGTTTCAGCGTGTCCAGCGCACGAAGAAGGACAAGGCTGGCGAAGCTCCCGGCAGGCAGCAGAAGCCGAAGCGGCTGCTCTCTGGCTTGTTGCGCTGTGGAGCTTGTGGTTCAGGCATGAGCGTGTTTGGAAAAGACAGATCAGGCCGAGTTCGTATTCGCTGTTCCGCACACCGAGAAAGCGGTAGTTGCCCCGATCCCAAGAGCTTCTACCTCGATGTCGTGGAAGATATCGTCGTCAACAGCCTTCTTCGCAATCTGCGCGATCCGGAAGTCGTGGCCGCCTATGTCGAGGAGTATCAGGCCGAACGGAAGCGCCTTGCTGCCGAGACAATCAATCGGACATCAGCAATCCAGCGGCTGATCGCAGTCCAGCAGCGCGAGATCGAGCGGATCGTGGACGCCGTCGCGAAGGGGCATATGGAGGCCGAGGAGATCGGTGATCGGATTAAGATCGCCAAGGCCAAGCGTAACCAGCTGAACGAAGAACTCGAAAACGTCGCCCCCACCAATAACGTCGTGATCCTCCATCCTACGGCCTTGAAGCGTTTCCAGGAGCAGATGCTGGAGCTTCGTGAGGCTCTCGGGGGCGATTTCACCAGCTACGATGTCAGAGGCGCTTCAGCCCTGCGGAGCATCATCAGGACGATCACAGTCTTACGAGACATAGGAAAAAAGGGTGGTGTCCGGGTCGAAGTCGAAGGGCACCTCAACGCCCTTCTGACATCTGATGCTCCTGACTTTCTCTCGTCAGAGACGAGCAAAATAGTGCGCTCAACGCGAGCAAGTCAGACAGACATCCTATCGGGGGGGAAGGTGGTAGCGGGAGAGGGACTTGAACCCCCGACCCCAGGATTATGATTCCCGTGCTCTAACCAACTGAGCTACCCCGCCAGGGCGGCGAAAGGCCCGAAATCCGCCTTAAATCGAAAGGCATGTCGAGGCGTTCGCCAAGGTCGCGCGGATATAAGGTTGGGAGGGCAAGCCTGTCAAGCTTCCAGGCGACTGGCATGGCGGCATATTCGCGTGTCGCCGAAAAGCTTTGCCGGGCAGACATTTGAGTCCGGAGCCTGTTCCATCCCGACTAGGTCGGGATGGGGCTCTAGTCTTTTGTTTGAGCATGATCTTTTTCCGAAAACCGGTTCCCACTTTTCGGGATCATGCTCTGGCCACCGGGGTTGAGTTCGGCGGGGCACGTCGCTATGTCTCGGCCTGGAAATTCTAGAGTTTGAAACAAATGAAACCGCGCATCGCAGTCCTCGGTTGCGGATACTGGGGCAGCAACCACATCCGCACCCTCAAGGCGCTTGGCGCGCTGCATGCGGTCTCGGACCTCAACAGCGCCCGCGCGGAAGGTTTTGCCAGCGAGCAGGATTGCCTGGCGATCGAGCCCGAGCAGCTGTTTGTCCGCGACGACATCGACGCCATCATCATGGCGCTGCCGCCGCAGTTCCATGCCGACATGGCGGTGCGCGCCGTCGAAGGCGGCAAGGACGTGCTGGTGGAAAAGCCGATCGCGCTGACGGTGGCCGATGCCGAGCGCGCGGTGCAAGCGGCGAAAGACAATGGCCGCGTCTTCATGGTCGGCCATGTGCTGCGCTTTCATCCCGCCTTCGAGACGCTGAAGGCGCTGATCGACAATGGCGAGCTCGGCGAGGTGCGCTACATCCACTCGCACCGGCTCGGGCTCGGCAAGTTCCACACCGAGAACGACGCGCTGTGGGATCTGGCGCCGCACGATCTGTCGATGATCCTGGCCATCACCGGCACGGAGCCGATCGAGGTGCGCGGCGAGGGTGCAGCGCTGCTCGACAATCTCAGCGACTTCGCGCATCTGCACATGCGCTTTCCCAACGGCCTGCGCAGCCATCTCTTCACCTCGCGGCTCAATCCCTATCGCGAGCGGCGGCTGACGGTGGTCGGCACCAAGGCGATGGCGGTGTTCGACGATGTCGAGCCATGGGAGCGCAAGCTCGCCGTCTACCGTCACGCCGTGTGGCAGGACAGCGGCCAGTGGGCGTTTACCGCCAACGAACCATCCTATGTGGCGGTTGCGCAAGGCATGCCGCTGACGCGCGAGCTGGAGCATTTCATCCAGTGCATCGAGACGCGGGCCGAACCGCGCACCAGCGGTGAAGAAGCCATCAGGGTGCTGCGCATCCTGACCGCGGGCACGGTCACCCACACCAAATCCGGTACCTGAAGAAAAGTGCTGCCGTTTACTCTGCGGGGATCTGCGCCGGGCGGGCGGCCAGCCGCGTCAGCATGGCCTCGGCCTCGGCGCCACGCTCCGAACGTTCGATGAAGCCGCCACCAAAGACGCGGGCTTCGTTGCCGTCGTCGGAATAGAGCACGCAGGCCTGGCCGGGCGCGATGCCGGACTCGCCATCGGCCAACTCGACAAAGGTGCTGCCGGCTCGGTGATGCAGCACGGCCGGGCGCGGCGGGCGCGTCGAGCGGACCTTGGCGAACAACTCAAGCCCGGCTGCCGGTATGTCCGACAGCGAAGTGTCGCCCAGCCAGTTCATGTTGCGCAGATAGATCTTGTGCGTCTCCAGCGCTTCGCGCGGACCAACGATGACGCGGGCCCGGTCGGCGTCGAGATGGACGACATAGAGCGGCTCGCCTGAGGCGATGCCGATGCCGCGCCGCTGGCCGATCGTATAGCGCAAGATGCCCTCATGGCGGCCCAGCACGCGACCGTCAATGTGGACGATGTCGCCCGGATTGGCGGCGGACGGCCTCAGCTTGGCGATGATGTCGGAATATTTGCCCTGTGGCACGAAACAGATGTCCTGGCTGTCCTGCTTGGCGGCGACGGTCAACCCCATCTCCTCGGCAATGGCGCGAACCTGTGGCTTCGACAGGCCGCCGAGCGGAAAGCGCAGATAGTCGATCTGCGCCTGGGTGGTGGCGAACAGGAAATAGCTCTGGTCGCGATCGGCATCGACCGGCCGATACAGCGCGCGATGCGCGCCGTTGGCGCCGGAGCGGATGTAGTGGCCGGTGGCCAGCGCATCGGCGCCAAGCTCCTTGGCGGTCGCCAGAAGATCGGCGAACTTGACGGTCTGGTTGCACGAAACGCAAGGGATCGGCGTTTCGCCGGCGACATAGCTCTCGGCGAAGGGATCGATGACCGCCTTGCGGAAGCGCTCCTCGTAATCGAGCACATAGTGCGGGATGCCCAGCGTCTCAGAGACACGGCGGGCGTCGTCGATGTCCTGGCCGGCGCAGCACGAACCGGCCCGGTGCGTCGCCGCGCCATGGTCATAGAGCTGCAGCGTGACGCCGACGACATCATAACCTTCGCGCTTCAGCAGGCCGGCGACGACCGATGAATCGACGCCGCCCGACATGGCGACGACGATGCGGGTGTTTTGCGGGCTTGCGGGGAGATCGAGGCTGTTCATGGTTCTTTCGTTCTGCACGGCGCTTGCATGCCAATGGCGCGAATATAGGTCAAGCTCCCCGGGTGCGCCAGCTTTGAGCGCCAGCCGATTTTGCGATCAAATTCCGCGCTTGCCGGCGAGTGTTTCAAATGCCGACGAAAAGACTAACGCGGCGTTCATGATCCTTACCTAGTCATTAGGGTCTGCTTAGGCAATTTTTAAAGCTGTGGCGGTAATGTGGTGGGGATTGGGTCTTTGAGTTTTTTGTAGAGAGTACGATGACCGATCTGGTTAGACCGCGAGTCAAATATGTTATCGGGCCTGACGGCAGCCCCCTTACGATTGCCGATCTGCCGCCGACGAACACTCGGCGCTGGGTTATTCGGCGCAAGGCGGAGGTGGTGGCGGCTGTTCGTGGCGGGCTTTTGAGCCTCGATGAGGCATGCCAGCGCTACAAGCTTACCACCGAGGAATTCCTGTCCTGGCAGGCGTCGATCGACGAATACGGCCTTGCCGGGCTGCGCACGACGCGCATCCAGCAATACCGGCATTAGGGCCGGCTTGAACACGAAAAAGGGCGCGGCGATCCGCGCCCTTTTTGTTTTGCCACAACGATTTTAGACCGCCAGCACCACCTTGCCGATCGGTCTGGTGGCAAGAAAAGCATGGGCGTCGCCGGCCTCTTCAAGCGGAAAGCTCCTGGCCACGTGAATGGCAAGCTTTTTCGCATCGATCAGTTTGCCAAGCTCCACAAGGCCCTCACGATCGGGCACGACGGACATCCGCTCGACGCGGATGTTGCGTGCGCTGGCCTCTGCCTTGGTGGCGTCGCTGACATTGAGCAGCGATACCAGTACGCCACCGTCCCTGAGCACTTTCAGTGAGCGCTGCGCATGGTCGCCGCCAATTGGCTCCAGGACCAAATCAATGTCGCGGGCGCTATCGGTGAAATCGCCCTCGGTGTAGTCGATCACCTCGTCGGCGCCGAGCGCGCGAACGAAATCGAGCTTTTCCGGGCTGGCGGTGGCGATGACGTAAGCGCCGTGCGCCTTGGCGATCTGTACCGCCAGGTGTCCAACGCCACCGGCGGCGGCATGGATCAGCACACGCTGGCCGTGCTTCAACCCACCATGGCGGACAAGGCCTTGCCAGGCTGTCAGCCCGGCCAGCGGCAATGCGGCGGCATGGATGTGATCGATGCCTGCGGGCTTCAGCGCGATTTCATCGGCGGGCGTGACGGCGAGTTCAGCATAGGCTGCTGCCTGTCTGGGAAAATGCGGCATGCCGAACACGGCGTCGCCGACCTTGAGGCCCGTCACCTCCGCGCCGAGCGCCTCGACGGTTCCCGAAATATCCCAGCCGAGGATGAAGGGCGGTTCGCCGAGCAGCGGATAATAGCCGCCGCGTACCGCACCATCGACCGGATTGATGCCGGCGCCCTTGACGCGGACAAGCACTTCGCCGTGTTTTGGCGTCGGGTTGGGTCGATCGGCAATGACGAGGACGTCGGGTCCGCCGACGGAGTTCTGGATAACGGCACGCATGGGAGTCTCTCCTGCTTGGTTGATGCCGCTATCATTTGGATAGTAATATTCCCTTGTCTAGTATGTACCTTTTCTATATATAGGCACCTCATGGATAGTGATGATGATTGCGGCTTCGGCTATGACGCCTTCCAGCGGACGTGTCCTTCGCACGCCGTGCTCGAGATGTTGGCCAGCAAGTGGGTCTATCTGACGGTTTGCGCGCTGCGTCGTGGCCGGATGCGCAATGGCGAACTGGCGCGCAAGCTAGAAGGCATTACGCCAAAGATGCTGACGCAGACACTGCGCATCCTCGAACGCGACGGTCTGGTGCGGCGCGAAATCTTTCCGGTGATCCCGCCGCGGGTCGAATATGAATTGACCGAACTCGGCCAGAACCTGGCGGGGCTGCTCAATCAGATAAGATCCTGGTCGGAGCAGCATGTGCCCGACATCAAGGAGGCCCGTGCGCGGGCGACAGTGGGTCACGAAGAGGATTTGTTGACCCGGGCCTGAGGCCGGCGGCCTATCGGATCGTGCTCAAAGTGCCGGATTCACGCCGTCTGGCTTGCGCGTTGCGCTGGACGAGCGGCGGCGCCACGCCCCGATTGCCCGGGTGGATTGGGTCTGGGGCTCTGTTTTCAACCGATCATGGCGCTGCGGCCGCCCAATTCGGCGTCGCGTATCTTGGTGTCGCGCGATTCCAGCATCTCCGCCTTGGAAAGCTCCGCTTCAGCTTCGCCGAGTAGTGATTCGGCAGCGCTTCGCTGTTGGGCGAGGTCGCTTTGTGAATTTCTGAGGTTGTCGCGGCGCAAGCGCGCTGCCTTGGCGAAGGTCGGATAGGCAAAATGATTGATGTCGGTGATGCCGGCCTTCTTTTCTTCGGCGGTGATCTGGAGCTCCAGTTCCACAGCCATGCGCTCGAACTCGGCGATCATCATGTCGAGCTGCAGCAGCTGCCGCCGCTTCTCGTTCACCTGAAACTGCTTCAGCCGAACGAGGTTTTCACGTGACTTCATGATTCGGTACTCCCAGAAACGCACACCTGCACATATCGTCCAACCCACCCGGCAAGGGCCTGGTGCCACCCGTTTCCACCGGCATTCCCGGAGTTATGGGAAACAAACTCCTAAAGTTTTTTGCCGGCGGTAACCATTCGTTTACGGGCATTGTTAATCATACGGCTCAGGACTTAAGGCCGGGTAAAAATTCCGGCTCTCTGTACGGAAGCTGGCCAGCGAGTCCCTGGAGTCACTTAGTCCGGCTTATTAATGTGTTGCATTAGCGGTTTGGTTTTGTGATTCGTTATTGGATTCAACAGGGTGTAGAAAGGGGTTAAAAAATCTGGTACCGTCCTCGATGCGGAATTAGGTTTTGTTAACCATTCGATGGCACCTTCTGGTCAGGCAATCACTGCTCCGGTCCCGGACGGGTCGTGAAATGGTCCGGCAGCAGAAAAGGGGAATGAAATGCGCGTTCTGCTGATAGAAGATGACAGTGCAACCGCACAAAGCATCGAGTTGATGCTGAAATCGGAAAGCTTCAACGTCTATACGACCGATCTCGGCGAAGAGGGTGTCGATCTCGGAAAACTCTACGACTACGACATCATCCTTCTCGATCTCAATCTCCCCGACATGTCGGGTTATGAAGTTTTGAGAACACTTCGCCTTTCCAAGGTGAAGACACCGATTCTCATCCTCTCCGGCATGGCCGGTATCGAGGACAAGGTGCGCGGTCTCGGCTTCGGCGCCGACGATTACATGACCAAGCCATTCCACAAGGACGAGCTGGTGGCGCGTATCCACGCCATCGTGCGGCGTTCCAAGGGCCATGCCCAGTCGGTCATCACCACTGGCGACCTGGTGGTCAATCTCGACGCCAAGACCGTCGAAGTCGGCGGCCAGCGCGTGCATCTGACCGGCAAGGAATACCAGATGCTGGAGCTGCTCTCGCTGCGCAAGGGCACCACCCTGACGAAAGAGATGTTCCTCAACCACCTCTATGGCGGTATGGACGAACCGGAATTGAAGATCATCGACGTCTTCATCTGCAAACTGCGCAAGAAGCTCGATGCCGCTTCCGGCGGCCAGAACTACATCGAGACGGTCTGGGGCCGCGGCTATGTGCTGCGCGAACCGGAAGACATTCGCGTCAGCGCCTGAGCGAAAACGCCCGTCCGATTGATTTTCCCACAAAAAACCCGACCTAGGTCGGGTTTTTTGCATTTATGGCTGGATGACAGCGATTATCGAGCGAATCAGGCGGCGATTTTCAAGGTGCGGAAACGCTCGAGCAGTTGCGGCCGGTTGAATGGCTTCAGCAGATAGCCCTGGGCGCCGGCACGCTTTGCCCGCATGATCGAGGCGACGTCGACCTCGACCAGTGAAATCAGGATCTGCGGCTTTATCGAGCTCTCCATGGCGCGCACCCGGCGGATGAGATCCACTGCCTGCATATCCGGCAAGGCGCCGTCGACGACGATAACATCCGGCATGTCGGCAGCGCACATCTCGACGGCATCAAGCCCGGTGGCTGCTTCGATCACCACCATGTCGGAACCACCAAGGATGCGTTTTGCAACCTTCCTGATGACGCTTGAATCGTCGACGAACATGCAGCGTTTCATTTCCGGGTCCTCTTTGCCATGTGGCGAACCGGCGGCATCCGGGCATCTGTGAGACACCATAGATCAATCTGGTAAAGAAGCTGAAAAGCCGTTAGGTAAAGTTTTTGCAAACATGGCCTTTGCGCACCGTTTTCGCCGCGAATTCGACGCGGCCAGGCTGGCGGCGCTTGTTTGCCCTGAATTGCCTTGCCGTGAATTGCAAACTACGTCGCAAATATTGGCGGACGCAAATACTTGATCTGTTCTTGCCGGTCAGATCGAGATTTTCAGGCCGCTGAGAGCACGATTTCTTCCGCGGTCGCGTGGATCGATATCGTCATGTTGGCCTCACGCGCCAGAAGCAGCGTGTAGTAGGGCTGGACCGAATGGGCGTCGATCGGCTCCTCGGGCTTGTTGCCGGAATGCAGTTCGAGGAATTTCGGCGGCACGCGCAGCATCGGGCCACTTGCCGCAAGCGCAAAGCGCGGCTCGGTGTCGAGATTTTCGAGCGTGACCACAAGCTTGCCGCCGCGCGGAATGGCGGCGTTGGCAACGAGAATGAGGTTGAGCAGCAGCTTCACCTTGTTTTTGGGCAGCAGCGCGCGAGGCCCGTTCCAGGTCAGTTCCGGCTTTTCGTTCTTCAGGAAAGCAATGGCGACAGCCTCGGCGTCGCCGGTGTCGATCATCATCCCGGCTGAACCTGCGGCGCCGAAAGCGATGCGGGCAAATTGCAGGCGGGCCGAAGCGTTTCTGGCGCTCTGGCGGATCAGCTTCATGGCGTCTTCGTCAGCGCCGCCTTCGTCGAGCAGTTCAAGACCATTGTTTATGGCGCCGACCGGCGAAATGATGTCGTGGCAGACCCTGCTGCACAACAAGGCTGCGAGATCGGGGGCGGAAAGGGTGAAAAGCTCGGCCATCGGCGAAAATCCCTGCTAAAAATCTGCGTCCCTACGGTCGGGCGGTCAACCGTCGCGCCTGTCTACACGAATCACGCTCGCTCCCAAGCTTTCTGAATACACAGCGCCTGTGCGTGCAGCAACAAACCCAAAATTGTCGTTAGCGAAATGACGTGTTCACGCAGGCTGGGAACCTGCGCGGACGGCTCGAAACCAGCCTTCGAACCGCCATCTTCATGTGAGAGGTTAATGGTTGAAAAAGAATTACGGCATAGTTTGCCCGTAACAGTCATCCTTAACGGCCGCCAAAGAGCCGCACGGATGAGAGGCGTCGGCGAAAGTGCTCCATGACGGAGATTGGAAGCATGTTTTCCCGATTCTACGACCGGACCTTTGTCCGTGTCCTCTCAATGACGATTGCCTTGATGGGGCTCCTCGTCTTTTCAACCTCGGCTTTGCGGGCCCAGGAATACACCGCTCAGGAGATCGTCGATTCCGGTCACAAGTTCTTCGGTGCGACGTCGGGCGGGCTCGCCACCGTCGTCGAGAAGATTTTTGCCTCCTACGGTCTGCCCAATGGCTATCTGCTGGGCGAAGAGGGCTCCGGCGCGCTGATCGGCGGCCTGACCTACGGCGAAGGCACGCTCTACACCAAGAATGCCGGCGACCACAAAGTGTTCTGGCAAGGTCCGTCGCTGGGCTGGGATTTCGGCGGCGAGGGATCGCGCGTCATGATGCTGGTCTATAATCTCGACGATGTGAACAGTCTCTACAATCGTTTCGGCGGCGTTGCCGGCTCCGCCTATGTCGTGGCGGGCGTCGGTTTCAACGTGCTGCAGAACAACCGGGTTCTGCTGGTGCCGATCCGTACAGGCGTCGGTGCGCGGCTCGGCGTCAATCTCGGCTATCTCAAGCTTACCCAGAAGCCGACCTGGAATCCCTTCTGACCGGGGTGTGACTGCGTCATTTCGACCGGATCGATAGATCCTCACCCCAATGTTGCTGCGGCATACCCTTGCCGCAGCACTGGATTTGCGTCATGCGAAGATGGCAAAGTCCAGCTTTGGCGGTTCTCTGCCATCCATAACGGATAGTCACCTTGGTTCAGTCGATCCTGTTCTTCGCTCTCGGCTTTCTCTGCGCCGGCTTTCTGGCGCTGATGGTTGCCCCGGCCATATGGCGGCGTGCCGTGGCGCTGACGCGCAAACGCGTCGAGGCATCGGTGCCGATGACGCTGGCCGAGATCCAGGCCGATAAGGATCGCGTCCGGGCCGAATACGCGATGTCGACGCGCCGGCTCGAAATAAACGTCAAGACGTTGCGGGAGAAAGCGGCCGAACAGCTGGTCGAGATCAGTCGCGGGCACGAGGCGCTCAAGGGTCTGGCGGTCGAGCGGAAGGACAAGACGCAGGCGCTTTCCGAACTGCAGGCCAAGGGCGAAGAGCTTCGGCAGCGCGAGGAGCAGTCGCAGCGCCTGTCGGACCGCCTCGTGCAAACCGAGCGCATGTTGGAAAAGCGCGCGCTCGAACTCGAAAAGCTGGAGCAAATGTATGACGACGCCAGCTTCTCCTCCAGCAACCGCCAGATCGAACTGGTGGCGCGCGAATCCGAACTGGAAAAGCTGGCCAATGATATCTCGGTGCTGCGGGGGCAGCGAAAGGAGGCGGACAGGCGCAATCAGGAGATCGCTGCCGAAGGCAAGGTCACTCGCGATGCCTTGAAAGCCGAGAAGAAGAGAACCGCTGAACTCGACAAGAAGCTCGAGCGTCTGCTGGCCACGCTCGCGGATCGCGAGGACAAGCTCGACCGCCGCGAAAAGGAGCTCGCGCGGCTTCGCGAAAGATCGAAGGGCGAGGCTGTGGGGAATGCCCCAGCGGTGCGCCTCGTCGCAGGAGAGGACGTCGGCGCCAAAAGTACCGATGTCGACAAGGCGATCGCCAAGCTCGATAGCGACCGGGAGCGGCTCGAGGCCAGGCTGACGGTGCTGGCGCGCGAGAACAAGAGATTGAAGGCGGATCTCGGCGCACTGGAAACATCGAAATCCGGCGATGGCGGCGATGTGCGTGGCGCCAGTGCTGCATTGCGTGAACAGATGAACGATCTGGCGGCGGAGGTCGTCAATCTGACGGCGAAACTCGAGGGACCGGATTCGCCGATAGCCAAGGCACTTTCAGCACCTCAGGACGTGCGGTCCGGGGCCACCAGTCTCGCCGACCGCGTGCGAGCGCTGCAAAAAGCCGCTTCGGCGAATTGAGATCAGAAAACCAGCTGACCTACGCCTTCCTGGCTGAAAAATGATGCAGCGCGATGGCTGAGGCAGCGGCGACGTTCAGGCTGTCGAAACCTTGCGCCATGTCGATCCGCGCCGTTTGCAGGCGGGCGAGCAGGCTTTCCGGCAGGCCTTCGCCCTCCGTGCCGAGATAGAGCGCCAATCGTTCCGTTCTTCTCGCATCGCGAATGTCGGTCAGCCCGCGTGGCGACAGGGCCAACTGGCTGAAGCCCAGCCGGTCGAGCCTGGCGGTGAAGCCGGCGGTGTCGTCAAAGGATGCAAAGGGAATTTTCAGCGCCGCGCCGACGGAGACGCGGATCGCCTTGCGGTAGAGCGGATCGCAGCAGGTTGCGTCGAGAAGCACGGCATCGGCGCCAAAGGCCGCGGCGTTGCGGAAGATCGAACCCATATTGTCGTGATTGGCGATGCCGACCAGCACGACGACCAGGGCGCTGGCGGGCAAGCTGTCCAGCAAGGCCTCGGCAGGTTGCGGGGTGCCTTTGCTGCCGATCGCCAAGATGCCGCGGTGCATGTGAAAGCCGGCGATCCTGTCCATGACCTCGTTGGCGGCGACGTAAACCGGAAGGTCCACTGGTGCCTTGCGCAAGACCTCATCGAGGCCGGCCAGGCGGTTCTCGAGAACCAGAACCGACTCAGTGGCAAAGCGCCGGGCCGAGAGCAGCACGTCCAGCACAACCTTGCCTTCGGCAACGAAGCGGCCGTGCCGGCCGGTAAGGTCACGTTCGCGGATATCGAGATAGGCGGCAACGCGCGGGTCTTGCGGGTCGTCGATCGGGATGGGAACCATGCATTCCTCGCGGGCGACAATTCGTCAGCGAGGTAAGGGACGAACGGTCCTGCCGGTCAAGTCCCGGCGCGGCGCAGGCGATAAGCCATCTGGGACAGATCACCTTCGCCAAAAATGCCATCCAGCATGGCGAGGAGGTCGCGCACAGCTGCGGACTTGCAGGAATAGTAGATCATCTGCCGGTCGCGGCGGGTCTCGACAAGGTCGAGCGCCCGCAGCTTGGCCAGATGCTGCGACAGGGCGGATTGGCTGAGCATGACTTTCTCGGCGATGGCGCCGACCGACATTTCACCGTCGGACAGATAGCTCATGATCAGCAGCCGTTTCTCGTTGCCCATCAGGGTGAGAAACGTAGCCGCCGCTTCGGCGTTGGCAATTAGCTTAGTCGAGACCATTGATGCCCCATGTTTTCCAGCTCATCCGAACGCTATGGGGGCAATAGCGTCTGGTGCCAAATTCAACTGCGGATGCACGCTGGTGAATCAGCGCCATATTGAATCGTAGAACATTTCCTCCAAATCTCAAGACTTGCTTTTGATTCATGGCGATAAACTGCCTATTTTGTGCATAGCCGGCTGCCGTCCAGTCTTGGCCATGTCGACCAGAACCGGCCGCAAGTCGCGCGCCGCCTTCAATGGTTCAGGGAAAAAGACCCGGCAAATCGTGTCTCCCAACGCCAGATCCATGCCTTCGGCATCGAAACCGGTAACGATCCAGCCCTTGCCCTTGGCCTTGGCAAAGTGGTGCGCGTAGACGGCGATTGCCTCGAGATGGTCGGCATTCATGTGATCGAGGGCGGGTTGTTCGCTCGCGGCAAGCTCTTCGGCGATCGATCCGCTGGTGATCAGATCGGAGCGATCGAGCAGATAGGCCTTGCCGAAACCGCCATTGAGGCTGGCGCGCTCCGGTTCTAGGCGGAAGATCGAGAAGTCGCCCAGCCCGGCATAGAGCTTGGCCTTGGGATTGCGGTTGAGATAGCGCCGTTCGGCGCGGGCATGCTCGCTCGATCCGCGCTCCAGCCGCAGCGCCCGGCAGACCAGCGTCAAGCGCGGGTGTGCCAAGGGATCGCCCTTGCCAGGCTCGCCGACAAGCAGGGAGCAGCGTGGGTCGGCGAGAATCGCTCCAGTGTGGGCAGACAGCATCGACACCAGGATCAGCGGCGCGCCGTCGATATCGCTGGCGATGCCGACCCTTGAGGCCAGTGGCGAACCGGTGCCGGGCTCGATCACCGCCAGCGCGCCGAAACGCGCGCTGCGGGTCAGCGTCCTGGCCAGCCTGATCGCTTCAGCGTCGGTCTCGCGAATGACATTCTTGTTCCGGTCAACCAAAGTGCTCACCGCTTAAGCTGTTCTTCTTCTCCAGTTGTCGGTCCACCAGGCCGGATTTGACAAGGGCTTCGGTCTCGCTTTTCGAAATGCCGAAGCGCGCCAGCACGGACGCCGGCTGACGATCATCTTCGGTCGGCGCAGCGGCCAACGTCGATTGCGAGCCGGAGAAGCGCGGCGTCGGGGCAGGGCGTTCAAGCGCCCCCGTTCTCACGAAGGCGTTGCGCGCCCGATTGTGCGGATGATCGCTCGCTTCGCGCAGCGACAGCACCGGGGCAACGCAGGCGTCGGTCTCGGCAAACAGGCCAGCCCAGTCGTCGCGCGCCTTCTGCCTGACCCGATCGGCGATAGCAGTGCGCATGTCCGGCCACGATGATTTGTCGTATTGGTTGCGGACAAAATCCGCGTCGAGCGGCAGCAATCTTGCGAATTCGGCGAAGAAGCGGGGCTCGAGGCAGCCGACAGCGATGTGCCGTCCATCCGCCGTTGTGTAGGTATCGTAGAACGGCGCCCCGGAATCGAGCAGGTTGGCGCCGCGCGTGTCGTTCCACAGGCCAGCTGCCATCAAGGCGTGCACAGGTGTTGCCAGCATGGAAGCGCCCTCGACCATCGCCGCATCGATCACCTGGCCCTCGCCGGAGCGCGAGCGCTGGAATAGGGCAGCGAGAACGCCGGCAATCAGCATCATGGCGCCGCCGCCATAGTCGGCGACGAGGTTGAGCGGCGGGACTGGCCGGCCGCCCTCCTGGCCGATGGCGTGCAGCGCCCCGGAATAGGCGAGATAGGTGATGTCATGGCCGGCACGGCCGGCGAGCGGTCCGTCCTGGCCGAAGCCGGTCATGCGGCCGTAGATCAGCGCCGGATTGCGCGCCAGCGCGATATCAGGCCCGAGACCAAGCCGCTCCATGACACCAGGACGAAAACCTTCGACCAGAATGTCGGTCTTTTGCGCAAGGCGCAGCACCAGTTCGGCGCCTTCCCCGCGCTTCAGGTCGATGCGCAGGATGGATCGGCCGTGACAATCGAGGTTGTAGTCATCGGACAGTGGCAGCATCGGCCGGTCCGAACCGGTCCGCTCGATGCGCAGCACTTCGGCTCCCATCTCCGACAGCATCAGGCCGGCCAATGGCACTGGTCCGAGCCCGGCCATCTCGATCACGGTCAGACCGGCGAGCGGGCCGGTCTTCGCCGAGGGGGCGGCACTCACGGCCGGGGCGCCCGGCTACTTCGGCGCCATGCGGATGGCGCCGTCGAGCCGGATGGTCTCGCCATTCAGCATCTGGTTCTCGACGATATGCAGCGCGAGCGCGGCATATTCGGAAGGTTCGCCCAAGCGGGACGGGAAGGGCACCGCAGCGCCCAGCGAATCCTGCACGTCCTGCGGCATGCCGGCCATCATCGGCGTCTTGAAGATTCCCGGTGCGATGGTGCAGACGCGAATGCCCGAACGGGCGAGGTCGCGGGCCACCGGCAGAGTCATGCCGACGACGCCGCCCTTTGAGGCGGCGTAAGCGGCCTGGCCGATCTGCCCGTCATAGGCGGCAACCGACGCCGTGTTGACGATGACGCCGCGCTCACCGCCCTGCAGGGGATCGAGCTTGGCGGCACGATCGGCAACAAGGCGGATCATGTTGAAGGTGCCGATGAGGTTGATCTCGATGACCTTGCGGTACTGGTCGAGCGGGTGAGGACCATCCTTGCCGATGGTTTTCACGCCGATGGCGATGCCGGCACAATTGACCAGGATACGCGCTGCGCCGAGCCGTTTTTCCACCTCCGCGACAGACGCAGCGCCGCTGTCGGCGCTGCTCACATCGCATTGGACGGCGATGCCGCCAATGTCGCCCGCCACCTTCTGAGCCCGCTCGATGCCGATATCGAATATGGCAACGCGGGCACCTTTGTCGGCCAGCGCTCGGGCCGTCGCCTCGCCGAGGCCGGAGCCGCCACCGGTGACGATCGCAATCTGGCCATTCGGGTTCATGCCGGCGTCCTCCAAGGTGTGAGGATCATGCTACGAAGCCCGGTGCGCAGGCGCAACCGGCAGCATCAATCTTCGATTGAAGCAGGGTCAATAGAAACTCGATTGACGCGGGGGTCAGGCGATGACCGCGACCTGCGCGGCAATCCTGGCAAGGTCGGCATGGCAGACCTCGCCCGAAAGCCGCGCCACGGCGCCAGGCACGATCTCATGCGCCAGCAGCCGGTCGAGATCGACCGGACGCGGCATCGAGATCTGTCCGCGCGGGATTCTCCTAAAGCCAAGCGGACCATAGTATGGCTCATCGCCGACGAGCATCACGGCCGGCACACCGGCCTTGGCCGCGGCCTCGAGCGCGATCGCCACCAGCCGGCGGCCGATGCCGAGATTCTTGAAGGCGGGCCGCACGGCAAGCGGCCCAAGCATCAGCGCGCGGCCGGCGCCGGCGGCAATACGAGTCATGCGGACCGAAGCGACGACGATGTCACCATCGACGGCGACAAAGGACAGCGAGCGCTCGTGGCCGCCGGCCTCGCGGATCTTGTAGGCGGCCAGCACGAAACGGCCCGGCCCGAAGGCTTCTTCGTTGATGGCTTCGATTTCGGGGTCGTGCGCCGGAGTTTCCGGCAGGTATTTCACGTCGGCAAGGCTCATGGTCTTTGCGTTCCGGTCTACGAGGAAAAGGTTTGCTGCAAGCGGCAGCGTTCGCCAGTCAGCGCATCAAGCGCGGGCGCCCTTTCGTCGTCGGTCAAACCGGATCATGGCAAAGTCGAACATGCGGATTTTCCGCTAGCATCAATTTTTGACCTTCGCAATCGACGCTTTTCATCGGCCATCGCTGGAGAGTGACGGTCTGTTCAACATCGTGCCACTTCGGCATGGCGTCTTTGCGCCTACATCAGCGCAAAGACGAAAGGATATTTGCATGGGATTGCTGGTCGAAGGCAGATGGCAGGATCGCTGGTACGACACCAAGGACAGCGGCGGCAAGTTCGTACGGACGCAGGCGCAGTGGCGTGACTGGATCACCCGCGACGGTGCGCCGGCCGAGGGACGCAGCCGTGGCTTCAAGGCCGAGCCCGGCCGCTATCACCTCTATGTCTCGCTGGCCTGTCCCTGGGCGCACCGGACGCTGATCTTTCGCGCCCTGAAAAAGCTCGAGGGCATCATCTCCGTCTCGGTCGTGCATCACTTCATGGGTGCGAATGGCTGGACGTTCCTGGCCGAGGACGGCGCCACCGGCGACACGCTCTACGGCCTCGACTTCCTGCATCAGATCTACACCAGGGCCGATCCCGCCTATTCCGGCCGGGTGACGGTGCCGGTGCTGTGGGACAAGAAGCTGCAGACCATCGTCTCCAACGAATCCTCCGAGATCATCCGGATGCTGAATTCGGCCTTTGACGCCTGGGGCGATGCCAACGTCGACTTTTACCCGCCGGCGTTGCGCGGCGAGATCGACAAGATCAATGCGCTGATCTATCCCGCCATCAACAACGGCGTCTATCGTGCCGGCTTCGCCACCACGCAAGCGGCCTATGAAGAAGCCTTTGGCGAGCTATTCGCGGCGCTCGACACGCTGGAGGACAGGCTGTCGGAACAGCGCTACCTCACCGGCGACCGCATCACCGAAGCCGACTGGCGGCTGTTCACCACGCTGGTGCGTTTCGATCCGGTCTATGTCGGTCATTTCAAATGCAATCTGCGCCGCATCGCCGACTATCCGAACCTGTCGAACTATCTGCGCGATCTCTACCAGGTGCCCGGCGTCGCCGGCACGGTGAACCTGCATCACATCAAGGCGCATTATTACGGCAGTCACGAGACGATCAACCCGACGCGGATCGTGCCGGTCGGTCCGGAGCTGGACTATGCCGCGCCGCACGATCGCGCGCGGTTCAGGAAGGCGGCGTGAAACCCGCAGACTAGGTGAAAGTCTCGCTGCTGATACGAGCCTGCCTGGCAAGTTCCGCCTTCAAGTAAGCCTTGCCAATGCTGCTTGAGTAGCCAGCGGCATTAATGCCGAAGGCGACAAGTCCGGCCAACAACAAGACAAAAATCCAGGCAAAGGGTGGAAGGGTACTACCCGGAAAGGCGCCACCCGCAACCGCAAGACCCATAAGTAAAAAGGACAGCAGGCACGAGACCAGAGTCGAATAAAGTGTTATTTTCCAATACTCTGGCCGATTGAAAAGCCGAAGGTTCTTGCGGATGAATTTGTAGGAGGCAAACGATGTCGATCCAAACGATATGCCAAAACCGACTGCCTTGCCGAGGCTGTCCCCCACTGAGGGGAACAGAAGCGCAATGATGATAAACACAACGGTCAAGCCTATCATCATCAGGGTATAAGATCCGACATAAGGCCAGACGTTTACTGATTTTACTTGCCCGCTATCCATGGCAGTGCCCTCCACATTTCTAGCAGGAGTAATCTGAAATATTGCAAGCAAATCAAGTCTACCAGTAAGGCGACACCGGGTTTCCCCCAAAAACCTCGGCGATCCGCCGCAGCGTTGCCGGCGTCGTGTCTTGCGGCAATCGGTCTAGGGGAAAGAAACCAGCTTCGGCGATCTCGTGGTCCGGCAATTTCGGCGCTGTCTGAGTGAAGTTTTCGATCAGGTAGAAGCCGACATGGTCGCGGTTGCTGGAGCGACGGTTGAAATGCATCGATTTCAGCAGCGGCGGAGCGGTCAAGGCGATGTTGCCCTCTTCGGCAAGTTCGCGTGTCAGCGCCTCGACCAGCGTCTCGCCAACCTCGACGCCGCCTCCCGGAAGCTGCCAGCCCGGAACATAGGTGTGGTGAATGAGAAAGACCGAGTTGGAGGTGCGGTCGTGGATCAGGCCGCGCACGCCGAGCGTCATCGGTCGCCGCAGCACGAAATAAAGGTGGAACAGCCTTGCCCTGAAGCCCGGCCAGCCGGTCTGGCGGAAGGCGGCTTCCGTGTCGGTCGCCATCACCAGCCAAACCGTGGCTGGAAAGGAAACCGGGAGTGGAAAGCGGGGGGCGCGTCGCTTATGAAGGAGGAATGTTCAGGCTCGCGCATATTTCCGATGTCCATCTGGGGCCGCTTCCCGATGTAACCTATCGCGATCTCGCCTCCAAGCGCGTGGTCGGCTACGTCAACTGGCAGCGCAACCGCCGCCGCCATATGCACGACGCCGTCATCGACACGATCGTCGCCGACCTTAAGGCGAGCGCACCCGACCATCTCGCGATCACCGGCGATCTGGTCAACCTGGCGCTCGACGGCGAGATCGAGATGGCCAAGCACTGGCTGGAGACGTTGGGCTCTCCGCACGATGTGTCGGTCGTTCCGGGCAACCACGACGCTTATGTGCCGGGCGCCTTCGACAAGACCTGCCGTTCCTGGGCGGCGTGGATGAGCGGCGACGGTGTCAATGCGCCGGTCGACCGCAACGCTTTTCCCTATCTGCGCGTGCGCGGCAATGTCGCGCTGATCGGCGTCTCGACAGCACGCGCCACGGCGCCGTTCATGGCCAACGGCTTCTTCATGGAGGGACAGGCGGAGAGGCTCGGCAAGCTGCTCGACGCAACGGCCAGGCAAGGTCTTTTCCGGGTGATCATGATCCACCATCCGCCTGTGCGCGGCGCCGTTTCGCAACACAAGCGGCTGTTCGGCATCGCCCGCTTCAACAAGACCGTTCACCGGCACGGGGCCGAACTGGTGCTGCACGGCCATTCGCATCTGCCATCGCTGTTCTTCATCGGCGGTCGCGGCGTCAAGATTCCGGCGGTCGGCGTCGCTGCCGCGGGACAAGCGCCAGGCGGCAAGCAGCCGGCAGCACAATACAATCTGATTGATATCGATGGTGAAAAAGGCAGCTGGCGGATCAAGCTGACGCGACGCGGCCTGACCGGGCCGGCAATGCCGCCATCCGATTTGCAGACGCTGGAACTCGGCGCGGATGCCGAGGCATCGTTGGTTAAAAGCTGATTTTCATCGCCATGAGGCGATCCCAGAACAGCGCGGCCGAGACGGCCAACCCGACAAGCGCGCCGGCGGTGATCAAGCCGAGGCCGGACAGGAAGGTCGTCCACCCGTTGCCGCGCTTGGCGGAGTGCAGCGGCGGCTCGGCTTCCGCCACGGCATTGCGCCTCACGCCGGCGTGCTCGACCCCGCCTTCCATCATTCGCTGGCGCTCGACGACGCGCTCGGCGACATAGCGCGTCACCTGATCGGCAACCGGTTTCATATCGGTGGATTCGGCAAGCACGACACGGCCGATGCGCGTATCCCTGAGGAAGCGATAGGTGCGGCGATCGCGCCCCATGGCGACATGGCTGACGGCGTCGATCCAAAGGCGCGGCTGCAGGCCGGACGAGACGGCGAAGTCGAAATTGTCCATATCGGCCGGCACATCGGCGAAGACAGGGGCGAGTTCGGCGGCAAGCAAATCGAGGCGCATGCGATGCGCCTCGCGCATGTCGACCACGACATCGTCGCGGTCGGCGAAGGCGTTCTTCACGTCGCGAATGGCGTCGGACAGCTTTCGCGACTGGTCGATGGGTGTCACGTTCTCGCCTGCGTCCTTCATGGGCATGGCCTCGCGGGTATGGTTAACAGCGAGTTAACACAGCCGCCGGCAAAATGCACTGGCGAGTTGGCAGCGGGGCTCAACTCGCAGCTGCATCGAGCCTTGGACGAGGGCGCCTGCCGCGGCGGTTCATGTTGCGGCGGACGGCCTCGGCGATCAGGCCTGGCGCTTCCTCGACCAGCATATGGCCGGCTTCCAGCACATGGTGCAGGTGAAAATGCACCGGCAAGTCATCGGCCTGGGTGAAAGGCAGCACCGGGTCATCCGTTCCCCAAACCAGCATCACCGGCATATCAAGCGTGTCGAGCTGTTCGCGCGGGATGACGCCCTGTCGATCATCCCTGGTCATGGCGGCTGCCATCTCGACAAGTTTCTGCAACTGCCCAGGGCGCCGGCGCATCCCACCGAAGACATCAATCAGATGTTCCTGCGGCAGGCTTTGCGGCCCGGACATGGCGGCAAGGCAAGCGCGAATTTCACGCCTGTCGGCAGCCGCGGCGTAGCGGCGCAACAGCGGTCCATTGATCTCCGTGCCAAATCCACCCGGCGCAAGGAGCGTCAGCGAGGCTATCCTTTCGGGCTCGATCAACGCCATCAGCGTCGCCACCGCCCCGCCCATCGAATGGCCGACGAGATGCACTCTTTCTGTTTTGCGCGCGGTAAGATCTGCCAGAACCGCCCGGGCGGCCGTCTTGGCAGGACCGCTGCCGGGAAAATCGAGGGACAGTCCGTGGCCGGGAAGATCATAAGCCAGCGTCCGAATACCGGGCGACAGTGCCGAGGTCACCTCGCGCCAGACATCATGGCACCCGCCGAAGCCGTGCAAGAAGACGATCGTCTTCTGGCCGGCGCCCCGTTCGGCAGCGTAGAGGGATGAGATCATGAAGTTTATGGGTTGTCGCGGGACCAGGCAGGCACGAAATTCCAGATTGTGGCTGGATTGCTCCTAGTCCAGATCGATGGCCAGTAAAATTTTCGCGATGTTAGAAAAGCTTAGCTGGCATTGCCGAGCCCGGCGGCGCGCAGCGCCTCGACCAGCCGGTCGGTCAGGTCGGCGGGATATTTCCTGTCGACGAAAGTCGCGCGCGGATTGGCGGCGAATTTGGGAAATTTGGCGACCAGTTCATCCACCAGTTTGCTCGCCAGCTGATCGCGGCCGGCGGCTTTGGCGCCGATCAGGCGCGCTGCTAGATAATGCGATTTCGTCGCCGTCGTCCGCAATGCCTCGCTGGCCAGCGCGGCCTTGTTCATATCGCCGACCATGAACTCGCCGACAAACAGCCCAAAATCCCACCATGTCGGGTGGCCGCTGGAGATGTCGACGGCGTGGGCAAGGATCGGTGTTCCCTCGGCGTATTTGCCGGCGAAAATCAGTCCATAGCCGTAAGCCGCGGCCATGCCGAGGTCGTAGGGGTTGAGGTCGTAGGCCTTGTGCATCCAGCGGATCGATTCTTCCGAATTGCCGAGGCGCGAATAGAGGTAGCCATAGGCGCGGTGCGCATAGGGGCTCATCGGTCCCATCTGCACGGCGCGGTGGGCGAAAGACATCGCCTGTTCCACTGTCGCGCCGGACGGATAGGCGTAGTGATCGGTGACTGCCTCAAGATGCAGGGATGCGAGTTCCGAATAGACCAGCGACGACTTCGCATCCCGGTTGGCCAGGTTTTCGAGGCAGCGATAGGCAGCCTCATGGGTTTTGGCGCTCTGGTCGAGATAGTATTTGTCGTTGAGCACCAGGCATTCGGTGAGACCGGTCTCAATGCCGCTCTGCTCGATATAGGCGTAGATCGTACCGGAGGCAGGAATGGTCGAACTCAAGATGTTGGCGATGCTGTCCTCGACGGCGGCAGGGGCGCTGTTGGCGGCTGTCAAATTGCGGGACAGCAATACGCGACCGGTGGCAACGCTCTGAAGTTCGAGCGTGACATCGCCCGCCGCTGGCCCCGGCGAAATCTCGAACACGAAGCTGGTGGCGTCGGTGACAGGGTCTGGCGTGCCGTCGGCGTCGCGCCCGATGAAGTCGATGGTGTCGAAACCGGCAAGGCCGGCGCGCAGCGATGCAGCCACACGGGCAGCTTCGGCGCCGTTGTCCTTCACGGCGATATAGACCAGGGGCAAGGTCTCCACCGGAGGCGATGCGATGCTGCCGGTGGCCACCGCGGTCTCGACCGCCGAGCCTGCGTCACCGTTGGCGAGCAGCTCACCGCTGCCCTGGCGAAGGATCAGCACACCCAGCATGGCGATGACCAGAGCCATCGCCACCCAGAAGAACTGGAGATGGCGCGCCAAGGCGGGTCCCGGCTCGGCAACTGCCGACGACATCAATGAAGCAGGATGCGCGCTGCTACCGGGCTCTTCAGGCAATCCGGACAGAGCGGCTGCTACCGCTGCCTGTTCCACTGGCTCTCGCCCGGCCGGCAAGCGAATGGCGTTGAGCTCATAGGATGGAACATAGCCGCCGCGGGGAATGGCGATACGGACCGGCTCGGCAACGCCCTCATTGGCGAAGTACTGCTGCAGAAGCTCGCGCAGCCTGCCCGCCTGCACCCTGACCACGGCATCGGTCGACGAATCGAAATCGTCGTCCTTGCCGAAAACGTCCATGGCAATGGAAAAGCCCTTGAGCCTGTCGGCTTCACCGGCCTGCTCGCGCTCGACCAGATAACGCAACAGTTTCCGCGCGCGTTCGGATCTCCCGAACGTTTCGCTGGCGAGCAATCGCTCCAACGTCTCGCGCACTGCGGGGGCGGCAGGCGTGGCATGCTGCAAGTGTCGATCCTCTCGAAGTCGGCACAGGTTAGGGCGCGATCATATAGAGCCTGCGCCGCTGCACAAGCGTGCGCGTATTATGCGATCGCGTACCCCACCGGATATTTCCCGATGGGTTAACGCATGACCCGGAACCGGGATCAGGTGTCCGGGCCATGCGCAGACTGGAGTTGCCAGACGCGAAAGATCAGCCGGCCTAAAAGCGCGTCGCGTTTGAACGGATTCATGCGACGCGCTTTAAGTTCTTGTCTTCATGCATGTCGTTATCGCAAAACCGCTGCGCACTTTTGCGCGACATGCATTAGCGGCCGACGATGCGGTTGGCTGCCGAAACCACGGCTTCCAGCGAGGCGGCGACGATGTTGGTGTTGATGCCGGCGCCGAACAGCTTGCCGCCGGGATATTCCATCTCGACATAGGAGATGGCGGACGCATTCGAGCCGCGCTGCATCGAGTGCTCGGAATAGTCGAGTACGGACATATCCACGCCGACATGGCGCGATAGCGCATCGACGAAGCCGTCGATCGGGCCGGTGCCGGTGCCGGTGATGGTCACCTCCTTGCCCTTGTCGAGGATCACCGCTTCGACGACACGCCGGCCCTTGGCCGCGGTGTCTGGATAGGTGTGGTGATCGAGGAACTTCAGCCGCGCGCCGGGCTGGTCGACATAGGTTTCGAGAAAGTGCTCGTAGATGCGCTTGGCCGGAACTTCCTTGCCTTCGGCGTCGGTGATCGCCTGGATATGCTGGCTGAATTCGATCTGCAGGTTGCGCGGCAGGTTGAGGCCGTAGTCGGCCTGCAGCACATAGGCGATGCCGCCCTTGCCGGACTGCGAGTTGATGCGGATGATCGCCTCGTAATTGCGGCCGACATCGGCCGGGTCGATCGGCAGATAGGGCACTTCCCAGTGCGGCGTGTTGGCCTTGCGCAGCGCCTTCATGCCCTTGTTGATGGCGTCCTGGTGCGAACCGGAAAAGGCGGTGTAGACGAGCTCGCCGACATAGGGGTGGCGCTCGGGGATCTTCAACTGGTTCGAATATTCGTAGACGTCCTTCATCCGGTTGATATCGGAGCAATCGAGTTCCGGATCGACGCCTTGCGTGTACATGTTGAGCGCCAGCGTGACGATGTCGACATTGCCGGTGCGCTCGCCATTGCCGAACAGCGTGCCTTCGACGCGGTCAGCACCCGCCATCAGGCCGAGTTCGGTGGTGGCGATGCCGGTGCCGCGATCATTGTGTGGATGCAATGAAACCAACAGCTTGTCGCGGTTGTCGAGGTTGCGGCACATCCATTCGATGCGGTCGGCATAGATGTTGGGCGTCGACATCTCGACCGTCGACGGCAGATTGATGATCAGCTTGTTGTCCGCCGTCGGCTTCACGATCTCGGTGACGGCGTTGCAGATTTCGAGTGCGACTTCGAGTTCGGTGCCTGTGAAGCTCTCCGGCGAATATTCGAAGCGAAAGCCGCCGCCGGCCTGGGCCGCCATGTCGGTGATCATCTTGGCGGCGTCGGTGGCGATCCGCTTGATGCCGGCGACGTCCTTGTCGAAGACGACGCGGCGCTGCAATTCGCTGGTCGAATTGTAGAAATGGACGATCGGGTTGGTGGCCCCCTTGAGCGCCTCGAAGGTGCGGGTGATCAACTCGGGCCGACACTGCACCAGCACCTGCAGCGAGACGTCGGCGGGCACATTGCCTTCCTCGATGCACCAGCGGGCGAAATCGAAATCGGTCTGCGAGGCCGAGGGGAAACCGATCTCGATCTCCTTGAAGCCCATGTCGAGCAGCAGCGCGAACATGCGCGCCTTGCGCTCATGGCCCATCGGGTCGATCAGCGCCTGATTGCCGTCGCGCAGGTCGACCGAGCACCAGATCGGCGCTTTGTCGATGATCTTGTTGGGCCAGGTGCGGTCGGTGAGGCCGACGGTTGGATAGGGCTGATATTTGCGGGCGGCGTCCGGCATGCCTCGGGCTGCCTCAGGCATACCCCGGGCTGGCTCTGCCATGCTCCTTGTCGCATCCCCGGCATTTGGACGGATATCTTCTCGTGCGTTCATTGTCGTTTCTCCCGGCGGCTGGCGGGTCCACCTTCAGGCGGATTGGTGCCGAGCTGCGCCTTGTACCAGATTTCATTCGCTGACTATGACTTGCCAAGGAGCGTGCGCGTAAGCGGCGGTTCGACCGCCGGGCGCTCCTTCAGCGAACCCGGCGATCGCCGATAAGGCCGAGAAGAAGCAGGGTCGAAGCAAGCGCGCGCACGGTCTGGCCGGCAATGCCGGTCTGACGGGAAGCGACGGAGGTGTGGCGCGTGTTCATGGCGGTTCTCATACAGGAGCGGCCATGCAGAGGCAAGTGGGCTGCACCGCCGCTTGTCCGGAGTGCTCTTCCCCATGGGCGGCAAATGCGCCAAACTTGGCAGTCGACGGGGCCGTATTGCCTCATTGCCGGAGGGGTCGTCGCCTATGAATTTCGTGTTCTTCTCGCCGCATTTTCCTGCCAACGGCGCCGATTTCTGCGACCGGCTGAAAAAAGCCGGCGCGACTGTGCTCGGCATCGGCGATGCGCCCTTTGACGCGCTCGACGGCAAGCTCAAGGCAGCGCTTTCGGAATATTACCGCATCGCCGACATGGAGGACTACGACCCGGTGTTTCGGGCAATGGGCCATTTCATCCACAAATGGGGCCGCATCGACCGTTTTGAATCGCTCAACGAGCACTGGCTGGAGCTGGAAGCCAACATCCGCACCGACTTCAACATCTATGGCACCAAGCTCGACTTCGTGAAGAATTTGAAGCGCAAGAGCCGCATGCGCGCCTTCTTTCGCAAGAGCGGCGTCGAAACCATCCCGCAGCGCAAATGCTCTGACCGCACCGGGGCCATGACCTTCATCCGCCGCGTCGGCTATCCTGTGGTGGTGAAGCCGGATTCCGGCTCCGGCGCCTCGAACACCTACAAGATTTCCAACGCCAAGGAGCTCGACCAGTTCTTCCGGGACAAGCCCGAAGGCGTAACCTTCGTCATGGAGCAGTTCATCGAGGGGCTGGTGGTGACCTTCGACGGGCTGGTCAATCGCGACGGCGAGGTGGTGCTGGCGGCCAGCCACCGCTATGATCAGAGCATAATGGACGCGGTCAACAACGACCGGCACATGAGCTACACCTGCTTTCCGGAGATCAGCCCGGGGGTCGAGGAAGCGGGCCGCAAAATCCTGAAAGCGTTCGACGTACGCGAGCGCTTCTTCCATATCGAGCTGTTCGAGACCAAGGACAATCGCATCATCGCGCTCGAGGTCAACATGCGCCCGCCCGGCGCCTGGATGACCGACGCCATCAACTACACGTTCGACATCGACGTCTATGCGGCATGGGCCGAGATGGTGGTCAAGGACGCCGCCGGCGGCCCCTACAAAGGCAAATATTTCACCGCCTATGCCAGCCGCAAGCGCCACCTCCACTATTTGCACAGCCATGCGGACGTGCTAGCCGCGCACGGCGACAAGATCGTCCACCATCAGCCAATCGAAGAGGTTTTCAGCCGCGCCATGGGAAATTACGCCTATCAGATGCGCTCGAAGGATCCGAAGGCGCTGCGCCAGGCGGTCGACTACATCCACGCGGAAGAGGCGTGAGCGATGGACATCTCCTATCACAAGGGGCCTAGCCGCAACCTCGGCCGCGACATGGAATACAAGCGCTACGGTCATGCCGGCCGGCCGGTTGTGGTTTTCCCGACCTCGCAGGGGCGATTCTATCAGTTCGAGGATTCCGGGGGGGTCGGCGCGCTTGCCGAGTTCATCGACACCGGCCGCATCCAGCTGTTCACGCTTGACGGCATCGATTCGGAATCCTTCTTCAACAAGCATGTCGACGCCGCCCACCGCATCGCCCGTCATGAGGCCTATTTCCGCTATGTGCGCGAAGAGGCGCTGCCGGAACTTTTGTCCACGGCCGCTGGCGCCAATGGCGGGCGCGAGCTGAGGCCGCTGTTCTCAGGCTGCTCGATGGGCGGCTACCACTCGTCGAACTTCGTCTTCCGCTTTCCCGAACTCGCCAGCGGCGTCATCGCGCTGTCGGGCGTCTATTCGGCTCGCGACTTTTTCGGCAAGGCGCTGGACGGCGACATTTTCTACAACTCGCCGCTCGACTATCTGCCCGGCATCGTCGACCAGAAACTGCTTGCCCGGCTGAAGGCGCTGCGGCTGATCTTCTGCTGCGGGCAGGGCGCCTGGGAAGAGCGAATGCTGGTCGAGACGCATGCGCTGGAACAGATATTGCGCGACAAATCCATACCCGCCTGGGTCGACTATTGGGGTGGCGATGTCGCCCATGACTGGCCGTGGTGGCACAAGCAACTGGTCTATTTCTTCGCCCGCTGGCTGGATGACGATCTGATGCACCGGCTCGACTAAGGTGCATTGATATTCAGGTGATGCCGGGCTGCAAATGGCTGACGATCCGTCGAGGCAAGTGCGGCGGAACGACCGCCCGTCGCCGCCTATTCCTTGACCGCCCTCGCCACCAGTCGCGCCACGCTCGGTCCGACCAGCAGCACGACGAGGAAGCGGGCCGACTGCAGCGCCATGACGAAGGAGATGTCGACGTGTTGCGCGGCTGCGGCAATGATGGCGACGCTGTCCATGCCGCCGGGGCTGGTCGCCAGATAGGCGGTCAGCGGGTCGATGCCGAGCAGGTGGCTGATCATGAAGCCGAGGCCACCGCAGAAGGCGATGAGGATGATGATCGAACCGACGATCTGCGGCAGCGCCCGCGTCGCATGGCGCAGGATCGGTCGGGTGAAGTTCAGCCCGATCGACCAGCCGACCATGGCGTAGCTGACCGCCAGTAGCCATGGCGGCAATTGCATCGTCACCCCAAAACCGAGATGGACGATGGCGCCGAAAATGAACGTGCCGAGGAAGAATGGCGACGGCAGTTTGAGCAGCTTGCCGAGCAGGCCGCCTATGACCGCGACGCCGAGTGTCGCTGCAAAGGCGGCCGGTTCGATCGGCGGAAACCAGACGATTGAGGGGATCTCGATGCCTGAGGTGTCTACCCACATCTTTGCGACAAGGGCTGCCGTCATCGAAACGAAGATGACGCGCAGATATTGCATGAAGGCGACGAGGCGCTGGTCGGCGCCAAAAGCGCCGGCCATCAGCACCATGGCGGTCGCCGCACCGGGCGACGAGCCCCAGACCGCGGTGGTGCCGGGCAGGATGCGCCAGCGGCTGATGAGCCAGCCGAGCAGGCTGGATGCGGCAACGGTTGCCACCACCACGGCCAGGAAAAGCGGCCATTCCCTGTAGAAGACCGAAAAGATGTCGGCCGAGATCGAACTGGCGACAAGGCAGCCGACAACGGCCTGGGCGACGCCGAACAGAGGGCGCGACACCCGCACCGTCGCGCCGTTGGTGCCTGCGAGGATGGCGGCCAGCATCGGGCCGATCAGCAGTGCCGCGGGCAAGGCGGCGAATTCCAGCGCGCCGGCGAACAGGATCGAGAAAAACAGCAGCACCAGCCACTGCCAGACCGGGCGCATGCGCGCCATGCGCTCTATGGTCGGTTGGCCAGGCGAGGAGTCCATGTTTTTGGTCTTAGACCCGCAGGCGAAAAATGCGAGCCCCGAGGCGCTGAAAAATGCGCGTGGTCTTTTGAAGCCGGCAGGCGTCAGCCGGATTTGACGCTGGGCAGGCCGAAGCCGCCGGCGGGATGGGTCTCGACCTGGAATTCGAAGCCGGCAATGATCGGCCGCGCCTTGGCGATCGCCGCCTGCACTTCGGGCAGTTGCAGCGACGCCTTGTGGCTCGCCTGGTCGGTCCACACCTCGGTCACCCAGATCGCATCGGCGTCGGCCGGATCCCGAGCGATGACATAACTCAGGCAGCCGGGCATGGCGCCGGTCGAAGCGAGAAGGACGTCCATGATCGCGTCGCGCTGGCCGCGCGTCGCCCGCATCTTGCCGATCAGTCCGTACATTCCTTTTGCCTCCCTGGGGTTGCGCGACAAAGAGTATGCAATTAGCCGGTCACGGCATCAACTGGCCGCCATTCACCTCGATCACCTGGCCGGTGATGTAGCTGCTCAACAAATCCGACGAGAGGAAAAGATAGGCGCCGACGCAGTCTTGCGCCGTGCCGGCGCGACCTTGCGGGATGGTGGCGATCATGCCCTTCATCTGCTCGTCCGTCGAATAGCGCTCGTGGAAGGGTGTGGCGATGGTGCCGGGCGCAACCGCGTTGACGCGGATGCCGAAGCCGATCAGCTCCTTGGCCATGCCGCGCGTGACGTTGGAGACGAAGGCCTTGGCCGAGCCGTAGAGGCCGGCGCCGCCGCCGGCGCCGTTGCGCGCGGCGATCGACGAGGTGTTGACGATGAAGCCGCCCTGCTTCTTCAGCCATGGGATCGCCTTGCGCGAGGCGGTCAGCACCGAACGGGCGTTGAGATCCATCACCGCATCGTAATGCGCCTCGGTCTGCTCGGCATAGGGCACGCGGCCGAGCATTCCGCCGGCATTGTTGACCAGCCCGTCGAGCCGGCCAAATTTTTCAGCGCTCTCCTCGACGACGCGCTCGACATCGGCAGGCACCGAGAAATCACCCTGGGTGAGGAACACCTCGCCACCGCCATCGCGAATGGTTCCGGCCAGTTTCTCGGCGGCGTCGCGGCTTGAATTGTAATGCAGGGCGACGCGGCTTTTCTGCGCGGCGTAGGCCAGCGCAAGTGCTGCCCCTATGCCGGTCGAGGCACCGGTGACGAGCACTGCCTTGCCGGCGAGATCGGGTATCGAGAGGGCGGTCGGGGTGGCTGGCACTGCTGTTCCTCCGGGATTTTCCCCCGTCCTTCGTAGGCCCTTGCCCCCCTTATGTTCAAGCCTCAGGGCCTGAGATAGACATAGCCTTGACCCTGCAGTTCGGCGAGCTTGACGACGCCGCCCTTGTCGGCGGCGTGGAAGCCGTCGAGCAGGTCGGCAAGGGTGATCTCCATGCCTTTCATGGTGTTACCGCAGGCATGCGGGCTGAGGCCGTCCTGGACAAGGCCGGCGAAACGCCCGGAAATCGCCGCCGATATGGCCTTCGACTTGAAGGCGGCAAGCGCCGGACCATGCACGACCAGCGCGATGTCGACATTGCCGCCGGTGCCTTCATAGTGGTTCTTGATGTTGCCGAGCACGAAATTGACCTTGTCGATATCGCTGACGTGATAGGCGACCTTTTGCCTTTCCCCGGTGGTATCAGCGCTTGCTGCCTGCACCACCCGCAAGCCAAAAAACGTTCCAGTCCCGGCAAGAACTACGCGGAACATATCGCGTCGGCGCATCGCATCCTCCTCGGCTTGACGCTCACTGCAAATTGCGTGGCTGCGGCCATGATACTAGCATAAAACGACGTTACGTCCTGTCGATGCGAGGGAGAGGGTCACATGGCGTTCGGGAGATGGAAGATCGTTGCCGGCGCCGGATTTGGCGCCGCGCTGCTCGGCGCGCTTGCCGGCTCGGCCCTTGCCGACGAGGCCCTCAAGCTCACCGAAATGAGCCCGGACGGCAAGGATGCCTGCTTCGGCCGGGTCTACGATGCCGCACACCTCAAGGCGCATCCGAAGCAGAAGGTAGCCAGGATATTCTTCCTCTATGGCCATGACCCGGTGAGCCGTCCGAACGAGGAGCCGGCCACAAATTCCGACTCGTCCTACAATGGTTTTATCGCCACCACCGTGCGCGGCGCCAAGGCGCCGGAATGGGCCAGCGGCTGGTGCAGCCACGAGTCCGAGGACGGCAAGACCGGGCCGATCCGTTGCGGCATGGACTGCGACCGCACGATGGCCTCGCTGAAGCTCGACGACAAAGGCCGTCTAATCGTTACTGATGTTTCCCAGGATCTCTATCTCGACGCGGGATCGGAAGACGAACTCGGCGAGGCTGAGTACGACAGGCAGGCGCTTGGCTCGGAGGACGACAATTTCCGCCTCGACCCGATGCCGGCGGCAACCTGCCAGGCCGAGTTCGCGCGCATCGACCCGATTGATCCGGCGTTGGGTCCGCCATTGCGCGAGCGGCTGAAGCCGGGCCAGGCTTTTTGCTACGGGCGTGACTATGATGCCGCGCATCTGAGCTCGCATCCCGACCAGGTGACGCAATCCATCCGGGTTTTCCGTGGCCCGGTCGAACTGGCGTCCTTCGCGGCCGGCGGCGATGCCGCCAATTGGCCTGATGGCGCCGACATCGCCGTTTCGGTCACCACCAGGAAGAACGGAGCCAAGGTCACGCAGACCTACTCCTGCCAGGGTGAAGCGGACCAGTGGCGCTGCGCAGCGAGCGCTAAGATGAGCAACTTTTCCTGCGACATCACGCAGGAGGAGATCTTCCTCAAGCGCGGCGCCAACGGCACGATGATGCTGGCTAACCCCAACAGCAGCCTGGCCATTGTCGATCTGTGTTCGAAGGCGGCTGAGGGCAAGACCGTATCCGACGACAAGGTCTATCGGCTGGAGCCGATGCCGCAGTCGGCTTGTTCTCCATGAGGTCCGACGCTTCGTCATTCTAGGGTCTCCGCGATGGAGCTTCGCTCCTGCTTCGCCCTAGAATGACGAAGTTGAGAGGCCTCGGCCAATCTCCAACGCCGTGCCAACCGCCTCACGCGAACGGCACGGCCGTCGTGCCCTTGGGCAGCTTTGCCTCTTCCTCCGGCTCGACATGGATGATGACGCGCACCGACGGGATTTCGACCTTGAGCGCATCCTCGATGCGGTCGCAGATGACGTGACTTTCGCCAACCGTCATGTCGGCATCGACGACCATGTGGAATTCGATGAAGGTGGCGCGGCCGGCGATGCGGGTCTTCAGGTCATGGACCTCCAACGCGCCCTTCGAATTGGCGGAGATGATGTCGCGGATGTGCATGTGCTCCTGGGTGTCGACGGCACGGTCCATCAAGCCATTGAGCGAATCGCCGGTAAGCTTCCAGCCCTGGTAGAGGATGTTGAGTGCAACCAACCCTGCAAGCAGTGGATCGAGCACATGCCAGCCCGTCACAACAGCTGCGACAAGACCGACGATCACACCGACCGAAGTGACGACGTCGGTCATAATGTGATGGCCGTCGGCCTCCAGTGCCGGCGATCTCTCGGCGCGGCCGTTGCGGATCAGGATCCATGCCCATATTGCGTTGGTGGCGGCTGCACCGCCGTTGATCGCCAAGCCCTGCCACGGCTGCTCGAGCGCTGTCGGATGGGGCAATGATTGCCACACCTTGGCAATGATCAGCAGCGCTGCCACCACGATCAGCACGCCCTCGAGCACGGCCGAAAAATATTCGGCCTTGTGATGACCGAAGGGATGATCCTGGTCGGCCGGCTTGTGGGATATCTGGATCGCCCATAGCGCAGCGGCAGCGCTGATGACGTTGACGATCGATTCCAGCGCGTCGGAATAGAGCGCGACGGAACCGGTGACGTACCAGGCGGCGAGCTTGAGCCCGAGCACGACAAAGGCGACGACGATCGACCAGAAGGCGAGGCTGGCGACCTTGCGCTTGGCGGCGGCTTTGGCCGCGATCGCCGTCATGTTCTCCGTTTCGGCCATCTCGCCCTAGGCTGCCTTTTCCTTAGCCTTGCGCGGCAGATGCGCAACGATGTTCTCGATGATGCGCATGCCGGCATTGTGGCCGAGCGTCATGATCGACTCGGGGTGGAACTGCACGGCGGCGATCGGCTCCTTGCGATGCTCGAAGGCCATGATGACACCGTCCTCGGTCTCGGCGGTGACGATGAAATCGTCGGGCAGCCGCACCGGATCGGCGAAGATCGAGTGGTAGCGGCCGACGGTTACTTCCTTGGGCAGGCCGGAGAAGATGATGCCGGGCTTCGATACGCGGATGCGCGAAGGCTTGCCGTGCATCGGCACGTGCAGCTGCCTGAGTTCGCCACCATAGGCCTCGGCCAGCGCCTGCAGGCCGAGGCAGACGCCGAAGATCGGCAGGTCGCGGGCACGCGCCTTCTTGATGGTGGCGGCGCAGTCGAAGTCCTTCGGCGTGCCAGGCCCGGGCGATAGCACGACAAGGTCCGGTTTCAGCCTGTCGAACACCTCCTCCGGCACTGGCGTGCGCACGGTCGAGACATTGGCGCCGGTCTGGCGGAAATAGTTGGCCAGCGTGTGGACAAAGGAGTCCTCGTGGTCGACCAGCAGGATGTTGACGCCGTCGCCAACGCGCGCGGTGGTGCGTTCGGTACCGGCTGCATTGCCCGACTTGGCGTCGCGGATGGCGGAGAGCATGGCGGATGCCTTCAATTCGGTTTCGGCTTCTTCTTCCTCGGGAATGCTGTCGAAGAGCAGCGTGGCGCCGGCGCGCACCTCGGCGATGCCGTCTTTGATGCGGATGGTGCGCAAGGTCAGGCCGGTGTTCATGTCACCATTGAAGTTGACCATGCCGATTGCCCCGCCATACCAGGCGCGCGGGCTCTTCTCATTCTGTTCGATGAAGCGCATGGCCCACAATTTCGGCGCCCCGGTGACGGTGACTGCCCAGGCGTGCGACAGGAAGGCGTCGAAGGCATCCATGCCTTCGCGCAGCCGGCCCTCGATGTGATCCACGGTGTGGATCAGTCGCGAATACATCTCGATCTGGCGGCGGCCGATCACCCGCACAGAACCCGGCTCGCAGACGCGCGACTTGTCGTTGCGGTCGACGTCCGAACACATGGTAAGTTCGGATTCGTCCTTCTTTGAGTTGAGCAGTTTCAGGATCTGCTCGCTATCGGAAATGGCGTCGTCCCCGCGCTTGATGGTGCCTGATATGGGGCAGGTTTCGACGCGGCGGCCGTTGACGCGCACGAACATTTCCGGCGAGGCGCCGATCAGGTACTCGCCTTCGCCGAGATTGATGAAGAAGGAATAGGGCGAGGGGTTGATGGTCTTCAGCTTGCGCGAAATCTCGGACGGCTGCGTCTCGCAGCGCTCGTAGAACATCTGGCCGGGCACCACCTCGAACAGGTCGCCGCGCTTGAAACTGTCCATCGCCTTGCGCACCAGATTGGCATATTCGCCGGGCTCGTGGTCGCCGCGCGGCGGGATGCGGTCGGGGGTTTTGAACGGCTCGACGATCTCGTCGCGCGGCAGGCTTTCGGTCGAAAATCCGTCGCCGGAATAGTCGTAGCGGTCGGTCCAGGCCTTGGTCGAATAATGGTCGACGACCAGGATCTCGTCGGGCAGGAACAGCACGAGGTCGCGCTGGCTCTGCTTGCGCTCGAGCTTGTAGTCGACCGGATCGAACTGGAAGGCGAGGTCGTAGCCGAAGGCGCCGTAGAGGCCGAGATTGGCGTCTTCCGCCGTCTTGAACAGAGCGGTGATGGCGCGCAGGACCGTAAACACCGAAGGGACGCGGCTGCGCTCTTCCTCGGTGAAGACACGGCCGGGCTTGGCGACGTCGAGGCGGATCAGTTTTTTCGACGTCTCGGCGATCGTCACCTCGGCCAAGCCGGCCAGCGCCTTGCCGATCACCGGCAACAGCACCTCGCCGCGGCTGTTCAGCGCCTCGATGCGCATGGCGCGGCCGCGCGCCGAGATCACCAGCGGCGGATCGATGATGGCGGTGTCCCAGCGCGTGTAGCGGCCGGGATATTCGTAATTCGAGGAAAACACCGCACCCCGGCGCGAATTCAACCCGTCGACATAGGTGTCGATTGCGCCCTCATAGGGCCGGTCGTGGCGCTCGCGGGTGATGGTGACGCCACCCGCGGTGACGAAGCTTTCCGCCCCGTTTTCCAGAACTTTCATCGTCATTGCCGTCTCCATCAGCGTCTTTGGGGCAACGGACCCGGGAATGGCTTGAAAAAACAAATGGCCGCCCGGACATTCCGTTGCGGCCACCCTCTATTTTCACGCGCACGCGTTCGAACAGGCCGCTGTCAGCGAGCCCACCACCAAATGGTCTTGATCGAGCGCATGTTCATGGCGAAATCCATAGCCGCGAAAGGCCCGATGCGCAACAGGTTTGAAAAGTCTGTTGGTGGCTGCCGCTTCGACGCCTCATGGCACATCGCCAAGGCCGGCAGTCCCACCTACTCTGGAGATCCAACAGCAGGAAGATGTGAGAGACACCAATGACCGAGCAAATCGACCGCGCGCGGGCGTTCCACGCCCTTCACGTCAAGGGAAACCCAGTCGTTCTCTACAACGCATGGGATCCGGGCAGTGCCAAGATCGTCGAGAAAGCAGGGGCCAAGGCCATTGCTACGGGAAGTTGGYCGGTCGCGGCCGCCTTCGGATTTGCCGACGGCGAGAAAATCCCGCTGGAGCTGGCGCTCGAAAACATCAAGCGCGTCGTTGCGGCCGTCGACCTGCCGGTGACCATGGATCTCGAGGGTGGCTACGGCGTCGCTCCGGAAATCGTCGCCCGCACCGTGACGCTCGCCTTACAGGCGGGCGCCATCGGCTTCAATTTCGAGGATCAGATCGTCGGCGGCAGTGGCCTGCACGACATCGCGGTGCAGGTGAAACGCATCGATGCGGCAGCCGCCGCTGTGAAAGCCTCCGGAATACCGGCGTTCATCAACGCACGAACCGACCTTTTCCTTAAGGCGAAGCCGGACACGCACGACAAGGCTTTGGTCGAGCAGGCCATCGAGCGGGCGCACGCTTATGAGAAGGCCGGAGCGCACGGTTTCTTTGCGGCGGGTCTCGGTGACGCGAGCCTGATCGAGACGCTCTGCAAGTCGATCAATCTGCCGGTCAACATCATTGCGCTGGCGCATGTACCGCCACGGCAGCGCCTGGCGGAACTTGGCGTTGCCCGCGTTAGCCACGGCCCCGTGCCTTACCGGCAGATGGCCGAATGGCTGGAGGCGAAGGCGCGACAGGCTATTTCTGGTTAGTACTACTGCATTGGACAGCCAGTTGGGAAAGGGCATAAGCCCCCGACTTCGTCATCCCTGGGCGAAGCAGGAGCGAAGCTCCGTCGCGGAGCCCCTGGGATCCATGCCGCGACCTTCGCCTTGGAGTGCAGCGGAGCACAATTCTCGATCGCTGCGCCGCTCAGATGTAACGGCATGGATTCTAGGGTCTGCGCTGCGTCGCTTCGCTCCTTGCTCCGCCCTAGAATGACGAAGCTATCGGCGCTTCGGCAACTACCAAGCAAATGCTTCCCTAATCCTCCAGCGTGCCCGACCTTGCGTCGGCGCTCTTCTTGTCCCCGACCAGCTTCAGCAGGTCTTCGCCGGCGCGGATGATGCGTCGCGAGCGCCGGGTCAGGATGATGCCGGCTTGCGGGGCGAAAACCTCGGTGCGGCCGCCGGCTTCGCCCGGCGTGTGGACGATGGTGGCCAGGCGCGCACCCTTGGCGACGCGATCGCCGGGCTTCACGTCGTAGAGGATGGCGCCGCCGCGCGGCGCAGGCATCATGTCGATGTTTTCGAGTGGTGCAGCTATGCCGGTGAATGAACTGGGCGCGGGCAGGGCCGGGTCGGTGATCACGCCGCGCGCCACCAGCAGGCGATAGAGCCCTTCGGCATCGGCGCCGGCCAGGGCGCCATCGACATCGAGCATGCCGCGATATTCGACCGTGGTGGTGACGCGCCGGTCGAAGCGCGCCACATCGGCGGGGACGTTCTGATAGGGCATGATCGAGGCACCCTCAAAAGTGCCGTCGGTGTCTTCGTGCCACAGCATGACCGCATCGACGCCCATGGCGGCGGCACAATCGGCCATCGCCGGCCATAGGCTGGTGTGGACGTAGAGATAGGCCAGGCCCTCGTCGTCGCAATGCAGGTCGAGCACGATGTCGTGGCCGAGCGAAAGCTGCAGCAGCCGCGTCTTCAGCTGCTGGTCTGCCGTGCCATGTGTGGTGTCCGGCAAGAGCGAGGTGTCGGGCGCGGCCAGCAGCGGAAAGCCGCGGTTGAAGTTGGTTCGGGTCCCCAGGTGAAAACGGCCCTGATGCTCGCCGAAATGATACTGGGCGCGGCCGATCGGGTTGGCCCAGGGCACGATGGTGATCGAACCCTTGATGCGTCCCTCCGCCTCGGCTTTGGCCAGCATCGGCATCAGCGCGTCGATGGCGACCACACCCGGCAGTTCGCCGGCATGAAGTGCTGCCTGCAGATAGGCCGAAGGGGCAGCCTTATCCGCGCCCGCGAAGCGGAACACCGGAAATTCGTAGGCAACACCTTCGGTGTCGCCGGAGATGCGCTCGATCGATTTCTGCATGGGATGTCTCCGAAAATGAGCCGAAGACATGCATCTTTGTCGTTACGCTGTCGATTGGTCCAGCGTTGGGCGCGATGGGCGCAAGCTACTCGGCCGGGGCCTGAAGGGCTGCTGCGGGCGCTGCCCGGTCGAGCGCCTGCGACAGCACGGCGATAGCGACCGCCAACAAAGCGAGTGCCGAGCCGACAAAGGGCAGATTGGCATAGGACACGCCCCAGGACAGCGCGATGCCGCCGATCCAGGCGCCGCTGGCATTGCCGACATTGAAGGCGCCCTGGTTCAGCGTGGCGGCAAGGTTCGGCGCCTCGGCTGCGGCTTCGACGACGCGGATCTGCAGCGGCGGCACGACGACGAAGACGAGCAGGCCCCACAGGAAGACAATGGCGATGGCGACCACGGCAATTGTGCCGAATTGGGCGAAGCCGAGCAACAGCAGCGCCAGCATCAAGAGCGTGCCGATCACCGTCGGCATCAGCTTCCAGTCGGCCAGCCTGCCGCCGATGATGTTGCCGATGGTCATGCCGCCGCCGAACAGCAGCAGCACCCAGGTTACGGCAGATGTCGAAAGGCCGGATACGTCGATGAGATAGGGCTTTATGTAGGTGAAGACGGCGAACAGGCTGGCCGATGCCGTTGCCGAGATCAGCATGGCGAGCCAGACCTGCAGCTTGCCCAGCACCCTGACTTCACCGAGCAGGCCGCCACTGCTTGGTTCAGTGACATCGGATGGCACCAGCCAGGCGATTGCCGCGACCGAAATGAGGCCGATGCCGACCACGGCGAGGAAAGTGGCACGCCAGCCGAAGGCTTCGCCAAGCGCGGTGCCGGCCGGCACGCCCAGAATGTTGGAAAGCGTCAGTCCGGCAAACATCAGCGCCATGGCGCTGGCTCGTTTGTTGCGCGGCACCAGGCTGGCGGCGACAACCGAACCGATGCCGAAGAAGGCGCCATGGCCGAGCGCGGTGAAGACGCGCGCCGCCATCAGCGTCCAGTAGCCCGGTGCGATGGCGCAGAACAGATTGCCGATCATGAACATCGTCGTCAGACCGATCAGCACCGGCTTGCGCCGCAGGCGCGCGGTGGCCACCGCGACGATAGGGGCGCCGAAGACGACGCCGAGCGCATAACCGGTGACCAAAAGGCCGGCCGAGGGGATCGAAACGCCGAGATCGGCGGCGACCTCGGGCAGAAGCCCCATGATGACGAATTCGGTGGTGCCGATGCAGAAGGACGCAATGGCAAGCGCTAGGATCGGCAAGGGCATGGAGCGTCCGGAATGAATCGGTTCAAAGCCGAGACTGTCTGGATATGTGTGCCGCGCGCAATCGCCATTGTTGCAATGCAGCATTGCAGAAAGCGGAGGGCTCGCGGAAAGCGCGGCATCAACGGCAGGGAGCTTCGAAGGCGGTTCTATGCGAGCGGCTTCAAGTCCTGGGCGATGGTGGGCAGAAGCTCCGAAACATTGGGGTGGATGTGGGTTGCCCGCGCCAGCGTGTCGATCGGCGCCTTGGCGTACATCAGGTCGAGCACGCAGTGCACCGCCTCGTCGCCGCCGGGGCCAAGCACCGAGCAGCCGAGGATTTCCCTGGTGTCGGCATCGACCAGGATCTTCATGAAGCCTTGCGTCTCGCCCTTTTCGACAGCACGGCCGACCCGGGTCATCGGCCGCTGGCCGACCAAGGCGCGGCGGCCGGATTTTTTCACCCCTGCCTCGGTCATGCCGCAGCGACCGAGCGGCGGGTCGATGTAGAGCGCATAGGCCTCGATGCGGTCACTTACCTTGCGCGGGTCGTTGTCGAGCAGGTTGGCGGCGACGATCTCGTAGTCATTGTAGGAGGTGTGGGTGAAGGCGCCTTTGCCGTTGCAATCGCCCATCGCCCAGATGCCGGGCACCGTGGTGCGCAACTGGTCGTCGACGGTGACGAAGCCGCGCCGGTCGACCTCGACACCAGCCTTGTCCAGGCCGAGATCATCGGTGTTGGGCGTGCGGCCCAGCGCCAGCAGTACATGCGAGCCGACCGCCGGCGGCTTGCCGGCGGAGAAGGTCACTGCAATATCGTTGCCCTGCTTGGCGAAGCCGATGTCGTCGGCGCCGAGATGGACCGCAATGCCTTCGTTTTCGAGGATCGACAGGATGGCGGCGGAGACATCCTCGTCCTCGCGGCCGGTGAGCCGCGGGCTCTTTTCGATGACGGTCACATCGGAGCCGAAGCGGCGGAACATCTGCGCGAATTCGAGCGCGATGTAGCTGCCGCCGACGACGACGAGATGGCGTGGCAGTACATCGAGATCCATCATCGATGAATTGGTCAGATAGGAAATGTCATTGATGCCGGGCAGGTCGGGCACCGAGGCGCGGCCTCCGGTGTTGAGGAACATGCGCTCGGCGGTCAGCAGATCCTCGCCGACCCGCACGGTGTTGGCGGATTCGAAACGCGCATGGCCGCGATAGAGCGTGCATTTGTCCATGCCGGCGATCCAGGTCTCGAGCCCAATGCGGGCATCGTTCGAGACCTTGTCCTTGCGCGCCTTGATCGCCTTGAAATTGACGCCGACCGGGCCGCCGAGCGTCACGCCATAGTCGGCCGCGCGCCGCGCCAGATGCGCGGCATAGGCGCTGGCCACCATGGTCTTGGTCGGCATGCAGCCGGTGTTGACGCAGGTGCCGCCGACCAGCTTGCGCTCGATCAGCGCCACGCTCATGCCGGCGGCATTCAGCCGGGCGGCGAGCGATGGGCCGGCCTGTCCGGCGCCGATGATGATGGCGTCGTATGTCTTTGCAGTCATGCCACCGCAGCCACGATCAGCAAGCCGCCGATGATGGCCACCGCGTCCTCGATGAGGGCAGCGGGCAGGTCCTTGCCGAAGCTTGCTGCCAGCCGGCCGCGCATTTCGGCACCGCCATACGTCCCGACCACCGCGCCTATGACCCCGGCGATCAGGCCGCCGATGGTGGCGCCGCCGGTGGCGCCGATTACCGCGCCAGTGAAGGCGCCAACGACGATGCGGGCGCCGAATTGCTGCGGCACCTTGCGGCTCGGCGTCGACGGCAGCTGGTCGGTGATGAGTTCGACGATCCCCAGGATGGTGGAGATGCCGACGGTGATCCAGTGGCCCATGAAGCTCGCCCAGGTGACGGCGACCGGAAGCCAGCCAAGCCAGGCGCCCCAGGCAGTGACGGCAAGCGCGGTTCCGGCGCGCAGGCCGGCGATGACGCCGATCAGAAGTGCAAGAAGGTAAAGCATGTTTGATCCCTTCGATGGCAGGCCCGGGACAGGTCCGCGAGGGCAAGCTAGCATAGGTCCGGCGCTTGACCAGAGTCGCCGCTGGCGCTTCTTGCGCCAGGGCGCATTGTACTTTGGTAAGACAGTCCAGGACGAGGAAGAGACGGGAGGCGCAGCCGTGACCGAAAGCGAACGCACGAAGATGGCGGCGGGCGGATGGTACACATGCCTCGATTTGGAATTGGAGGCGTTGCGCGTGATCGCACGCGATGCGGTGTTCGAGCACAATTCGCTGCCGCCTCGCCAGCGCGGCAACATCGGACCGGCCCTGAAATCGCTGCTCGGCGCTGCGGGCGAGGGCGCCCGGATCGAAGCGCCGTTCCACTGCGCTTACGGCTTCAATATCTTTCTCGGCGAGGCCACTTTTCTCAATGCCGGTTGCACCATTCTCGATACGGCGACCGTGCGCATCGGCAAGGGAACGCTGCTCGGCCCCAATGTGCAGATCTACTGCGCCGAACACCACCAGGAGGCCGCCGGGCGGCAGGCGGGACTGGAGATCGCCAGACCGGTAGAGATCGGTGACAATGCCTGGATCGGCGGCAGCGCGGTCATTCTCGGCGGCGTCAGAATAGGCGAGGGCGCCATTGTCGGCGCCGGTGCCGTGGTGACGCGCGACGTGGCCGCGAACATGACCGTCGTCGGCAATCCGGCGCGGTCGCTCAAGCGCGACTGACCATTCAGCCTGATCAGCGCGAGGTGACGTGCTCGTCCCGATCGATACGCTTCGAGAATTCGCGACGGTACTGCGCTGGCGAGGTCCTCAGCCGCGCCGCGAAATGCTGGCGCAGCGATGTGGCGCTGCCGAAGCCAGCCTCGAAGGCGACCGTGTCCATCGACTTTTCCGTGGCCTCCAGCAGCCGCTGCGCCAGCGCGACACGCTGGTCGGTCAGCCAGTCGCCGAAACTGGTGCCGATCGTTTTCTGAAAACGGCGTGTGAACGTTCGGCGGGTCAAGCCTGCGGCATTAGCGACGTCGTCCAGGCTGTGCGTTTCACCGAGCGTCTTGCGCACCGCATCGAGGGTCTGTGTGAAGCGGTCTGCGTTTTCGGCCCTGGCGATGGGGCGCTCGATGAACTGCGCCTGCCCGCCTTGCCGATGCGGAGACAGGACGATCTGCCGCGCGAGGCGTAGTGCCGCCTCCACTCCGTAGCGCGCCCGCACCAGGTGGAGGCAACAGTCGAGCCCGGCGGCGACACCGGCGGAGGTCATGACATCGCCCTCGTCGATGTAGAGCACGTCAGCGTTGACGACGATGTCGGGATAGAGCGCCTGCAATCGTTCGGTATAGGCCCAGTGCGTGGCGGCGCGCCGCCCTGAAAGCAGTCCGGTTGCCGCAATGGCGAAGGTGCCGAGGCACAGCCCGACAAGCAACGCGCCGTTTTGGTGCGCCCGACGCAGCGCCTCGGTCAGAAATGCGGGCGGCGGATCGTCCAGATCCCGCCAGCTTGGCACGATCACAATGTCCGCGTCGTCGAGGCTGCCCAGTCCATGCGGCGCGGTCACGGTCAACCCGGCTTCGGTCCTGACCGGTCCCGCCTCGAGTGCGCAGATGCGGAAGTCGAAGCGCGGCAGGCCGAGCGCGGTGCGATCCTCGCCGAATACCAGGCAGGGCACGGAGAGGTGGAACGGGCTGATGCCACCGAAGGCGATGGCGGCAACAATCGGATCGGCCATGGGAGCACCATTGAGGGTCGGACTGGAATGTCCCAATTCTTTCGAACAATGTCAATTGGGACACTTTCGACTGTTTGGTGACGCATCTATTTTCGGCCATCGCATTCAAGCCTGAAGGAAAACACCATGTCTGACCCAGTCAAAACCGCGCCGCGCCGCGCTCTCATCGTCGTCGACGTCCAGAACGACTATGACGGCGGCAATCTCGCCATCAAGCATCCGCCGTTCCGCGACAGCGTCGTCAACGTAGCCCGGGCCATGGACGCGGCCGCCGCGGCCGGCGTGAAGGTGGTGGTCATCAAGCAGCTGGCGCCCGAGACATCGCCGGTTTTCGCCAAGGGCAGCCATGGCGCCGAACTGCATCCGGAGATCGCCAGACGCAGTCGAGACCACTATGTCGAAAAGACCTTGCCCAGCGCCTTCACCGGCACCGATCTCGAAGACTGGCTGCACGCCAACGCCATCGATACGATCACCGTCATCGGCTACATGACGCATAATTGCGATCTGTCGACCATCATCCACGCCGTGCATATGGGCTTTGCGGTCGAGTTCCTGTCCGACGCCACCGGCTCGCTGCCCTATGCCAACAGCGCCGGCTACGCCTCGGCTGAGGAGATCCACCGCGTGGTAACCATCATCCTGCAGTCGCGCTTCGCGGCGGTGCTCAAGACAGCCGAATGGATCGATTGCCTGAAGACCGGCGCGCTGCCCGAACGCGACACGCCCTATGCGTCCAACCAGCGCGCGTTGGCGCGCAACGCTGCGTAGGCAAATTGCCGCGAATGAAAAGGGGCGCCGCAGGGCTGTGGCGCCCCTTGACGTTTCCCGGTCACCAACACCTTCGCCGGGGCGCGGCCCCGTATGGAACTCTTTTCCGCTGGGTTCATCCGCTTTCGGGATGATGGGCGGCCAACGCTAGAATTCGGAGCGGGCTCTATTTCAGAATCTGGAGAGATCTGGAGAACGGAGTGAAGTCTTTCACAGACGAGGGCCTCTCTCTGCGGAACGGTCATATTTGATCAGGGAATGTGATCGGTGGACTTTCCCGGGAGAAACAAGTGAAAGCGCAAGTTGCAAGAACTGCAGTCGTTCTGGCGTTGGCCGGTGCCGCGGCACTCTTGCCGTGGCCCGCTTTCGCCCAGGTCCCTCCGCACGCGCCGGGGACGATTTGCTTCACTCCCAATTTTTGGTGCTGGGCACAGCCGCCCGGCCCGCCCGGATATCCGTGCGGGTGCCCATCGCAATACGGCTATGTGCCGGGCTATCTAGGGTAGTCGTCAGGCGGGGGATTTCACGATGACGATGACACCGGCCGACCCTCTCGTTTCGGGACTCATCGCGGATGCCAAGCTGGTCGCCAGCTACGGCCGCTACGGCGTGTTCAAGGACAGTTCCCTGTTTGCGGCTATTGGCAATGCCGAAAAGCTCCCCGATGCGACGGCCAGCCAACCTGAGGTCGTCAATCTTCAGACGGTGTTCAACGATTGCTCCGGCACCGTGCCATTTGCCACCCTGGCGGCCCTGCGATCGGGCTGGTCGCCCGGGGACATGTCGCGCAGGACTGCGCTTGCGACATACTTTCTCGTGGCTCTTTCCGTGCTTTTCATGGTTGTAACCGGAAGATTGACGTACATTTACAACAAGGGAACCGCGATAAACTCCGAACTCATAGAAATCGACAACAATGATTTCAGCGCACGGTTCGGGCAGGCGATTCGGCAGGTTTGGGCGACGAAGAAACAACTGAGCTCGGCATCGTCCGAGCAGGTTTCGATCACGGACCTGACGCTCCTGAAGGACGCCTACTACAACTCGGAAGATAACCTTCACGCTCTCGACCAGCGCTTTTCCTCCCTGGTGAGAAGAGCGCAAGGGTTCATGACTGAGGACGCGCAATTCCCGATCTGGGGAATGCAATGGATGTACTGCGAGCTCTATTCGACATCCACGGCCGATAGCGAAGCGGCGGGCCAGGCACAATTCTCCCAGCAGGGTGCGATTAACCAGTTCTGTGACCAGGCGCTTGGGGTGAGTAAAGCCACGCGTCCAGACAAGATCAAGGAGCTCCCCAACCAGCCGGATACCTATTGCACGCAGATAAACACCGACAAGAAAAACCCGAACAATACTGAAGGCGCGTCTTCTGAAAAAGTGACGGACGTGAATGCCGATTTCGACGAGGCAACGCGCAGCCTGCAGTGCGACGGCGTGATCACCATCGCGCCGAACTCGATCTACACGCTGACCGCGCAGATAAAGACGCTGGGCGAGGTTCTCAGCCCATATGCCTTGTGGATACTCCCAGCCTTCTACGGCGCGCTCGGAGCCATCATGTTTCACATGCGGATGATCCTCAATCCGCTGCTGCCCAATCCGCCGCTGTCGCGGTTGATCCACAGGATCGCGCTGGGAGCGCTGGCCGGCATGGTGCTTGCCTGGTTCGTGACGCCGGGCAGCAAGCTTGGAGACGAGGTTTCGGGGATTGGCTTTAGCCTGTTCACCTTCGCCTTCCTGTTCGGTTTCAGCCTCGACATCTTCTTCACCATCCTCGACCAGTTCGTCAGCATGTCGGTCGCCGGGATCAAGAAGGTCGGGTCCTCAACAGTGGCGTGAGAAGCCCGGCAAGCAAAAAGGGCGCCGCGGCAGTACGGCGCCCTTTGTCATTGCAGTCCGGATGCGCTCTTAGAACAACCCCTCGATCTGGCCGATCTCGTTCAAGAAGATCTTTTCCGAGGACGGCACCTTGGGCAGGCCGGGCATGGTCATGACCTCACCGCAGATGATGACGACGAAGCCGGCACCTGCCGAAAGCCTGACCTCGCGCACCGGTACGGTGTGGCCGGTCGGCGCGCCGCGCAGGTTCGGATCGGTCGAGAAGGAATATTGCGTCTTGGCCATGCACACCGGCAGGTGGCCGTAGCCGGCCTGCTCCCAGGCATGCAACTGGTCGCGCACCGACTTGTCGGCGATCGCCTCGGAGCCGCGATAGATGCGCTGGACGATGGTGTTGATCTTCTCGAACAGCGGCATTGCATCGGGATAGAGCGGCGCGAACTGCGAGGCGCCGGATTCGGCCAGCGCAACCACCTTGTTGGCGAGTTCCTCGATGCCGGCCGAGCCCTTGGCCCAGTGCTTGCACAGAATGGCCTCTTCACCCATCGAGGCGACGTAGTCCTTCATCGTCTGGATCTCGGCGTCGGTGTCGGAATAGAAGTGGTTGATGGCAACCACCGCCGGCACGCCGAACTGGCGGATGTTCTCGATGTGACGGCCGAGGTTGGCGCAGCCCTTCTTCACCGCCTCGATGTTTTCCTTGCCGAGGTCTTCCTTCTTGACGCCGCCATTCATCTTCATGGCGCGCACGGTGGCGACGATGACCGCCGCCGCCGGCTTGAGGCCAGCCTTGCGGCACTTGATGTCGAAGAATTTTTCGGCACCGAGATCGGCGCCGAAGCCGGCTTCGGTGACGACGTAGTCGGCGAGCTTCAGCGCCGTGGTGGTGGCGACGACCGAGTTGCAGCCATGCGCGATGTTGGCGAACGGGCCGCCATGCACGAAGGCCGGGTTGTTTTCCAGCGTCTGCACCAGATTGGGCTGCATGGCGTCCTTCAGCAGCACGGCCATGGCGCCGTCGGCCTTGAGGTCGCGGGCATAGACCGCCGACTTGTCGCGGCGATAGGCGACGATGATGTCGCCGAGGCGCTTTTCCAGGTCCTTGAGGTCGGTGGCCAGGCACAGGATGGCCATGACTTCCGAGGCGACGGTGATGTCGAAGCCGCCTTCGCGCGGAAAGCCGTTGGCGACGCCGCCGAGCGAGCAGATCATCTCGCGCAGCGCGCGGTCGTTCATGTCCATGACGCGGCGCCAGACGACGCGGCGGGTGTCGATGCCGAGCTCGTTGCCCCAGTAGATATGGTTGTCGATCAGCGCCGAAAGCAGATTATGCGCGGTGGTGATGGCGTGGAAATCGCCGGTGAAGTGGAGGTTCATGTCCTCCATCGGAACGACCTGCGCGTAGCCGCCGCCGGCGGCACCGCCCTTGACGCCGAAATTCGGACCGAGCGAGGCCTCGCGGATGCAGACGATCGCCTTCTTGCCGATGCGGTTGAGACCGTCGCCGAGGCCGACCGTGGTGGTTGTCTTGCCTTCGCCGGCCGGCGTCGGGTTGATGGCGGTGACCAGGATCAGCCTGCCGTCCTTGTTGCCCTTCACAGACTTGATGAACTCGGCTGATATTTTCGCCTTATCGTGGCCGTAGGGCAGAAGGTGCTCGGTTGGGATGCCGATCTTGGCGCCGATCTCCTGAATCTGCTTTTTCTTGGCGCCGCGGGCGATCTCGATGTCGGACTTCACTTCGGCCATGACGGCTTTCCTCTGGATTGGACGATGGAGGGGACGGGTTTGGTGGCTATGGTCGTCGCAGGCAATTCGAAACGGCCGTTGGGCGCGCGGGCATGTTCTAACCCTGTCGCTGCCGTGGCGTCAACTTGCATGCAACTATGTTTCCTATGAAGAAAAATGCTCCAGCTGCCGGCAGGACCTGTCATGGATCCTTTTTGCGCCGGTTGCCGCGCCGTATAGAAGCCAGAGCGGGCGCTGTTCCGCCGTCTCAAAACAGCCGCACAATGCACGGATTGCGACAGAGGCGACGGCGCAAATTCGCCATCGCCGTGCCTAAAGCGAAATGCGCTTTAGGATTTATTCTTATGCATGTCGTTATCCCAAAACCGGGACCACTTTTGGGCGACATGCATCGAGCGGATAGCGCTACTGGGTCAGTACGTTGCTGATCTCGACCATATTGGAGCGGACCCTAAGCACGTAGAAGCCCATCGTCGTCAGATGCGTCGGCATGATCCAGCCGTCCTCGCGGCCATTGGCGATGATAAAGGGCTGGATGCGCAGCGCCGAGACGAACTGCGAGTCCATGGTGTCCCACAGATTGCCGAGATGCTTTTCCTTGATCACGTCCTCGAAGTCGGCCTGGGCGCCCTTCATCAGCCCGTAATAGGCATAGAGTTGGCCATAGGCGAACCAGAAGCGGTCGTCGGCACGGAAGTCGAACCAGCCATTGTTGTGATTTTCGGCGCGTTCCTTGAGGATCGCCGAGGTTGAGCCGATATCGGATGAGATGCGGTCGATATACTGTTTCAGATTGTCGGCGCGGGCGTCGAATGTCGCCTGGCAGGTGGCCAGCCGGGCGTTGAAAGAGCGCAGCTTGTTCACCGCATCGCGATAGTAGCTCGGCGTCGGGGTCTTCGGGCCGAAAGGGTTCAGGCCGAAATACCAGGTTTCCTCGTCGAACTGCAGATTGCCGCGCGCGTCCTGCAGATCGGCGTCGATCTGCGAGGTGGTGCGGACGCGGCCAAGATTGTCGGCCAGTTCGGTGGCCGTGCGCCGCACCGCCTGGTTGACGCCGCGCTGGAACGAAGCCTTGTTGTCCATCCACGGCGTGTGATCCCAGTCGATGCCGAACAGGCCGAGCTTGTAGAGGATCATCGACGAGATCCAGGCGTTCTGGTTCACGTTGAAGTCGGTGAGGTCGGCCGCCACCTGGGCGATGCCCGAGTTTCCGCAGGTCTTGGCGGTGGCAGTGCCGGCGCCTGCTGCAACCTGCTCGCCAGCGGAAATATTACGGTTCTCGAAGATGTATTTGTCGACGTAGTTGGGGTCGAACTTGTTCCACCACTGGGTGGCGTAAAAGAAATTGGCATAGAGACCGATCAGCACCAGAAGCGCCAAGCCAACCACCGCCTTCAGAATCCAGCCGCGCTGTGTGTACCACTGCCCGGCCCATAGGAACGGCCACAGGATCGCACCGATCAGCAGGCCGATGCCGCGACCAATCCACTGGAAAATGCGGGTGAAGAAATTCACGATCGGATCAAGCATGGCTGTGTCACCCCTCAGTCAGTCAGGCCATAGAGGCGCGTGCGAAACGCCACCTTGTCTTTCAAATATGTGGTTTTCAGAACGTCCACAACATGCGATCGCCAGGCGTCGCTGTAGCCGTCATAGTCCCTGTAGAAGCCAGGTTTGTTGAAGACGTAGCGCGAGACGAAGTCCTGCGGCACGAAATCCGAGATGAGCTGGTTGGTCAGCCAGGCATCGGGATGGTCTGGCTTGGCCCGGATCACCAGGAAGCGCTGCTGCGGGAACACGTCGTCGATCTTGAGATGGCCAAGCTGGGAAATCTCGCGCTTGGCCGCGTTGAGGAAGGGGAAATTGCCGTCCCTGGTGATCAGGTCGGCATGGCCGTGGATCCAGGTCTGCAGCCAGACCTTGTCGACGTCGGTCAGATTGCGGTCGGGCTCGGAGTCGCGGATCAGCGCGCGCACCACCATTTCGGCGCGGTGCTCGAGATAGCCGGAGGTTTCGATCCACGAGGCGCGCGGCAGCTCGATGCGGCCGGTCGAGGCGAGGAACTTGAACACCTTGTCGGCATCGCTGATCGAGATGTAACTCACCTGCCATGGCCGTGAGCGGCGGAAGCCTGGTGCGGCCGGATCGCTGATCACGGTCGTCATATCAGGGTCGACGAAGACGTAGAGGCCGCCGAAATGGCTGGTCCAGTAAGCGTTGTGGCGAAAGATCACCTGATCGGGGACCAGCGCGTTCTCGCGGATGTCGCCGCAGACCTTGGCCAGTTCCACCATGCGGGTGAGCATGGTGTTGTCGCGCCAGGCGTCGGGTTCCTGCTTCAGCCGGTCGACCAGCTTGCCGAGTTCGGCGGCCTTGCCCAGCACGTCCTCCGCTGACAGCACCTTGAACTCGACCTGGCTGATCGACAAAAGGTCCTCGATGTCGTTGACCTTGGGGACGGAATCCTCGATCTCGCCGTAGATGACGTCCTTGATGGTCAGCGCGTCGATGGCGCGCTGGTTCTTCGACATGAACTCGAACATCAGCTGCGAGGTGTTCGAAAAGGCGGTGTGGACCACCGGCAGGTCGATCTGCGACGGCGTCAGGATGATGAAGCGACGGTTGACCTCGTCGGGATCGAGATAGTCGTAATCGCCACATTCCTCGGCTACCTCGGGCGAAAAGCCGGTGCGATCGATCTGGAAGCTCTTCAGCCTGGTGGCTTTGAGCCCGAAGGCCACCATCGCCTTGTTGTAGCGCTGGATCAGATGCGGTTCGTCTACCGTCAGCAGCCGGCCGTAGATCAGCTCATTGTCGCGCAAAAGGTCGGGTTTCTTGGCGGGGTGGGTCATCTACCCTTCTCCCCGTTCACGGGGGGAAGGTGCCCGAAGGGCGGATGAGGGGCGCGGACTTCCATTCTCCCCTTGTGGGGGAAGGTGGATCGGCGCGCAGCGCCGAGACGGATGAGGGGTGTTGGCCGGAGCTCCGTCGGTGCCAAGCTGGAACACCCCTCATCCGTCGCCTTCGGCGACACCTTCTCCCACAAGGGGAGAAGGGGACGGCGGCGCATTTCACGCATTCCACAGGCCCTTCTTCTTCATCTCCTCGATCTCGCGCACGGCGCGGTCGCGCAGGCGGGTGTCGCGGATCATCTTGGTGACCGCGGCGTCGTCGGACTTGTCGGAATAGCGGAACTCCGAGTCGGCGTAGCGGTTGACCTCCTGCATGACCATGTCCATCGAGAACGGGCCGCGCAGTTCCTCGATCATCGCCTTCTTGTCGTCGTAGCCCTTGTGCATGAAGGCTTCCGGCTTCTCGAACCACTCATCCGGCAGTTCGATGTCCATGGCGCGCATCTTGATGGCGTCGGTGACGTTCTTGATGGCGCGGCCGGTGAAGCGCGGCTCGGCATCCTTGATCATGTGCAGATAGGTGCCGATATCGGCCATCGATTTCGGCGCACCATTTTCCTTCATGTAGCGCTCGTAGACCTTGATCAGCCCGTCTTCCTGCGGCTTTTCATGCTCCTCATAGGCTTCGGTCACCGCGCGCTGGATTTCCTGGGCGGCATAGAGTTTGTGGTCGCCAAGCGGGATCTTGTGGTTCTTTCCCGCCAGCAGGACAAAGATGTCGATGTAGTCGTCGCGGCTCTGCGGCCCGTCGACCAGCCAGCGGGCGCCGGCGCGTTGGCGCAGCGCGTCGTCGACATTTTCGGGGTAGTTGGAGAACATGCCGAACGCGCAATTGCCGCGCACCACGGTGCCGGCGCCGGCAAAGGCGTCCATCAAGACGCCGGTGATTTCCTGCTGGCCGGCCGAGGCGCGGTCGTCGGAGCGTCTGGCGGCCACCTGGTCGATGTCGTCGATGGTGCCGAAGCCGATGACGCGCGGGTTCAAGACATTGTTGATGAACTGGCGGCAGTTCTGGCCGGACTTGCCCTGATAGGAGGAGATCTGGTCGACACCGAAATTCTCGTAGGCAAAGGGGTAGCCGGCAACCTGGCAGTAATTGTTGACGAGACCGGCGATCATCTGGATCAGCGTCGTCTTGCCGGTGCCGGGCGCGCCGTCGCCGATGAAGGTGAACAGGAAGCCGCCGAGCTCGACGAACGGGTTCAGCTCGCGTTCGAAATCATAGGCCATCAGCATCTTGGCAAGCTTCACCGACTGGTATTTGGCGATGTGGTTCCCGACGACCTCTTCCGGGGTCTTGAAGGTCATCACCAGCGGCTTCGAGCGCTTGCCCGGCGCGACGTCAAAACCGTCGAGGGTGAAATCATCGGAGTCGATGCGGATATGGGCGTTCTCGAACAGGCCGATGCCGTCGAAGCGGCCTTTTCTGGCCAGCAGCCCGTCGATGGCGACACGGGCAAAGGCGCGCGCCCGCGTCATCAGATCGGCATCGTCCTTTGAGCCAGCAATCGCCTTGTCGAGGCCGGCCACGATCGACTTCACCGCATCCTGCGGCGTGTCGAACAGGAAGTCCGGCTCGGGGATATCGTTCGGCGCCTCGCCGTCGCTGTCGACCAGCTGGAACAGATAAGAGGCAAGGCTGAAGGCAGAAATGTAAGCCGAGGCTGACAGAAGCTTCTTGAAGGTGGTGGCTTCGTCGCCTTCGAGCGGGGCGCGGGTGTTCTTGGCCTGCAGGCTTTCGAGGTCCGAGCCTTCGGCGAAGACATCGGCAATGGCCAGCGCAATCGCCAGACCACGCCGAGCACGAAACAACAGCGTGTGCTGCGGGATGGTCATCAATTGATCGTCGGGATGAACGGCGGCGACTGTCTTCGACAGCTCGACCTCGCGCGTGCGCCGCACCGAGCCGACGGAGACGGTCGAGACAAAGCGGCGGTTTGTGCCGGCAAGTGCGGTGCCGGATTCGCGTGAAGGATCTTCCAGCACGACGACGCGGGTGATGAAGCTCTGCGCGGTGGCGCGGTGCTTTTCGATCGCGGCTTCCGAAATCGTGGTCAGGCCGGTGTCCATGAAGGATGCTCCGCGGTTTGACGGTCAGACGTCGCTGATGACCTGTCCGTTGGACAGGATGTGGACCTTGTAGCCCGAAAAAATCTTTTGCGCCTCGCCGGCGGCGTAGAGCGCCTGATAGGCTTCATGCGGGATCAGCGCATGGTTCTCATAGCTCGACACGCCCTGGCGCGCCGCCTCCAGATCGTCGGTGTTGATGAAGAATTCCTGCGTCGTCTTCTCGCTGGAGAACAGGCCTTTGCGGCCAGGCTTTTCGCCCTTCGAATAGACTTCCTGGATGGTCCAGGTCAGCAGCCAGGCGTTTTCAGGCTTGCGCACCTTGGCCAGCACTTCCGTGACCGTCGAGTTGTTGTCGGTAATGCCTGCCGAATAGAAGGGGCCGAGCACGACCCTGCGCAATTGCTTGGGGTGCAGCGGCTCGAAATCCTTGTCGAGATTGACCGCGATGGTCGCCGGCGACAGCGTGTACGCCGAATTCTTCTCGGTGAAATCGTCGAAACGGTGGGCAAGCTCGGGATTGAGCAAGCCGTCGACGGGCAGTGGAATGTCGACCTTGTCGTTGAGCTTGCCGCTGCTGTCGACAAGCTGGCGGATCATGTCTTCGGAAGAATCCTCCACCGTCACCATGTAGACCAGGGGCAGGTTGGCGCTGCCGTCGAAAGTGGCCCAGTGCACCAGATAATAGGGCCGACCGGTCTTCGGGTTGACCGAGACTTTAGCCGTCTGCGCCAGCGAGAACGGGCCGAAGGTCTGCTCGCTCTTGACGTCTTCCAGATAGAGCCGCTCGGCCATCGACTTCTGCAGCGCCTCGGGGAATTCCTTGTGGCGCAGGATGAAGTCGGCCATTTCCTCGCGCAACTCGCCGGCCAGCGGGATGTTGGCGAGGCGGCTGTCGGCCTGGCGGCGGTCGTTTTCCAGTTCGAGCAGGTTCTGGAACACCGGAAAACCGCTTTCGGCGCGCGAAATGCGGAACGTGTCCATGAAGCCCAGCCGGTTGCGCCAGCAGGTAAAGGACTTGTCCAGCCGGGCAATATATTCGGCGACGATCTTGGCGACGATGCCGTGCCGGTAGAGCGGCGAGCGGTCGTCGCGCATGAACACTTCAAGGCCGCTGAGTGCAGCCGTGATCGCCGAAAAATAGCGGGCCGCCGCTTCGTTTTCCGGGGTCATGCTTGTGCTCTTGGGATGGCCATGGACGCGAGCGGTGGCTGCACCCTTACGACTGCACGTAGTTTGCCGAATTGTGCTTCTTCATTACCTCGTCGAAGCGGCGGGCGAAGGCATCGTCGGCCAGCTTCTTGCGGCGCTGGATGTCGGCGCTGCCGACCATGTTCTTCTCGTGCATTTCCAAGAGATCGCCGATGTGCTTCTGCGAGGCGGCACCAATGCCGGCCATGGTCTCTTCGGCGGCGTTGTCGACCTGGCTGCCCAGCGTGTTGATCTTGTGGGCAACGTCCTGCTGGGCGGCGGTCTTAAGCGAATCTTCCAGCGCCTTGTAGAGCACGATGCGCTGCTCGGTATCGATGGTCAGCTTGTTGATCAGGGTCGACTGCGCGGCGATCTGGTTGTTGAGCGAATCGACGAAGGTCTGGAACATCGAGGTGTAGCGCTCCAGCGTCTGGCTTTCGGCCAGCAATTCCTGCTCCTTGGCCTGCTTTTCGTTGTATTCGGTGGCCAGTTTCGAGCGCTCGCCTTCAAGCTGCGTGCGCTCCTTCTGGCTGGTCGACGCCGCGATCTTGTTCTCGATGTCGAGCAGCAGCGGATTGACCTCTTCGATGCGTTTCTGCACCGCTTCGAGGTTGGCCATGGTCACCTTGCGGCGCTCGATGACCTGCGACAGGCTGGCTTCGGAGGTCTTGTAGCGCTGGTCGAGGATCTCCTTTTGCGCCTTGAGGATGCCGACGATGGTGTCGGACTTGACCAGAAGTTCCTGCAGATTGCCGGCCAGCGACATGTTGCGCACGCGATCGGTGCGCATGCGCTGCTTGCTCTGGTCGGAGAAGATGCCGACGAGATTTTCCCAGCCGGTGTAATTCTTCATGCTCTCAAATTCGGCGCCGAAGACGTTGGTGGCGTCCTCCAGCCCGATAATCAGGTCGGCGATGTTGCCTTCCATGACCTTCTGCTGCTTCAGCACATCCTCGATGCGGGCGTTTTCGATGTCGAAATTGGCGTCGCCGATCTTCTTGTCGGCGGTGGCCAGCGTATCAAGCACGGTGCCGGACTGCTCGATCTTGGTGCGCATGTCCTGCACGACCTGCTTGGTCTTGGCAATTTCGGCATCGAAATTCTGCAATGTCGCCATTGGGGCCTCCCGCTTCGGCATCAGTTTCGTGTCGGCGCGAATATATGTGGGGCATCCGGGGAATGAAAGACGCAAGACAAGAGAGGGCACGAAAACAAAAGAATTCGCTCCGCTCTTGAAACACAATGGAATCGTGATCATGCCATGACTGGCGGATCGACGCGCTGCCATTGGCCTGTGGGCGGCTGATCTGGCGGCCCCGACGGATTTCTTGCTCGTGCTCTGCGCCTGCATTGCCGACTTCAAGCCGGCCGCGTTTTCGGGCGTCAGGCTGACGGGCGCGAGAAAAGCCGCCGCCACCACCGGCGGGAACGCTTTTGCGCCGCGCGGACCTCGCCGTGTTTCTCAAAGGGAATGCCATATTTGCCGCAGTGCAAACAGCTGAAGTCATGGCCGCAGAGGTCTTCCCAGCATTGAACGTCCCTGGTCAGAGCGAGGCCGATGCGCTCCAGATGAAGGTTGCGCGAGCTCTTGATCAGGATCAGCTCATCGGGGCGTTGCGTGGCCTTGATATGATCGGCGGCTTTGCGCACGGAGTGCATTTCGTGGAATCGGCCGCTGTTGCGGTCCTCATCGGAGGGCGCCGCGCGATGTGCATGCTCACCGACAAAAATGGTCTCCTGGGCGACGGCTTGTGCGTCCCGGTATGCCTTGCGGTAGGCTTTGCTGGCCTTGCCGGCATAGTCGGCAATATGACCGAGCACCACGCGCTTGTGGGGCATCTGGGCTCGATCCAGAGCGGCGAAGGCCAACCCGAGGGAATGGAGCGGCGCCTTTGCCGTGTCGATCAGGAAGGTCGGCCCGTGCGGGACCTCGAGCACGCCGCAGCGGTTGAACAGGGGCTCGAAACGCGCAACCCGTTCGCTGATGCGCTCTGGATCGAGGCCCAGTTCGATGGCACTCGCGACGGCCGCCGCTACGGGCAGCCAGAAGTGCTCGGCGATGAAGCGCGTATGCAAGTCAAGGGAGCCGCCGGGCCAAGTCAGACGCATTGACAGCCGCTGCGGGAAGGCGGCGTGGATATCGGTGGCGCGGTAACGGGCCTGGTCCCCGCGCCCGAAGGTTACGACGCGCGCCGCGCTTGCTGCTGCCATCGCCATGACACGCGCGTCATCGGCGTTGAGCATGGCCAGACCCTCGGGCGGAAGCGACTGGACCAGCGCCTGCTTTTCGGTAGCGACGGCATCGGCACCCCGAAAGATGGATCTGTGTTCGTCGGCAACCAAGGTGACGACCGCGACGTGCGGCTTGAGCAGCGATGCCATCGCTCCCACGCGGCTTTTGCCGCCAGCGGCCACCTCCACCACTGCGTAGTCGGCGTCACGTGGCAGACGTCGGAGCCCTTTGACAAGGGGTTTGAACGTGTTGCCATGGGTCTGCTTATGGACGCGTCCTTGCGAGTCGAGGATAAAAGCTAGAAGTTCCGCCGTCGTCGTCTTGGCCGAACTCCCGGTAATGCCGATCACCATGGCCTTGCTACGCCGTCGCCGCCAGCGAGCGAGTTCGACATGAGAGAACTTCCTGATGGAGCGAACGGCCGTTCGCGTCCTTCCTGCCCGGTCCAGGCCGAGCATCAGCGCCGCCCGCTCGGCAAAAATGTGCATGAAATGATGCCCTCCGGTTCGACACCGTGGGCACTCTGTGCGTGCGCGGCGGCGCATGCAACCCCTTGCATGTCCCGTGCGAGGCGCTGCCGCCGCTATGGTTCAGGGCTTCGAGTCGGCCTTCAGATAGGCGATGACATTGGCGATGTCGTCATCGTTGCTCAGGCCGCCAAACGCCATCCTGTTGCCGGGCACCTTGAGCTTGGGAGCCCTTAGATATTCGGTGAGATTGGCCTCGTCCCAGACAAGGCCGGCGGCACCGGCGCTTTTCATCAATGCTGCGGCAGACGAAACGGCTCGAAACATGGCTGACCCCGACGAGTTCTGGCTGGAGCGCAAAATAGGACCGAGGCCTTAACAAACGCTGCATCTGGCCGGTGCGCCAGCATTTCCGCCTGCTGCCGGATCGCCATTTCGATCGCCGCCATCAGGCCTTGATGAAGCCGATGAAATCGTCGGGCGCGGCGCGGCCCATTTCTTCTTCCCAATGGCGGCGGCAGAGCGAGACATAGACGTCCTTGCCGATCGCCACCTGCTCGCCTTGTCTGGCCACCTTGCCGTCAGGGCCGAGACGCACGACCATCGTCGCTTTGCGGCCGCAGCGGCAGATGGTGCGCACTTCGCGCAGGTCGTCGGCGATGGCCAGCAGCGCGCGCGAACCGGAAAACAGCTTGCCCTGGAAATCGGTGCGCAGGCCGTAGCACATGACCGGGATGTTCAGCCGGTCGGCAATGCGGGCGAGCTGCCACACCTGCTCCTCTTCGAGGAACTGCGCCTCGTCGACGAAGACGCAATGAACTGTCGTGTGATCGTGATGCTCCGCGACGCGGGCGAACAGGTCGTCGCCATCGCGAAACATCTCGGCTTCGGTCTCGAGGCCGATGCGCGACGAGATCAGCCCGTTATCGCCCTTTCTGTAATGGCCGGCGACGAACAGCATCGTCGTCATGCCGCGCTCGCGGTAATTGTAGGACGCCTGCAGCAGCATCGTCGTCTTGCCGGCGTTCATCGTCGCGTAGTGGAAGTAAAGCTTGGCCATGCCATCCTTCAAGGTCTGTTTGGATTCAGGTGATGCCGGCCTGCAAATGGCTGATACCTGCGCTTCCGGTGCACGTACTTCAAGTACGCTCCGCTCCGGCTCTCGGTATCAGCCATTTTCGGCTCGGCCTGACCTGAATCTAAACAGACCTTAAGCCGAGTTGTCGCCGCGTGGGGAGGGGACGCCAGTGCCATTCCCCCGAAAAAGCCCCCTTGCGCGACAAAAGCGTCAGCCGTGTCGCTGATTGGCCAGTCTGCGCCGTTGATCGTGATTGCCATGGCGCTTGAAACCACACCAGAATGGTGTTTGGCTGACGAAACAAGGCGGGCAGAGAAACCGTAACTACGCTTCGCCAAAGAATCACAATGGGAGACTACCAATGTCGCGTATGAACACCTTCGTCGCCGGCCTCGGTCTGGCGACTTTCCTGTCCACAAGCGCTGCCCTTGCCGGCGATCCGGAGAGCTGCAAGGCGGTGCGCCTTTCCGATGTCGGCTGGACCGATATCCAGGCGACGACCGGCATCGCTTCGGTGCTGCTCACCGCGCTCGGCTACGAGCCGCAGACGATCCAGCTTTCGGTGCCGGTGACCATGGCGTCGCTGAAGAACAAGGATCTCGACGTCTTCCTCGGCAACTGGATGCCGTCGATGACCAACGACATCAAGGACTACACCGCCGACGGTTCGGTCGAGACGATCAGCACAAACCTGACGGGCGCCGGTTACGGCATCGTCGTGCCGACCTATGTCGCTGACGCCGGCGTCAAGACGCTGACCGATATCGGCAAGTTCAAGGACAAGTTCAACGGCAAGATCTACGGCATCGAGGCCGGCAATGACGGCAACCGCATTATCCTCGACATGATCAAGAACCCGAAGGACAATCTCGAAGGCTTCGAACTGGTCGAGTCCTCGGAAGCCGGCATGCTGACGCAGGCCGAGCAGTCGATGAAGAACAATGAGTGGATCGCCTTCCTCGGCTGGACGCCGCATCCGGTGATGGGCGCCATGAAGATCACCTATCTCGACGGCATGGGCGACAGTGGCTTCGGCGCGGCCACCGTCTATACCAATGTGCGCAAGGGCTACACCACCGAGTGCCCGAATGCCGGCAAGTTCATCGCCAACCTGAAGTTCAATCTCGACATGGAAGGCGAGATGATGGACGCGATCCTGAAAGGCGGCGACGCCAACACGGTCGCAGCCGACTGGCTGAAGAAGCACGCGGACGCGGTCGCTCCGTGGATCGCCGGCGTGACCACCTTCGACGGTGGCGACGCGGCAGCGGCGGTCAAGACGGCGCTCGGGAGCTGAGCCGACTGAATTCGGCAAGGCCGAACCAGGAAGGGCAGTCACTGTAGAAAGGGCTGCCCTTTTTCATATCCTGTGACAAGATGACCGTCCGGCAAGGACGGCGACTGCCAAAGAGGGGTAAGATGGATCCGATTTCGAAATTCCTGGTCAGCTACAAGATCCCCATAGGCGCCTGGGGCAAGGCCTTCTTTGGCTTCCTCACCGACAATTTCGACACCATTTTCAGGGCCTTCTCCAACGGCCTCAATTTCCTGCTCGACGGCATTGTCGACGGACTTCTGCTGGTGCCGCCCGTCATCCTCATCGCGCTGATTGCGGTGCTCGCCTATTTCCTGCAGCGCTCCAGGGGCCTGGCCGTTGCCGTCTTCATCGGACTGCTGTTCATCCTCAACCAGAACCTGTGGAAGCAGACGGTGGAGACGCTGGTTCTGGTGGTTGCCGCCGCCGCCGCCTCGATGGCGATCGGCGTGCCGCTTGGCATCTGGGCTGCGCACAAGCCGAAGGTCTACCGCATCATGCTGCCGGTGCTCGACCTGATGCAGACGCTGCCGACCTTCGTCTACCTGATCCCGGTGCTGACCTTGTTCGGGCTCGGCAACGCGCCCGGCCTCATCGTCACCATCATCTTCGTCATCCCGACCTCGGTTCGCCTCACCCATCTCGGCGTCACCTCGGTGCCGAAATCGATCGTCGAGGCCGGCCAGGCGTTCGGCGCCACCAAGCAGCAACTGTTGTGGAAGGTCGAATTGCCCTCGGCGCTGCCGACCATCATGGCGGGCCTCACCCAGTCGATCATGCTGTCGCTGTCGATGGTGGTGTTCGCGGCGCTGATCGGCGCCGGCGGTCTCGGCACCGAGATCAACCGGGCGCTGGGTTCGCGCAGGATCGACCTCGGGCTTGAGGCCGGCCTCGCCATCGTCGTGCTCGCCATCGTACTCGACCGAATGACGCGTATTGGCGTTGGAGGCAAGAAATGACCGTCGCCGTTGACTTCAGAAATGTCGATATCGTCTTTGGCTCGGATCAAGCCGGTTCGCTGGCGCTGATCGATGGCGGCGCCACCCGCGCCGAAATCCTCGAAAAGACCGGCAATGTGCTGGGCTGCGCCGGCGCCAGCCTGACCGTGCATGAGGGCGAGATTTCCGTCCTGATGGGCCTGTCCGGTTCGGGCAAGTCGACGCTGCTCAGGGCCGTCAACCGGCTGAACGTCGTTTCGCGTGGCCAGGTTCTGGTCAAGGACGGCGACGGCACGGTCGACGTCGTCACCTGCGATGAGGTGACGTTGAGACGGCTGCGGCAGAAGCAGGTCGCCATGGTGTTCCAGCAGTTCGGCCTGTTGCCGTGGCGCACGGTCGAGGAAAACGTCGGCCTAGGCCTCGAGCTCGCCGGCATGCCGGAAGCCGAGCGCAAGCAGCGCGTCAAAAAGCAGCTGGAGCTGGTCCATCTCGACCAGTGGGCGAAGAAATATGCCCACGAGCTTTCCGGCGGCATGCAGCAGCGCGTCGGTCTGGCGCGCGCCTTTGCCACCGAGGCGCCGATCCTGTTGATGGACGAGCCGTTCTCGGCGCTCGATCCGCTGATCCGGACCAAACTGCAGGACGAGCTCTTGCAGCTGCAGGCGGAGCTGAAGAAGACCATCATCTTCGTCAGCCACGATCTCGAGGAAGCGCTGAAGATCGGCACCCACATCACCATCATGGAGGGTGGGCGCATCGTGCAGACCGGCGCGCCGGAAGACATCGTGCTGCGCCCCGCCAACGACTATGTCCGCGACTTCATCGCCAATGTTAACCCATTGTCGGTGCTGACGGCCTGGAACGTGATGCGCGACCGCCGCGACCTCGAAGAGGGCAAGGATGGCTGGGTGTGGCTCGACCGGCGCAAGACGACGCGCTTCAAGATCGACGAGCACGGGCTGGTGGCGGCGGCCGAGCGTGACGGCAAGCCGGCGGTGTGGGTGTCCTGCGCCGATGTCGAGGCGCAGCCGGAGGAGACGGCGCAGGTGTTCTGGGCCAATCCCGGGACGTCGCTGAAGACCGTGATGCTGGCAATGCACCGTTCGCAGACAGCGCCGGTGGCGCTGTTCGACGACCAGTCGCGCTTCGTCGGCGCGATCGGGATCCGGGACGTGCTGAGCGCGGTGTTGCGGCGGTAAACCGCTGACCACGCTTGCCAAAAATCGATTCCGATTTTTCGGGCCGATGCGCTAGGATAGCGTCGCAGCCGCGTGGGCGGTTGCGCCTGCCATGGGCATGAGAATGCAGCGGGGCGTGTGGCAAGAATGATCTTCCGTCAGCTCTTCGATTCCGTTTCGGGCACCTATTCCTACCTGCTCGCCAGCCGCCTGGGTGGCGAAGCGCTGATCATCGATCCGGTGCTGGAGAAGGTCGACCGCTACCTCCAGCTGGTGCGCGAACTCGACCTCAAGCTGGTCAAGGCGGTGGATACGCATCTGCACGCCGATCACATTACCGGCCTCGGCGCGTTGCGCGACAAGACCCAGTGCGTGACAGTGATGGGCGAGCAGACCAAGGCGGACGTGGTCTCGATGCGGTTGTCCGACGGCGACAAACTCGGCATTGAGGGGCTGTCGCTCGACGTCATCTATACGCCTGGCCACACCGATGATTCCTACAGTTTCATCTTGCCGGATCGGGTGTTCACCGGCGACACGCTGCTGATCCGTGGAACCGGCCGCACCGATTTCCAGAATGGCGATCCGCGCCAGCAATATGAATCGATCTTCGGCCGCCTGCTCAAGCTTCCCAACGAGACGCTGATCTATCCGGCACATGACTACAAGGGCGAGACCGTCTCGACCATCGGCGAGGAAAAAGCCTTCAACCCGCGCCTGCAGGTGAAGTCGATGGAAGAATACGTCGAGATCATGAACAACCTGAAGCTGGCAAACCCGAAGATGATGGATGTCGCGGTGCCGGCCAACATGAAGGTCGGGCTGCATCAGGAAGAGATTGCGCGGCGCGGCTGGGCGGTCAGCGCCGAGCAGGCATTCGCGCTGGTGGGAAGGCCCGATATCGCGCTGATCGATCTGCGCGAGCACTCCGAGCGCGAGCGGCACGGCATCATCCCGGGGGCGATCCATCTGCCCTATACCAGGTTGCAGGAGAACATTGCGGCGGGCGGCATGCTGCATGAGCTCGCGAGATCAACCAGCAAGCAACTCTTGTTTTACTGCGCCTTCGGCGAACGCTCGGCGATGGCGGTTCAGGCTGCTCAGGATGCTGGAATTGCCGGCGCCCGCCACATTCATGGCGGTATCGATGCCTGGACGAAGGCAAGCGGCCCACTCGTTCACTAGCGGCGTGTCGGGCAATCAGTTCAGGCCGATGCGTTTGGCGGCCAGCTTGAACAGCGCTGTGGCGTCCGGCTCGAAGCGGAAGGTGCCGATGAAGTCGTCGGCAAGATAGTCCGGAAGCGTCTTGCGGACGGCAGTGGCGAAAGTGCGCGCCTCGTCAAGCCGTCCTGCCAGCGCCAGGCAATGAGCGGCGATCGCCAGGATGATGGCATGCGCGTTGGGCCGGGCGGCCGCTTTCAGCGCCCAGTCTGCGGCCTCCTCGAACTGGCCGAGGCGGACATGAGCCATGGCGCGTGCGCCCAGCATGCCGAACAGCAGCGGATCGAAAGGGCTCAGATGCCGGGAATGGTCGGATGAGCCGATTGCGGCCTTCGGGTCGCCCGACTGGGAATGCACGAAGGATAGCGCGTAGTGGCCGAGCGCGAAGTTGGGGCTCAAATCCACGGCTCTTTCCAGCTCGATCAAAGAGCCGTCATGCTCGCCGCGCAGCCACAGGGCGCGGCCCATGGCCCAGTGGGCGGCCGGATTGTGATCGTCGACCAGAAGACTTTGCCCGGCGGCCTCGAAAGCCATGGCGCTCTCATGATCGCGGTCGCCCCAGCGCTGAAAGGCATTTTGCCAATGGGTGAAGGACAGGCCGGCATAGGCGCGGGCGAAGGTCGGGTCCAGCTTCAAGGCGATGTCGAAGAAATGCCGGGCCTGCTCGTTTTCCGTGCGGGTGAATCGGTACATGTGCCAGAGGCCGCGATGATAGGCCTCCCAGGCATTCAGCGAGTTGGGCGCTTTCAGCATGGCGCGGTTGCGCTCGACCGTCTCGACCTCGGCCGAGATCGACGAGACGATGCTGTTGCCGATATCGTCGAGGACGGCAAAAATATCGTCCGGCTTGCGCTCGAACGTCTCGGCCCAGACGATCCTGGCCGTGCGCACCTCGACGAGTTCGACCGTGACGACAATGCGGTCGGCCTGGCTGCGCACGGTGCCAGTGGCAACATAGTCGACGTTCAGCCTGCGCCCGGCGTCTTCCGGCGCGATGTTTGCCTCCGCCAGCGCAAAGACCGATCCGCGGGCGATGACGAAGAAATCCCTGAGCTTTGCCAGGCGGGTGATGATGTCATGGGTCAGGCCGTTGGCCAGTCCGCCGCGAGCGTCAGCAATGCCGGCGTCTTCGACAAACGGCATCACGGCGAGCGAAGCCTTTCGCGATGCGGCGGCGTCCGGATCCGCAAGCAGGATCGGTGGCTGATGGGCGGACGCCGGATCGGACGGCTGCGCTGCCAGCGCCGTGCCCGGCTGCCTGTCGCGGATGGTTCGCCATGCCTCGCGCACAGGCGCGAAATCCAGTTCTTCCGAACGGAACAGCTCGGCCGCTGATTCAAGATGGTCTTCGCAAGCGCCAAACTGGCCGTGCCGCGCAAGCCTGGTCAGAAGTGCGATATGGGCGCGACCGTCGAACGGCGCGAGTTCCAGCCAGTTTTCGAGATGGGCAGAGACATCGTCGCCGTCCCCCGGAAGATTGTTGACGAGATGCTCCAGAATGGCGGCGTGAAAGGAGCTAAAGCGGCGACGCTGCGCGGTCAGCCAGTTGTTGAAAAGCGGGCTGCGGTCGATCTCCAGCCCGTCGAGGAAATCGCCGGCGAACAATCCGGACAGGGCTTGCAGCCGCTCCAGATCGAGCTTTTCAATGCCTTCGGCGGTTGCCGAGGCGATCTCGGCGGCATCGACGAAAACGTCGCTCAGATCAAGCGCGATCGTGTCGCCCGCGGTTTCGATCCTGCGGCGGTCCGGTTGGTCGAGAGCGGCCCGTAGCTTGCTGAGGCACCAGCGAAGCTCGCCTCTGGGGTCATTTGGAACGTCCCACAGCAATTCGCATAGCTTGCCACGTCCGACCGGGTGGGGCGCCAGCGCCAGATAGGCTAGCAGCGCGCGCAGCTTGCGCGATGCCGGCAAAGCCACCGGGATGCCGTCGCGCGCAATCGCCAGCGACCCAAACAGGCGCACGCCAAGGCCTCGACGACTGCTGGCCAGGTTCGATTCCACGCCCGTTTCCACGCCTGCTCCCACGTTGACCCGCCGGCCCTTGCTTTATCACCGAACGACGAAGTGCACTCGGCCTGCAATCTTGCGCGCCGGATGTGGAGTTTACCACATTATGGCACGGCGAGAACCTGTACTGCGGCAAGGTGTCGAAACCTCGCCGCCCAACCCGCCGGTTTGTAACCGGCCCGTGATCACAACGATAACAGACGAGGAGTTCTTCCATGTTGCACCAGCAGAAAATCAGAACCACGGCCGGCCGCGGCCGCCTGTTCGACAGCATTCTCGACACGGTCGGCGATACGCCGGTGATCCGGGTCAACAATCTCGGCCCGGACCATGCGACGATCTATGTGAAGGCCGAGTTCTTCAATCCGGCAGCATCGGTCAAGGACCGGCTGGCGCTCAACATCATCGAGGAGGGCGAGCGCAGCGGCACGCTGAAGCCGGGCCAGACCATCGTCGAGGCGACTAGCGGCAACACCGGCATCGGCCTTGCCATGGTCTGCGCGCAAAAGGGCTATCCGTTGGTGGTGACGATGGCTGACAGCTTTTCCATCGAACGCCGCAAGCTGATGCGCATGCTGGGCGCCAAGGTGGTGCTGACGCCGCGGGCGCAGAAGGGTTTTGGCATGTACAAGAAGGCGGTCGAGCTGGCCGAGGCCAATGGCTGGTTCCTGGCCCGCCAGTTCGAAACCAAGGCCAATGCCGCCATCCATGAAGCGACGACGGCGCGCGAGATCATGAACGATTTCGCCGGATCGCGGCTCGACTGCTTCGTCACCGGCTATGGAACCGGCGGCACCGTCGTCGGCGTGGCGCGCGTGCTGCGCCGCGAGCGGCCGGAGACCCGCATCGTGCTGACCGAACCGGCCAACGCCCAGCTTGTCGGCAGCGGCAAGGCGCAGGAGCGCGGCGTTGGTGGCGCGCCGAGCGCCAGCCACCCGGCCTTCGAGCCGCACCCGATCCAGGGCTGGACTCCGGATTTCATCCCCAACGTGCTGCAGGAGGCGATCGACGCCAGCCTCTATGATGAGGTGATGCCGATCGCCGGGCCCGAGGGCATGAAATGGGCCAAGGCGCTGGCGCAGAAAGAGGGCATTTTCACCGGCATTTCCGGCGGCTCCACTTTTGCCGTGGCGCGCCAGATCGCCGAAAAATCGCCGGCCGGTTCGGTCATCCTGTGCATGCTCCCCGACACAGGCGAGCGCTACATGACGACGCCCCTGTTCGATGGCATCGAGGCTGAGATGGACGCCGAGGAGATTGCGCTTTCGCAGTCGACGCCCGGCTGCCAGTTCCCGGCGTGACGGCGGCATATCGGGAGCGACCGGCATGGATACGACGTCTGGATTCTCCGCCACGACCGGCGAGGAAACGCTTGACCCCTGCGACTGGACCGATGTGCAGGTCCTGTCGCATCGGATCGTTGACGATGCCGTCGCTTACCTGCGCGACGTCAGAGAGCGGCCGGTGTGGCGGGAGATGCCTGGAGATGTGACAGACTTCTTCACAGCACCCTTGCCGCAATCGCCAACGCCGCTCGCCGAAGTCTATGGCGATGTCGTGGACAAGGTGATGCCCTATCCGATGGGCAACATCCATCCGCGGTTCTGGTCCTGGTATATGGGGTCGAGCAATTTCACCGGGGCGCTTGGCGATTTCCTGGCGGCGATCCAGGGCTCCAATCTCGGCGGCGGCAACCATGCCGCCGCGCTAATGGACAGCCAGGTGGTCGACTGGTGCAAGCAGATGCTGGGCTTGCCGGCTTCGGCCAGCGGTACGCTGGTCAGCGGCGGTTCGATGGCCAACATTATCGGGCTGACCGTGGCGCGCAACACCAAGGCCGGCATCGACGTGCGCGAGCATGGCGTTGCCGCCATCGAAAAGCCGCTGCGCTTCTACGGCTCGGACCAGCTGCATTCCTGCCATCGCAAGGCGATGGAAGCGCTTGGCCTCGGCAATCGGGCGCTGCGCCGTATCCCGACGGATGCCGGGCTGCGGATCGATATCGCCGCCTTGCGGGCGGCGATTTCAGAAGATCGTGCGGCCGGGTTCAAGCCGGCCTGCATCATCGGTAATGCCGGCACGGTGAACACCGGAGCGATTGACGATCTGCAGGCGCTTGCCAAGCTGGCGCATGAGGAAGACGCATGGTTCCATGTCGACGGCTGCATCGGTGCGTTGATCGCCATCGCGCCGGAAAATGCTCACCGCGTCGCAGGTATCGAATGGGCCGATTCGGTCGCGCTCGATCCGCACAAATGGCTGCACGCGCCGTTCGAGGCCGGCTGCGCCCTGGTCAGGGACGCCTCGGCGCATCGCAAGACCTTTGCGGTGAAGCCGGAATATCTGGAATCGACGCCGCGCGGCCTCGCATCGGGGCAATGGCTGTATGATTACGGTCTGCAGACCACGCGCGGGTTCCGTGCGCTGAAAGTGTGGATGGCGCTGCGGGAGCATGGCGTCGAAAAATTCGGCCGGCTGATCGACCAGAATATTGCGCAGGGGCACTATCTCGCCGGGTTGATCGAGGCCGAACCGGCGCTGGAACTGACGGCGCCGACCAGCATCAACATCGTCTGCTTTCGCTATCGGCCCGATGGCATGCCCGAAGATCGGTTGAAGGCGCTGAACACCGAGATCATGCTGCGGCTGCAGGAAGAGGGGACCGCCGCGATTTCCGACACGACGGTGCAAGGCCAGCATTGTCTCAGGGTGGCGATCAACAACCACCGCACCCGGCTTGAGGATCTGGAGCTTTTGGTGCGCGAAACGGTCCGCCTTGGCAAGGAGCTCATGGCGGGGGTGGACTGACCCTTTGCCGCAGCGGGCGGCTCCTCAGCAGCCGGCCACCGATGCTTTGACGGGCGCTTCGTTGTCGTCCGGCGCCTCTGCTGCGAGAAGCGACGCACCCGGAAGGTAAAGCAGGATAGGGCGGATTTCGTAGACGGCGGTGGGATTGGCGCGCCTGAGATCACGCGCGACTTCTAGCGCCGCCTCGCGCGTGGCGCAGTCGATGACGTAGAGGCCCAGCAATTGCTCCTTGGTCTCGGCAAACGGGCCGTCGATGACGATGCCTTCTCCGGGGCCGCGCAAGGTGAAGGCGTCGGCCGTGGCGCCAAGCCTGGCGGCCGGCCCGAGGATACCGTCGCGGGTCAACCGGTCATTGACCTTGAGCAGGTCGGTCATCAGCGCCGCATCCTCCTGCGGCGTCCAGGACTGGACGGTCTGTTCGACGTGATAGGCCAGGATTGCATAGAACATGCGGCGGTCTCCTCCTGCATTGCCGATCGCACTATCGTAAGGAAGGATCGGCCGATCCAGCCCCGAGGCCCTTTTGGGCCGAGGTCTGCTGACTCAAGCTGCCAATGGCAGGCGCAATTCCGTCTGCAGGCCACCGCCGGGATGGTTGGACAGGTTGACCTCGCCGCCGGCGCCGCGGGCAATGTTGCGGGCGATGGTCAAGCCAAGGCCAAGGCCGCCGGTCTGGCGGTTGCGCGACTGTTCGATCCGCACGAAGGAGCCGAACACCGCGTCGAGCTGCGCTTGCGGTATGCCCGGCCCCTCGTCGCGAATGGTCAGCGTGATGATCTTCTCCGACTGCCGCAGGCTGAGATGCGCCTTCTTGCCGTAGGTCACGGCATTCTGGACAAGATTGGTGACGCAGCGCCTGAGCGCGACCGGCCGCGCGATGCAGATCAGGCCGCGCGATCTTGTATCATCATCGTCGAACGAGGCGTCGTCGAAACCGTCGGCGACCGATTCCACCAGTGACCAGAAATCGATGCGTTCGGTCTTCTCCTCGGTCACCTCGAATTTGGCGAAATCGATGACGGAGCTGGCAATGCTCTCGATGTCGGCGAGGTCGTGCGCCAGCGCCTCGCGCGCCGTCGATTTCCTGAGCAGTTCGAGGCGCAGCCGCATCCGGGTCAGCGGCGTGCGCAAATCGTGCGCGAGCGCCGCCGCCAGGTGTTCGCGATCCTCGACATAGTCGCGCAGCCGGACCTGCATGCCATTGATCGCCTTCGCCGCGGCTCGGATTTCGCGACTGCCGGTTTCGGCGATCGGCGGGCTCTTCAGATCGTTGCCGATCCGCTTCACCGCGGTTTCCATCATCCGGTAGGGCGCGGTCAGCCGACGCAGCGACCAGATCGACATGATCACCACCAGCCCGGCGATCAGCGAATAGAGCGGCAGACTGTCGAAGCTCAGTATCGGCCCTACAGGGGTGTTCGGCTCGGTGAAGTTCAACCATTGGCCGTCGGCGAAACGGACCGATGCCGTCAGCTTGTCGCTCTGGGCGAAATCGGCCGCCAGCACCAGCAGATCGCGCTCGACCTGGCCGATGTCGGGACCCGCAACCGTCCGTCCTGGGACGTCGGCTTCGTGGGTAGCCGGATCGCGCCGGACCCGTGCATCGGTGATGCCGAATTTCGATAGTCGGCCGACCAGTATGTCTTCCAATTCGGCCAGTTCGTCGTCGCCGGCAATCGACGAGGTGACCGCGGGCGTGTCCGAAACGGTGAGCGCGTAGGTGGCGTTGAACAGACCGGACGCCGTGATCTTGCGCTGCTCGGGCGTCGCGGTATGCATCAATTGCACCAGCGAGAAGGCGCGATCGTTGAGCCGGTAGAGATCGACCTCGTCATTGGCGGCGGCACGGTCGCGCGAGACGATGTAGAGGGTCGCGACCTGGCTGATCAGCAGGCCGGCGATGACGATGAGCAGCACCCAGACGGGCAGGGTTTGCGGCAGGAAGCGTCTCATTCGGACGTCGTCTCGGGCAGGAACTGATAGCCGCCGCTGCGCACGGTGAGGATCAGTTTCGGCGTCTTTGGATCGTCTTCCATCTTGCGCCTGAGACGGCTGACCAGAATGTCGATGCTGCGGTCGAAGGAATAGTCGCTGTCGCCGCCGGAGAGCTCGATCAGCTGGTCGCGGGTCAGCACGCGCTGCGCGCTCTTGACGAAGGTCTGCAGCAGGTTGAACTCCGCCATCGTCAGTTCGACCCGGACATCGCCGGGCGCGATCAGCCGGCGGCGCGAGCAGTCCATCGTCCAGCCGGCGAAATGATAGATCTGCCTGGTGCTGGACCGCCGCGGCTCGGCGGCGCCGTTGCGCCTCAGCACGGCGCGGATACGGGCCAGCAATTCGCGCGGGTCGAAGGGCTTCGGCACGTAGTCGTCGGCGCCCATCTCCAGGCCAACCACGCGGTCGGTCGTCTCGGTGACCGCAGTCAGCATGATGATTGGGGTCGAATACTGGGCGCGAAGGTCGCGGCACAATTCCAGACCGCTCTTGCCGGGCAGCATGACGTCGAGGACGATGAGGTCGACCTGTGTCCGCCGCAGGATGGCCTCCATCTCGACGCCATCGGCGGCGACCGTCGTACGCAGTCCCCGCTTCTGGAAGAATTCCTGCAGCAGGTCGCGGATACCCTTATCGTCGTCGACGATCAGTATGTGTGCGTCGGATTTCACGGGGATCCTGTCATCGTTGGTGGCCAAGCCTGCGTTGCGGCTTCACCCTCACGATAGAATTCTGGCCACATGTTGGCCAGCGGCCATCATGGGCTCCAGAGCCGATTTCGCAGAAACAATCCAGAAACAAAATTCTACAGTCTGGAAAAACTCGCGAAAAAAAACAAGGGCATAAGTGGTGTCGTGGCGGTCAGGTCATCGGCTGCGACGCTAGCTCCGGGGTTTACGGATAATCCAATGCAAAGGTTCTCGATCAGCTTGATGGGTGCGTTGCTCGGCATTTCGCTCGTCACGGCCGCGGTCGAACAATCGGACGCAAAGGTTGCAATCACCCGAAGCGAGCGTTGCAGCAGTCTCAGCCACCAATTTGATGAAGCCCTCGAAACCCATGCCACGGCAACGCAGGTCACCGCGGCAAAGGCACTTCAGAGAAAGGGCAACCGGTTCTGCGCCAACAAGAAACAGGCACAGGGTATCCGGATGCTCGCCAACGCTTTGAAGCTGCTTGGAGTGACACCGATCGACCCGGTTCAGTGACACTCAAAAACCGACCCGCACAAAAAAGGAAACGAAGCCATGAACAAGTCCCTCCTCTCCGCTCTCGGTCTCGCCGTCGCTCTCGCCTTCTCAATGCCGGCTCTCGGCAACGCCGCCGCCACCACGACCGCTGCTCCGGCTGCTGCCACGACGACTGCTCCGGCCACCGCTGCGCCTGCCAAGGTTGCTCCGAAGAAGGTCACTGCCAAGAAGCCCGTCAAGGTCTGCAAGGTGACCGAGAAGCACAAGTGCCCGGTCAAGAAGGCCCCCAAGAAGGTTGCTCCGAAGAAGATCTGATCCAGGTCTGCGTAGCAAACTCGAGATGTAACAAGGTCGCTTCAGTCGAGATTCGGCTGGAGCGGCCTTGCCGTATCGGACAAGCGATTTTCACGTTTTTTCGATCTGTTGGTTGCCCGTAACTTTAACCCGATCGCAATGCCGGCCCGGTAAAGACAATCCGCATGAAGACGCGGCTTTCGTCCATTCTGCGTTCAATGGTCATCGGCGGCCTTGTGGTCTGCGGGGTGGCCAAGGTTTTGATCCTGCTCACCGCGAGCCCTGTGCCGGATCCGGCAAGCGGGCGAACCGAGCCATCGCTGTTTGCGCCGGCAATATCCAGCGACTGGGACTACATCACACCGTGGCAGACCTGGGTGCTCATCGTCCTGACGGGCACGGTGTTGATCTGCTTTGTCGCCTGGCCATTCGTCGCATGGATGGAGCGCCGGATGGATGCGTCCGCAACGCCACCGCGACAAATCCCGCCGCGCCGCATGTTCGGCCGCCATGGCCGTTGAACGGCTGGCGACAATTCCCACATAGACCTATGGATTGCGAATAGCCGCCCGGAGACCGGTAGGCGACCGGATCAAAATGGACGATCGCTTTGGCTCATGTCAAAATGAGAGCCACAACTCGCTGAAATTGCCGGTTCCCATGCCTGAAATCACCACAAAACCCAGTGTCCAGGTCAAGCCGCAAACTGAGCGGCCGAAGCTCTACAAGGTCATCCTCGTCAATGACGATTTCACGCCGCGCGAATTCGTGGTGACGGTGCTGAAGGGCGAATTCAAGCTCAGCGAAGACCAGGCGCATCGGGTGATGATCACCGCGCACCGGCGCGGCGTCTGTGTCGTCGCGGTCTTCACCAGGGACGTCGCTGAAACCAAGGCGACGCGCGCGACCGACGCCGGCAAGGCCAAGGGCTATCCCTTGATGTTCACGACGGAGCCGGAGGAGTAGAGCAGGGGCTGCGTCTTCTCCCCGTCACTATACGGGGAGAAATGTCCGGCAGGACAATGAGGGCGGCGCCGGAGGGTGATAATAGTTCGGATGGGTATGCGTAGAGCATTGCTAATCACGTCAATTCAGCGCTGCCCCTCATCCGCCTGCCGGCACCTTCTCCCCGTATAGTGACGGGGAGAAGGGAGCTACCTTCCCTCGCGGTACCACATCGAGCCCATTGCAAGCAGCAGCAGGCCGAGGCCGAGGAAGCCGCCGAACAGCGGCACGCGCGAGACAGCCTTCAGCACGCTGTCGTCGGTGGTGCGCAGTCCGATCCAGTCGCTGCCGGTGGCCGCTCCCGAGGAGCGGACCGGCACGATCGAGGGCAACGCCACATCGTTGGCAACGCTGCCAAGCGCGGAGGATTGAGCCAGCCGGCGTACGCTGCCGCCGGTGGCCTCGGCCGGCGCTTTCAGCCGGCCTTCCGTAGAGATGACGTCGGAGAACTCCGGCGCGTTGACCGGACCGACATGGGCAAGCGCGGTCAGGTCGCCATTGCCGATCTGGTAGAGGCCGATCTCGCTGGTCTGGATGCTGCCCAGGAAAACGCCGGGTTCGGATTTTTCGAGCCTGACGATCAGCGCTTTGCCCGATGGCGTGATGACCTGCGCCGGGCCGGGGTCGTCGCTCATTGTCTGGCGGCGGACTTCCAACACCATGCCGCGGCCTTCGGCGGTCAACCGCTCTTCCTCGAGCTCGGGCTCCTTCATCAGCCAGTGGGCGATGCGCCGGTAGAGCTGGACGTGCGGGCCGCCACCCTCGAAACCGCGCGCCCACAGCCAACCCTGGTCGGACAACAGCATGCCGACACGGCCTTCGCCCTTGTGGTCGAGCAGCAGCAGCGGCCGATTGTCGGCGCCCTTCATCACCACCTCGCCCTCGGGATTCTGCACGCCGATGGTGCGGAACCAACGGCTCCAGTGCGGCGGTTCGGTCGCCGAGCCGTCGAGCCCGCGCGTCACCGGATGGCGCTGGCCGAGATCGGTGAGGCGCGGGTAGAAGGCCTTGTCGATGACTTCACCGGTCGGCATCGCCGGCAGCGCCGACATCAGCGGCGTGCGGGCGATCGAGCTTTCGCCGGCATATTCGGGGCCTGCCGCTATCAGCAGTGCGCCGCCCTTTTCGACATATTCGGAGATGTAGTCGTAGTAGAGGATCGGCAGCACATCGCGGTGCTGATAGCGGTCGAAGATGATCAGGTCGAAATCCTTGATCTTCTCGACGAACAGTTCGCGCGTCGGGAAGGCGATCAGCGACAATTCGTTGATCGGCGTGCCGTCCTGCTTTTCCGGCGGCCGCAAAATGGTGAAATGGACAAGATCGACCGAGGCGTCGGATTTCAGCAGGTTGCGCCAGGTGCGCTCGCCGGCATGCGGTTCGCCGGAGACCAGCAGCACGCGCAAATTCTCGCGGATGCCGTCGATCAGCGCGATGGCGCGGTTGTTGGCATCGGTCAGTTCACCTGGCTCGCGGTCGATGGAGAGCTCGACGATGTTGCGGCCGGCGCCCGGAATGGTCACCTGCAACGGCATCGCCTGGCCGATGGTCGCCTCTTCGACCGCGACCTGCTCGCCATTGACCGAGACGCGGACATCGACCGGGCCGGTTTCGTTGTCGGTGGCAATGACGCGGTAGGTCATATCGAGCGGCTTGCCGACCAGGCCGAAGCGCGGCGCGTTCTCGAAACGTATGCGGCGATCCTTTTCGTGGTCGTTGCCGGTGATCAGCGCGTGCAGCGGGGCATTGAAATCGGGGGCTCCGGCCGGAGCGTCATGCACCTCGCCATCGGTGATCATGATGGCGCCGCCGATGCGCGATGGCGGCACGTCGCGGAAAGCATTTTCGAGGGCGCCGAAAAGCCGAGTGTCGGTGCGCTCCTCGGCGGCTTCGGACTTGCCGGCCTCGACGACGCGGACGTCGAACTGCTTGAAGCGGCCAAGACGCTGCACAAGTCCGGCAAGGGCATCGTCGGTCTGCTTGGTGCGCTCGCCAATGTCCTGGCTCTGGCTGCGGTCGACGATGACTGCGACAACGCTCTTCAGCGCCTCGCGCTCCTCACTGAGGAACACCGGGTTGAGCAGAGCGGCGCCCAATGCCAGCAGGGCGGCGAAGCGGAAGATCGCACCGCGCTGGCGAAACCACAGGCCGACCAGCGCCAGCAATATCAACGGCACCAGCACGATGGCGAGCAGCGGCCAGGAGATGAGCGGTTCGAAGGAGAGGGACCAGTTCATGGCCTACTGCCCCAGCCGTTCGAGCAGAACCGGGACGTGCACCTGGTCGGATTTGTAGTTGCCGGTCAGCATGTACATCATGATGTTGACGCCGGCGCGCAGCGCGTAGATGCGCTGCATCGGATCCGACGGCACGGTCGGCAGCAGCGGGTCGCCATTCTCGTCGACCGCCCAGGCGCCGGCGAAATCATTGGCGGTGATCATGATCGGCGAGACGCCGTCGCCGACGCGCACCGGGCGGTTTTCGGTGTTGCTGGCTTCGAGCGACGCCTCGACCCAGAGCGGGCTGCCGCTGAAGCGCCCGGGAAATTCCGGCAGGATGAAGAAGGATTTGGTCAGCACGTGGTCGGACGGCACCGGCTCCAGTGGTGGCACGTTGAGATTGCCAAGGATGTCGCGCAGCCGCTCCGTCGCCGGGCTGGTCGAATCGGCGCCGATGCCATTGGCGAACTGGTCGCGTGTATCGAACAGAACCGTGCCGCCTTGCTGCATATAGGCGTCGATGCGGGCGATGGCCGCTTCGGTAGGCATCGGGGCGGTGGGGTCTATCGGCCAGTAGATCAGCGGGTAGAAGGACAGTTCGTCCTTGGCGATATCGACCCCGGCGGGCGCTCCCGGTTCGAGCGCGGTCTTCTCGATGAGGAAGCGGGTCAGGCCTTCGAGGCCGGCGCGGCTGATCGAATCGACACCGGGCTCACCGGTCAGCACATAGGCGATACGGGTCTTGGAAATGTCCTCGATCGCTGCGGCGTCGCCGGGCTTGGCATCGTCGGCGCGGGCGATGTCGGCATGGCCGAACAGTGCGCCGAGCGCAATCAGAAGGGCGGCCGCGGTCGCAGCCGCGCGGGCCCGGCGGGGCCGGCGCGACAACAGGCCGCCCATCCAGAACACGGCCAGAGTGTCGAGCACCATCAGCACGAGTGCCGCCGTGACCAGCGGGCCTTTCAGGTTGCGCGATTCATCGAAGGCGTACTGGATGGTGGTGACCGGCACCGTGAATTGCGGGCGCACCAGCGGCGCAAAAGTGCTGCCGGCATCGAGCAGATTGTGGGCGAAGACGCCGGCCTCGGAGCCGTAGAGGCCGGGCGGGTTCTCGAAGGTTACCGGCAGCGGGCCGGCACCGGGCACTAGCGGCCTCGCATCAGGCGTCGGCGGCACCAAAGTGCCGTCGGCCGATATCATGCGGTAGGGCGCCAGCGAGGTGGCGGCGGCTTCGGCGTTGGCGACTGCAGCACCCTGGTTGCGTGACAGCTGCACGATGCGGCGCAGCATCTCGACGAAACTGCCTGAGATCGGCAGGTTCGACCACGTCGCTTCGGGCGTGACATGGAACAGCACCAGCGTGCCCTTGCCCTTCTTCAGCCCGGTCACCAACGGCGTGCCATCGGCAAGCGTGGCCCAGGTGCGCTCGACGATATCGGGCGTCGGCTCGGCCAGTACCTGCCTTGTGACGGTGACTTCGGCGGGCGGAGCGAGGTCGGCAAAGGGGCCGTTCTTGGGAAATTCGGTGACCGGCTGCGGCGTCGTCCATGACAGCGCGCCGCCGAGCGAGCGCTCGCCGGTGCGCAGGCGGACCGGCAGCAGATCGTCGTCATTGCCGGCGGCAGCCAGCCGCGACCCGGCGAAACGCACAAGAGTGCCGCCCTTGTCGACCCAGTCTACCAGCCTTTGCCGGACCTGTTCGGGAATGGTGCCGACATCGGCCATGACGATCATTGCCGGCTTCTGGTCGAGCAGTTGCGGAATGGCGTCGGCGAGGTCAGCGCTCGACGGTTCAACCAGATCGGCGAAGGGCTGCAGCGCGCGTCTGATGTAGTAGAGCGGCGACAGCAGCGGCTGCGCCTGGTCGGCCTCGGACTGCGACAACAGCCCGACCCGGCGGCGCTTGGAGCTCTCGTCGAGGACACGCACGGCACCTGCCTGCCGCTCGCCATCGAGGGCGATAGAGGCGAAGTCGTTGCGCAGTTCGAACGGCACCGCCATCGTGCCTGTGGCGGTGGCTTCGCCTGGGGCGAAGGTCAGCGTCGCGTCGGCGATGCGGCGGCCCTTGTCATCGAAGGCGCCGGCGGTGACTTGCGCCGGGGCCGGATCGCCCGGCGCGCGGATGGCGGTCAGCGCGAAGCCGTCGACCTGGTTGTCGGCGCTGGTCAGGCCGGTCAGCGAAAGCCGGTCGGAGACGGCCCAGACGACGCGAGCGGCGTTCTTCGACAGCAACGTGTTGAAGGCGGCTTCGTCGCCTTGCGCGGCCAGTCCGTCGGCAAGGACGGCGACGCTGGCGCCGGGCAGGGCCTCCAGGGCTGCCGCGACGCGGGCGTACACGGCAGGCCGGTCGGTCGGGATCGGCCGCGGCTTGGCGGCGCGCAGCCGGTCAAGTGCCGCCGCTGCATCGAAAGGACCGATCTCGGCATTGGGTTTTTCAGCAGTGAAGGCGATGATGACGGGCACGCCGTTCGAGCCGGCATCGGCGATCAGCCGCTGGGCGGTGGCGACGCGTTTGCCCCAGTCGGCGGCACTTGCCCAGTCATTGTCGACGACCAGCGCCAGCGCTGCGCCCTCGGCCGGCAGCTTTTCGCGCGGGTTGAAGACAGGTTCGGCCAAAGCGGCGACGATGAGGGCTGCCATCAACAGCCTGAGCAGCGTCAGCCACCATGGGCTCTGCTGCGGCGTCTCCTCGCGCTTCAGAACGCGGGCGAGGATCTTCAGCGGCGGAAACACCTCGCTCTGCGGCTTGGGCGGGGTCAACCGCAAGAGCCACCAGATCACCGGCAGCGCCAGCAGGCCCCAAAGCACCATGGGCGCACCGAAGGAAAGCGGCAGCCAGCTCATGCGCTGACCTTTCCGGCACGATCGCTAGCGGTCGGCCCGGGCTGACCGCTACCGGCGGCCATGCCGGCATGACCGCTACCCGCGGTCACCCCGGCATATCCGCCATCGGCGGTCATCGCCATGTGCAGGCGCACCAGCGCCTCGGAGGCGAGGCGGTCGGTGTGATTGACGGTAAAGCTCCAGCCGAGCCGCTTGCACCAGCCGGCCAGTTCCTGGCGGCGGGCAGTGTAAAGCAGGCGGTACTCATCGCCCAGCATTTCGGCGCGGCCGGCGGTCAGCTTGTCGCCGGTCTCGGGATCGGTGAATTCGGTGCGGCCGGCATAGGGGAAGCTTTCCTCGGCCGGATCGGCGACCTCGATCAGATGCGCGCGCACGCCGTGGCGGGCGAGCACATCGAGCCAGGCCATGGTGTCTTCGACCGGGTCGAGAAAATCGCTGACGATGACGATGTCACAGAAGCGGCGGATGGCGGTCAGGTCTGGCTTGGCCGGAAGATCGCCAGCGTGGGTGAGTTGGGCCGCGATGCGCTCGGCGCCGTTGCGGGCGGTGAACGGATCGGTCAGGCCCGGCCAGGCGATGCGCTCGCCGCTGCGCGACAGAAGCTCGGCCATGGCCAGCGCCAGCACCAGCGCGCGCGATTCCTTCGAAACCGTGGCGCCGGTCGATTTGTAGAGCATGGAAGGCGAGGGGTCGGCCCACAGCCACACCGTATGGGCGGCCTCCCACTCGCGGTCACGGACATAGGTGTGGTCGTCGCGGGCCGAGCGGCGCCAGTCGATGCGCGAGGAATCGCCTTCGACATAGGGCCGGAACTGCCAGAAATTCTCGCCGATGCCGCGCTTGCGGCGGCCATGCCAGCCGGCGATCACAGTGTTGACGAGGCGGCGTGCCTCGACCAGCAGATCCGGCACCAGCGAGGCCCGCAACCGGCCACGGGCGAGCGCGTCGCGCGTCGCTGCCGGTGTCTGGACTTCGCCGATACGCGCCATCAGATGCCTTTTGCCAGTTTCGCCACCACGTCACGCACGCTCGTGCCCTCGGCGCGGGCGGCGAAGGTCAGCGCCATGCGATGCTGCAGCACCGGCTCGGCCAGCGCACGGATGTCGTCGACAGACGGCGCCAGCCGTCCGTCATAAAGCGCACGGGCGCGGGCGCAGAGCGTCAGCGCCTGGCTGGCGCGCGGGCCTGGTCCCCAGGCGACATGCTTGTCGGTTTCGGCATTGCCCTGGCCGGGGCGCGCTGAGCGCACCAGCTTGAGGATCGCCTCGACGACGCTTTCCGGCACCGGCATGCGGCGGATCAGGGTCTGGATCTCCTTCAGCCGCGCCGGCTGCAGTATGTTTTCGGCCTTGGCGTCCTCGATGCCGGTGGTTTCCAAAAGGATGCGGCGCTCCGCCTCGATTTCCGGGTAGAGGATGTCGACCTGCATCAGGAAGCGGTCGAGCTGCGCCTCGGGCAGCGGATAGGTGCCTTCCTGCTCCAGCGGGTTCTGCGTGGCCAGCACATGGAAGGGCGCCGGCAGGTCGTGGCGGGCGCCGGCAATTGTGACGTGATACTCCTGCATCGCCTGCAGCAGTGCTGACTGGGTGCGCGGCGAGGCGCGGTTGATCTCGTCGGCCATCAGCAATTGCGCAAAGATAGGCCCCGAGATGAAGCGGAAGGAGCGCTTGCCGAATTCGTCCTGTTCCATCACCTCGGAACCGAGAATGTCGGATGGCATCAGGTCGGGGGTGAACTGGATGCGGCGGGAATCGAGGCCGAGAACGATGCCCAGCGTCTCGACCAGCTTGGTCTTGGCCAAGCCCGGCACACCGACCAGCAGCGCATGGCCGCCGGCCAGCAGCGCCACCAGCGTGCGCTCGACGACGCTTTCCTGACCGAAAATGACACGGCCGACGCCGTCGCGGACCCTGGAAATATCGGCCAGCGCCTTCTCGGCCTGGGCGATCATGTCCTTTTCGCTGATCGGGCTTTCCTTGATCATCACGCTCATGTCGTATCGATCCTTGTGGTTGGAAATACCGGCTTGCACCCTCAGTGCCGCAGAATGCCGCGATTCGGCCTCGCCTGGCGCCTGCATTTGAACTTAAATCACAGACTTAGGCTGACAAGCGGAACAACAGTGACTATTTCGTGACCATGACGGAACGCTCCGAACATCGCGAACAAAGCCTTACGAGCGCCACCGAAGCGCGGGGTCTCGAGGCGCTGATCTCGCGGGCGACGCGCGCCGGCAAGGGCGCGGCGCCGGTAGAGCGCTGGAATCCCGACTTTTGCGGCGATCTCGACATGGAGATCAAACAGGACGGTACCTGGTTTTATCTGGGCACGCCGATCGGCCGCATGCCGCTGGTGCAGCTGTTTTCGACCGTGCTGCGCAAGGACGCCGATGGCAAGACCTATCTGGTGACGCCGGTGGAAAAGGTAGGCATCCGAATCGTCGATGCGCCGTTCATCGCCGTCGAGATGGATGTTTCCGGCAGCGGCGATGATCAGGTCATCACTTTCCGCACCAATGTCGGCGATGTGGTCGAGGCCGGGCCGGGCAATCCGCTGCGCTTCGTCGACGAGGACGAGACCGGCGGCTTGAAACCCTATGTGCTGGTGCGCGGGCGGCTGGAAGCGCTGGTGGCGCGGCCGGTGATGTATGAACTGGTCGCGCATGGCGAGGAGATCGACGTCGGCGGCAGAAAGATGTTTGCCGTGCGCTCGAAGGGCGAGGTCTATCCAATCATGCCGGCCGAAAAACTGCAGCGGCTGAGCGCGTGATGGATCAAATGACGCCGCCGTTTTCCGCCGAGGATTTTCGCACACGTGTCGCGGCCCAGCCGGATGCGCATGAGGGCGACGATTTTGGCGACCATCGCTTCAACCCCGGCCATCCGCGCCTGACGCAAGCCAAGCCGCTGCGCGACGCTGCGGTGCTGATTCCGGTCGTCGATCACGGGCGCGAAGCGACGGTTCTCTTGACCAAGCGGGCGGAAAAGCTGCGCAGCCATTCGGGGCAGGTGGCCTTCCCGGGTGGCACGATCGACCCGACCGATCCGAGCCCGGAGGCCGCGGCGCTGCGCGAAACCTTCGAGGAGATCGGGCTCGGGCAGGATCACATCGAGATCATCGGCCGCATGCCCGATTATGTCGCCGGCAGCGGCTATCGCATTGCGCCGGTGCTCGCAATCGTTCAGCCGGGTTTTTCCTTGACGTTGAACTCCGAGGAGGTCGATGCCGCCTTCGAAGTGCCTTTGCGTTTCCTGATGGACCCGGCCAACCACACCAGGGACAGCCGGATGTGGAACGACCTCGAATGGTTCTTCTACGATATGCCCTATGGCGATCGGCGCATCTGGGGTGTTACCGCCGGCATCATCCGCACGCTCTATGAAAGGCTCTATACGTGAGCGTATCGATCGCGGGCAAAGCCGACTGGCTCGGCGAAAAGCACCTGCAGCGCCTGCTCGCCGTGCTGACGGATGGCGGCGAGGCGGCGTGTGTCGCCGGCGGCGCGGTGCGCAATGCGCTGATCGGCCAGCCGGTTGCCGACATCGACATCGCCACCACTTGTTTGCCGCAGGAAACCATCCGCCGTGCCGAGGCGGCGGGCTTCAAGGCGGTGCCGACCGGCATCGAGCACGGCACAATCACCGTCGTCGCCGGCGGCAAACCTTATGAAATCACCACTTTGCGCGCCGACATCGAGACCGACGGGCGTCGCGCCAAGGTTTCGTTCGGCCGCGACTGGAAGGCCGACGCGGAACGGCGCGACTTCACCATCAACGCGCTTTATGCCGAAGCCGACGGAACGGTCATCGACCTGGTCGGCGGTGTCGCCGACATCGAAGCGCGCCGGCTGCGTTTCATCGGCGACCCGGAAGCGCGAATCCGCGAGGACTTTCTGCGCATCCTGCGCTTCTTCCGTTTCTTCGCCTGGTATGGCGACGGCCGACCCGACGCCGAAGGGCTGAAGGCCTGCGCCCGGCTGAAGGAGGGGCTTGGCCAACTCTCGGCCGAGCGCGTCTGGTCCGAACTGAAGAAGCTTTTGTCGGCGCCCGATCCGTCGCGCGCCCTGTTGTGGATGCGCCAGGCCGGCGTGCTGACCAGCGTTTTGCCGGAAAGTGAGAAATGGGGCATCGATGCCATTCACGGCTTGGTCAAAACCGGAAAGGATCTGGGCTGGACGCCGGATCCGCTGCTCCGGCTGGAAGCCATCGTGCCGCCTGATGTGGCGCGCGTGAAGGTGCTGGCGGAGCGGCTGAAGTTTTCCACCAGTGAAGCCGATCGGCTGCGTCACTGGGCGCTGACCGCTGCCGTCGAGCCGAAGACGTCCGAAGGCGAACTGGCGAAAAAGCTTTATCTTGGCGATCAGGAAGGCTTTGTCGACCGGCTGCGGCTTTCGCTGGCTTCAGCGCGGGCACGCGCCGTCGAGGACAATGATGCACTGCTCGAAGCCGGCGGTTTTTCGCGCCTGCTTGCCTTTGCCGCAAAATGGGAAAAGCCGCTCTTTCCGCTCAAGGGCGCCGATTTGACCAGGCTTGGCGCGTCGCCGGGACCGAAACTCGGCGCTATCCTGAAAAACCTAGAACGAGAGTGGATCGAGGCCGGTTTTGCGCCCGATCGCGGCGCGCTGCTTGAGCGCGCCGCGAAGGCACTTGAAGCCTAGAACCCTGGCCTCGTGGCCGCATTGTCCAGTCTGATGCCGCTCACTTGATCGCCAAGGGAGCCAGCGCGCGTGAAAGGCTTGCCTCGCCCTTGCCATAGACGGAGGCGCTATAGTTGACCAGCGTGTCGGTACGGGCCGTGTTGAGCAACTGGTTGGTGATCTGGGTCGGCGTTGCGTTGGTGAACTTGCTGCCCACGATCGCGGCGTAGCCGGAAATGATCGGCGCGGCGAAAGAGGTGCCGTAAAGGCCCGTCTTGTTCCCGGCGACACCCACGACGAGGAAATGGCTCTGCACAACCGGGTTGGAACCGGCAGTGTTGGAATACCAGGCCATTTTGGTCTTGGCTGACGTCGTGCCATTCCCGTCGAGCGCGCCGACGAAGATCGCTGACGCCTTTCCAACCAGAGCGAGGTCGAGATAGTCCTGCTGGCCGCCGACGACACCGCCGACCGCAACCGCGTCGTTGCCCGCTGCCTTCGAAACGACGGCTGTTCCCTTGGTGGCGTAGGAGATGATGGAGGCTTCCTCGGCGCTCCATCCGATCTGGTTCGGGCTATAGCCCGCCTTGGCGTACATGCCATAGCTCAGATTGAGCACGTTCAGGCCCGGCGCCAGCGTGACCGCCGAACTCGTGGAGAAGTCCTTCGATCTGATGGTCGCCAGGGGTGCAATCATGCTGGCTTCCAGGCGCGTCCATTCGCCATGCCGCTGGTTCTGCACTCCGGTGCCAAAATTGCCGGAGAAGCGCGATGTGCTGGAGAAGTCGTCGACGATGGTAATCGTGACGCCCTTTCCCTTGTAGCCTGCAGCCCATGCTGCACCGACATCGGGGCTCATCCAGCTTTGCACGGCCTGCGTCGTGGCGGTCGGCAGCGTTGCGCTCAGGCATATGGAAGCGTTTGATTGATCGCTGACGCAAAGCGCCCCCAGCGGATCCGGACCAAGAGTATCCTGCGCCGCCGCCATCGATGCCGGCAGGAGGGCGAGCGCTGTGGCGAGAGCGAACTTCCAACGATTGCGTGACATGTTCTTACCCCGGATCAAACAAGAGCTACGACGGCCGATCGCGAAGTTCTGGCGGCTACGTGACATGTCTCGTACGCCCCCCTCGCGATCAGAAAGTAACACGGTAATTCAGCCAGATATGCTGGCTCTCCGGTTTAGCGTTAACCAGATATTTCAAGGTTTCCTCAGGCGCCATCTCGCCGGCCGCGAGCCGACAATTGACGCTGTAGGTGCCCAAGTCGCCATAATCGGCTTCGCAGGACTTTTCTGAGAGGCTCCCGCCGAAGGTCGTTGTGAAGGACAAGGAAAGGATGCTGTTCGCGCTCGGATGAACCTGAGTGAGGAAGCCAAGCTTGAAGCTGGGCTCGATCCGATACTTCTCGCCCTGTTCCCCGGTCCCAAACCCCCACAGGATGCCGGTATCGTTCGTGATCTGGGTGAGCAGATCCACGTGCATGTCGACCCATCTTGTGCGGTACCAACGGGTGAACGATACCCAGTTTCCATTCTGCAGCTCATAGCCGCCGTCGCCCAGGTTTCTGGCGCGGTCGCTGAGCGGCGAGCCCTGGTGTATATCGACCAGCGATGTCGTAAATTCCTGGGTCGGGATTTCCTGGGCAATCGCCGGAGACGCCCCAAGGAGCGCGGACACCAGGAGCGCCGTCGTGCGGAATTTGGCTCTATTGCCGGATTTTTCGCGCATGCGCGAAACACCTCGCCCCACCGATTCCGGACCAGTGCCTGGTAGCGACGGGCTTCTCGATCAGCCCCCTGTAGCCGGATTATCCGCGCGACAGTCGCACGGGCTCGGTTACCGCAGGGTTTATTTCAGCTGCAGCGAATATGATTTTTTTCGACCGGGAACGCCGGGATGAAATTCACGGGCCGCAATGTTCCAAGGCCATTCGACGCCGGTGTGGCCGCATTTGTCAAAATCGCCCGCCAAGGCGTCAGGAATGCCAATGGCGGGCGCTATCGGTCGAGGGCTTTTCTGCTACGCACCTACGCCGCGTCACGGACTTTCTCGATGCGCGAGCGGATCGCCTCGATCATTGTCTCGCGGATGACCGTCTCGCCATGCGTCTCGCGCATGTGTTCGGCGGCGCGGCGCATGACTTCGGCTTCTTCCTCGGCGCGCGTATGCCAGTCACAGCCGGGAACCAGCGAGCCGCAGTGAAATTGCTTCATTGGAGTTTCTCCTTTCCTCCTTGGAGCGCCGCGCCCGTCGGGCAGGCAACGGACACTCCGGCATGTTTGTTCCGCGCATGATCGTTTTTCGAAAACCGTATCCGGGTTTTCGGGTCATATGCGGGGTGACAAGCATAACACGGATGCAAGATTTTGGTTGCCGCAGAATGCCGGTCAGGACCAAAAAGGCGGAGCATCGCTGCTCCGCCCTCTTACGCTACCTTGGGGCAAGACCAATAGGTCTCGTCCCGGCTGGTCCATCACTTCACGATCTTGACTGCCTCGGCAACTTTGTTCTTGCCGCTCATGTCCCAGGAAACGCGGACCTTTTCGCCGGCCTTCAGGCCAGGATCCTTGAAGGTCTTAGGCAGCGTAAAAGATGATCCATCATCGAGAACCAGGCTCATGGCCGTTGCGTCAAAGGCCTTGATCGTCACGGTGGTGTGCTTGACGGCGGCAAAGGCAACCGAGCCAGAGGCGAGAAGGGCGGCGGCTGCGGCCGACACAATGATTTTGCGCATTGCAAAGTACTCCTGGGAAAAGCGGGCATCCTTGTTGGGAGAATGATCCGCATTGTCTGGGCCGTCCGGTTGCGTCGAGTCGCGGTTTCGCGGACGAACCGCCGGCGCTTCCCGACCCGGAACGACAAATAACCCAGTTTTTTCAAATGGATATTAGACGAAAAAGAAATCTCTGGCGCCACATTCCCTGCCAGAATTCGGCGAATGGGACATCATTGCGGCTCACATCCCGCTCACCGTTTTTTTACGGCCATCTTACCTCGGGCGGCAGGCTGGATAGGATCGAGGCGACATTGCCGCCAGTCTTCAGTCCGAAGATGGTGCCGCGATCGTGAAGAAGATTGAATTCGACGTAGCGGCCGCGGCGAATGAGCTGTTCGTCACGGTCGCCGTCGGTCCAGTTTTCGTTGAAGTTGGCCCGCACCAGATGGGCGTAGACGACGAGAAAAGCGCGGCCGACGTCCTGGACGAAGTTGAAATCGGCATTCCAGCCACCGCTCTCCTCACCCGAATGCAGCCAGTCGAAAAAGATGCCGCCGGTGCCGCGCGGTTCGTTGCGGTGCGGCAGATAGAAATACTCGTCGCACCAGGCCTTGAATTTCGGGTAATCGGCAACCGCCACATTCTTCTCGCAGGCGAACTGCATGGCGCGGTGAAAGGCAATTGTGTCGGGGTCGTCCTGGACGCGGCGGCGGTCGAGCACCGGTGTCAGGTCGGCGCCACCGCCGAACCACTGGCGCGAGGTGACGACCATGCGCGTGTTCATGTGCACGGCCGGCACGTTGGGGTTCCAGGGGTGGGCGATCAGCGAAATGCCGCTCGCCCAGAAGCTCGGGTCCTCCTCGGCACCAGGCATCTGCTTCCTGAATTCCGGCGAGAACTCGCCAAAGACGGTCGAGGTGTGGACGCCAACCTTCTCGAAGACACGGCCATGCATCATCGACATGGTGCCGCCGCCGCCGCGGCCCTCGTCGCGTTCCCACGGCGTCTTTTCGAAGCGGCCAGGCGACCACGAGGCCAGCGGCCCCTGCAGGTCCTGCTCGATCTGCTCGAAGCTGGCGCAGATGCGCTCGCGCAACGTCTCGAACCAAAGCCTGGCCTTCATCTTCTTCTGTTCGATGTCGGCCGGCAGCCCCGCCGGTATTTCGGGTCTTTCCAAATCTGTCTCCGGTTTCGGGCTGACCCGACAAATGACTCGTCTTTTCCGGGCGCGATCCCTAATCTCTTGCGTGCAAGGGTCAAGTGAATAAGGGTTCTTTCGTGCGCACCCCGGCAAGACCATCGCTGGATGGGCTGAAGAAAAGGCTCGACCGCTCGCGCGCCGAGCGCGAGCGCATGCCGCGCGACGGTTTCCTGCGCGAGACCTTCGTGCTGCCACGCTCCGATGCGCGACTGAAGGCCAAGGAGTGGTTCGAGCGCTTTCCCAAGCAGGCCTACTGGACCGAGATCGAAAGCTGGTTCGAAAGACCGGGCGATGTCATCGAGTTCACCATCCGGCGGCTGCCGGCGGCGGATTAGGATTTCCTCGCCCCGCTTACGGGGAGAGGATGCCGGCAGGCAGGTGGGGGGCGGCGCAAACCTTCGGATGCTGGCGCTGCCCCTCATCCGCCTTCACTTCGTTCAGGCACCTTCTCCCCGTAAACGTGGAGAAGGAAGCGTCACCAACCTTCTCGCCCCAGTGCCTTCCTTCGCCAGCCGGTCGCCCTTGTTCCTCAGCGGGCATTTGTCGATCGACATGCAGCCGCAGCCGATGCAGTCGGTGAGCCCGTCGCGCAGCTTCTTCAACTGGTCGATCTTCTGGTCGAGACTGTCGCGCCAGGCGGTCGACAGCAGGTTCCAGTCTTCGCGCGTCGGCGTTCGGCCTTCGGGCAGTGATTCAAGGGCCGCAGCAATCTCGGCCAGCGAGATGCCGACCTCTTGCGCGACCCGGATGATCGCCACCCGCCGCAGCACATCGCGGCCGTAGCGGCGCTGGTTGCCTGAGGTGCGGTGGCTGCGGATCAGTCCGCGTGCCTCGTAAAAATGCAGTGCCGACACCGCCACACCGCTGCGCATGGCCACCTGGCCAACCGTCAATTCCGTTACCGGAGCCATTTCAGATTTTCCGCTTGACCTCAACTTAACTTGAGCTTGTAGCGATGAAACCCTGGACATGCAAACCGCAGGAGAAGGCAATGTGCGCCTGGGTGAGAATGACGGGTGAGGGCGCCATCGTCGGCGGGAACGAGGCGCCGGCGGCTGCCGATCGGCTGCAAATGCTACCGCAACTGCCGGATCGCCTCGCCCGCTACCATGGCGACGGAAAGCGCGACATTGATGCTGCGCGTGCCCGGCTGCATCGGGATGGTCAGTCGCGCGTCGGCGGCTTCGTGGACTGGATCCGGCACGCCTGCCGACTCACGGCCGAAAAGAAGAATATCACCGTTGCTGAACGCGAAGTCGGTGTAGGCGGTCGCGGCTTTGGTCGACAACAGCACCAGCCGTCGCGCGTTGGCTCCGCGCCAGTCCTCGAAGGCGTGCCAGTCGACATGCCGGGTCAGATCAGCCATTTCGAGGTAGTCCATACCGGCCCGTTTCAGCGTCCGGTCGGAGAGCGGGAAGCCGGCCGGTTCGATGATGTCGACACCGAAACAAAGGCAAGCAGCGAAGCGCAGGATTGTTCCGGTGTTGCCGGCGATATCCGGCTGGTAGAGCGCGATGCGGAGACGATCGTTCATTTCCGCGTCCTTCTAATAAGTGGCAGATCGGCCACAGGCATCGCCAGGTTTTGGAAATTCCTGGACCTGCGGATGGTCATTTTCTGCGAAATCGAATATACGCCCAGCATTGTCAACCCGAACCGATGGAGGGGAAACTCATGATGACCATGCACGTCCAGCGCCCCTCTCGTGGGCTTACCTGCCTGCCGGCGGTTTCGGTACGACAATTCTCCTGAACTTTTAGACTTAGTCGCACCGATTCCCAGCCGAAACCTTTTTCGGTCTTCGAAGGAATCCTGCGATGTTTTTCAAGCTGTCTAAGGGGCTGAACGCCCCACCTGAACACGCCTCGACCGATGTTCCCTCTGCCGCCGGCGCCATGCCCGCGGCCGGGTTTGATTCACCCTTTCATCTGCATTTTCATACGGAGGACGGACCGATGTTCGATCCCTACAAGATACCGGGTTCAAGAAGCCTGCACGAGCGCAAGATGGCGACCTGGGCGCTGCTGATCGGCGAAACCTATTCGTCGGCGGTCCACGCCGAGATCCGCCGGCGTCCGCATCGCGGCATGCTGCCGGATGTCGATTTCTCGCACGCCGTTCCCGACTACAGCCGGCCGTCGCTGGTGCGTCGGATCATCCGGCTGATCCGGCCGGGTGCGAAAATCCGCGTCGTTCACACAGCGGCGTCAGGATCGTCAAACGAGCCTGTCGGCGAAATGCGTTCGACACCCTATATTGCGCGAAACGAAGCCAGCGACTCGGGTGATTCCGAGCCGTTTGGCGTCGAAGTCGTGCGATCCCGCGCCGCGTGAGCGCACACAAGCGAGTACCAAGACGATGTTTGCCTGGTTTGAAAAAAGGCTCGACCCGTTCCCAGCCGAGGAACCGGTCGAGCCGCCCAAGACGCTGATTGCGTTCTGCGTACATTATACGCGCGGCGCCTGGCCCTATATCCTGCTCGATGCGGTGCTGGTGACGGCCATCGCGCTGGCGGAAGTGTGGATGTTCGGCTTCCTCGGCCGGATCGTCGACTGGCTGTCGGGGCAGAACCGCGAGACCTTCCTGCAGACCGAGGGCCTGAAGCTCGCCGGCATGGCTTTCGTCGTGCTGTTTGCGCTGCCGGGCACGGTGTGGTTCCACTCGCTGCTCAACCAGCAGACGCTGATGGGCAACTATCCCATGCGCATCCGCTGGCAGGTGCACCGCTACCTGCTCAAGCAGTCGATGACCTTCTATCAGGATGAGTTTGCCGGCCGCATCGCCACCAAGCTGATGCAGACGGCGCTCGCCGTGCGCGAATGCGTCATCAAGCTCATCGACGTGCTCAACTATGTCGTCGTCTATTTCCTCGGCATGCTGTTCATTGTCGGCTCGGCCGACTGGCGGCTGGCGGCACCGCTTGCCGTCTGGCTCATTGGCTACATCGGACTGTTGCGCTATTTCATTCCGCGGCTGGGCAAGGTCGGCGAAGCGCAGGCCAATGCGCGCTCGACCATGACCGGACGCGTCGTCGACAGCTACACCAACATCCAGACGGTCAAGCTGTTCAGCCATGCGCGCCGCGAGGCATCCTTTGCCAAAGAGGGCATGGCCGGCTTCCTGCAGACGGTCTACCGCTCGATGCGGCTGGTGACGGTGCTCTACGGCCTGCTCTACATCCTGAATTCGCTGCTGCTGTTTTCGGTCACCGCTATTTCGCTGTGGCTATGGCTCGGCCAGGCGGTGACGATCGGCGCCGTCGCCGTGGTCATCGGCCTTGTGCTCAGGCTCTGGGGCATGTCGCAATGGATCATGTGGGAAATGTCGGGCCTGTTCGAAAACATCGGCACGGTGCAGGACGGCATCGGCTCGATCTCTTTGCCGCGCCTTATCGACGACAGGCCGGGCGCCAAGGACATTGCCGTCACCAGGGGCGAGATCCGCTTCGACGACATCCGCTTCCATTACGGCAAGCAGAAGGGGGTCATCGAGCGGCTGTCGCTGACGGTGAAGCCGGGCGAAAAGGTCGGCATCGTTGGCCGTTCCGGCGCCGGAAAGTCGACGCTGGTCAATCTTTTGTTGCGCTTCTACGATCTGGAAAGCGGAAAGATCCTGATCGACGGCCAGGAGATCGCGTCGGTGACGCAGGATTCGCTGCGCGCCCAGATCGGCATGGTCACGCAGGACACCTCGCTGCTGCATCGTTCGGTGCGCGAGAACATCCTCTATGGCCGGCCGAACGCTTCCGAAGAGATGCTGGTCGAGGCGGCGCGGCGCGCCGAGGCGCTGGACTTCATCTCCGGGCTTTCGGACGCCAGCGGCCGCAAGGAGTTCGAGGCGCATGTCGGCGACCGCGGCGTCAAATTGTCCGGCGGCCAGCGGCAACGCATCGCCATTGCCCGCGTCATGCTGAAGGACGCGCCGATCCTCATTCTCGACGAGGCGACGTCCGCGCTCGATTCCGAGGCCGAGGCGGCCATCCAGGAGAACCTCTACAAGCTCATGCAAGGCAAGACTGTCATCGCCATTGCCCACCGGCTGTCGACCATCGCCGCGATGGACAGGCTCGTCGTCATGGACAAGGGTCGGGTCATCGAGGAAGGGTCGCACGAGGAACTGGTCGCCAGCGGCGGGCTCTATGCGCAGCTCTGGCAGCGCCAGTCGGGCGGTTTCCTGCTCGACGACGGGCCGTCCGAAGCCGCCAACGATGCGGTTGCCAAGGGGCAAGCCGCAGAATGATGGCCGCCGCATGATGACAGCCGTCTATCGCTGGTTCGAGAACTGGGTCTATCCGTTCCGGGAGCCCGCGAATCTTCGGCCACCTGCCGGCGTCGGCGGTTTCCTCTGGCATTATGTCGGCCAGGCGAAGTTCGCCTTCTTCGCCATGCTGGTCATTGGCGGCATCGCGCCGCTGGTCGAAGCCGGACTGTTCTACTTCGTCGGGCGGCTGGTCGATATTCTCGACCAACTTCCCGGCCAGCGTAGCTGGCATGCCTTGTGGACCGCCGCCGGCCCCGAACTCGTTTTCATGATCGTCGTGGTGCTGGTCGTCCGCACCATCGTCGTCGGTCTGTCGGCACTGGTCGACGAGCAGACGATCACGCCCGGCTTCTACAATCTGGTGCGCTGGCAGGCGCATCGGCATGTCTCGCGCCAGTCCTATGCCTTTTTCCAGAACGATTTCGCCGGCCGCATCTCGACCAAGGTCTGGCAGGCGGGGCAGGCGACCGGCGACCTGATGGAAAGCTTCATCGAGGTCGTCTGGTTCATGGTCGTCTATACGGTGACGACGCTGGCGCTGGTCGCCGGCCTTGACCTCAGGCTGGCGGTGCTGGTGGTGATCTGGATCACGGCCTTCGGCTTGCTGGCCAAGCTTTATCTGCCGGCGATTCGCAAGCATGCCGAGGCAACCGCCGAAGCCGGCTCGATGATCACCGGCCGCATCGTCGATTCCTATTCGAATGTGCAGACGCTGAAATTGTTTTCGGCCGACGGCGACGACCGCTACATCAGGAACGGCTTCGACATCTATCTCGATGCGCTGCGGCCGTTCACCCGCCGGCTGACCGGCGTGCGCATGGCGCTGACGACGCTGTCGGGCATCATGATCACGGCGATCGCCTGCTTTGCCGTCTATCTCTGGGTCGAAGGCTCGATCACCGTCGGCGCGGTCGCCTTCACGCTGTCGCTGGTGCTCAGGCTCAACATGCTGCTGGGACGGTTGATGATGCAGCTCAACGGCATATTGCGGAACCTCGGCGTGCTGGAAAACTCCAAGGCGCTGATCTCGCAGCCGCTCGGGCTGATCGACGCGCCGGGTGCGAAAGAGCTCGTGGTGGCCGGCGGCCGCATCGACGTGAAAAACGTCGAGTTCCACTACGGCATGGGATTCGGCGTGCTCAATGGCATCGATCTCGTCGTGCGGCCGGGCGAGAAGGTCGGGCTGGTCGGGCCGTCCGGCGCCGGCAAGACGACGTTGGTCAATCTTATCCTGCGCCTCTACGACCTCGAGAGTGGCAAGATCACCATTGACGGGCAGGATGTTTCCGCGGTGACGCAGAACTCGCTGCGCGCCAATATCGGCGTGGTCAGCCAGGATACCGCGCTGTTCCACCGTTCCTTGCGCGACAACATCAAGCTCGGCATGCCGGAGGCGACCGACGCGCAAGTGATCGCGGCGGCGAAAAAGGCCGAGGCGCACGACTTCATCCTCGGTTTGCGCGACAATCGCGACCGTGCCGGCTATGAGGCCTTTGTCGGCGAGCGCGGCGTAAAACTGTCAGGCGGCCAGCGCCAGCGCGTGGCGATTGCGCGCGTCTTCCTCAAGGATGCGCCGATCCTGGTGCTGGACGAGGCGACCTCGGCGCTCGATTCCGACATCGAGGCGGCGATCCAGGAAAACCTGACCAGGCTGATGGAGAACAAGACGGTCATCGCCATCGCGCACCGGCTGTCGACGATCGCGGCGCTCGATCGCCTGGTGGTGCTCGACGGCGGCCGCATCGTCGAGCAAGGCACGCATGACGAGTTGGTGGCGCTCGACGGGCTCTATGCCCGGCTGTGGAAGCGGCAGTCCGGCGGGTTCCTCTATCACGAGGACAGCGTGCTGGAAGAGACGCGGCCGGCGGAGTAGGGCATGGTTGGATCGGCAGATGTCGGCCCAAGGGTCGGCCCGGAAGTCGGCTATGTGCTCAAGCGTTTGCGACCAACCATGCCGGCCTTCGATGCACTGAAGGAAGAGAGCCGGTTGGAAGGCTACTGGATGCTGGTGCGCCTGGCGGATGGCTGGGCAAGCGGTCGCAACAAGTTCCTCAAGCGAGGCGAGGCGCTGTTCGGGGCATGGCATGGCCGGGAACTCGTCGGCGTATGTGGGTTGAACATCGATCCTTATTTCGAGAGCAGGGACCAGGGCCGGGTCCGGCACCTGTTCGTCAGCGCGCGTCACCGCGGCACCGGGCTTGGCCGAATGCTGGTCGAGACCGTCATCGACAGGGCACGTCGCTATTTTGCGGTGCTGAACACCCGCGCGCCGCAAGAGGCCTTCGTTTTCTACGAACGGCTTGGCTTTCATCGCGTGGAAGGGGAAGAATTCGTCACGCACCATATGATTTTCAGAAAAGGGGGCTGAAATGTCCTTGCGTCCGCCATCTGCCGGCACTTCGGCAGCCGAAGCTGCGTTTGACGCGCTCGGCCATGAAATCCTCGCCGAGAAGGCGGCAGCACTCGGCCGCGCCGGCCAACGCGTCGAGGAGACGCTGGCGAGGTTACGCGAGAATGGCGACGAGCAACTGCGCCCGCGGCTCCTGAAGAACGCCGTCGAGGCGGTTCACGGCTATTTCATCCAGCGCGAATTGTGCGGGCTGCGCAAGCATGACGCGGTCATCCGCGAATACAACATTCCGAAGGCCGTGCTGGTCAGGCTCGGCGCGAAATGAGGATCACTCGAGCCACTCGGTGATAAAACTGCCACTCTCGTGGATGTCGGTCGTTTCCAGCGGACCTGGGCCGAGATTGGTGAATTTGTGCGGCGTGTTGGGTGGCACGATCAGGATCTGGCCCTCGGAGGCCTCGATCTCCTGGTCGCCGACAGTGAACAGGCCGGTGCCCTGGCGGATGATGAAGATCTCGGCGTAGGGATGGGTGTGCAGCCGCGGGCCGCCGCCGACATCAGGCAGATAGTTGAAGATCAGGCAGGAGTTGGAGCCGTAGGCGCCGCATTGCAAACTCGCCCTTCCAGCGGTCGGAGCGAACAGCCCATGTGTCGCGGTCTATGACGTGTGCCATGGACAGAGGATAGAACGCGCCCGCGTCTGTTGTCGAGGCAAACGCCGGCCGCGGATCCGCCGTTGATATAAGGCGGTTTGGCCGGGGCCGAACAGTATCCAGCGCCACCCCGTCCGACGCCGGATTGCGCCCCCGCGACAATCTGCCCTTGTGCCTCCACCCCGCTGGACAAAAACGGGCTTCACGCATAAACCGAAGTCCAAATGCCGGAGGAATTCGCAAGCCTGTTCGCCATGCGCTGTCGGGTTGGCGTGAATGAGCGGGGAACAAGGCTCGACCACCGGCACGGAAGAGGCGAAAGGATCAGGCACCCGTGAGCGCAACCGACATCCAGGATCCCAACCGTCGTGATTTTCTCTACGTCGCCACCGGCATGGCCGCAGTGGTCGGCGCGGGTGCCGTCGCCTGGCCGTTCATCGACCAGATGCGCCCGGACGCTTCGACGCTGGCGCTGGCCTCGGTCGAAGTCGACGTCTCCTCGCTGACCCCGGGCATGTCGCTGATCGTCAAATGGCGCGGCAAGCCGGTCGTCGTGCGCAACCGCACCGAACAAGAGATGAAGGATGGCGAGGCGGTCAATCTGGGCGACCTCAAGGATCCGATCGCCCGCAACGCCAACCTGCCGGCCGACGCGCCGGCGACCGACGCCAACCGCACGACGCCGGGCAAGGAAGCCTGGATGGTGATGGTTCAGGTCTGCACCCATCTCGGCTGCATCCCGCTCGGCCAGGAAGGTGATTTCGGCGGCTGGTTCTGCCCTTGCCACGGTTCAGTGTACGACACCGCCGGCCGCATCCGCAAAGGCCCGGCGCCCGAGAACATGGCGGTGCCGGTATTCAAGTTCATTTCCGATACCAAGATCCTTATCGGTTGAGGCAGGGGATATTTCGATGAGCGAGGGACACTCGACCTATACGCCCAAGACCGGTATCGAACGCTGGTTCGACGCCCGCATGCCGCTGCCGCGGCTGGTCCATGATTCCTTTGTCTCCTATCCGGTGCCGCGCAATCTCAACTACGCGTGGACCTTCGGCGGCATCCTCTCGATCATGCTGGTGGCACAGATACTGACCGGCATCGTGCTGGCCATGCACTACACGGCCGACACCAATCTCGCCTTCGATTCGGTCGAGAAGATCATGCGCGACGTGAATTCGGGATGGCTGCTGCGCTATCTCCATTCCAACGGCGCCTCGTTCTTCTTCGTCGCCGTCTACATCCACATCTTCCGCGGCCTCTACTACGGCTCCTACAAGGCGCCGCGCGAGCTGCTGTGGATCCTCGGCTGCATCATCTACCTGTTGATGATGGCGACGGGCTTCATGGGCTATGTGCTGCCCTGGGGCCAGATGAGCTTCTGGGGCGCCACCGTCATCACCGGCTTCTTCACCGCCATTCCGCTGGTCGGCACCTGGGTCCAGGAGCTGTTGCTCGGCGGCTTTGCCGTCGACAATCCGACGCTCAACCGCTTCTTTGCGCTGCACTATCTGTTGCCGTTCATGATTGCCGGTGTCGTCGTGCTGCACGTCTGGGCGCTGCATGTGGTCGGGCAGTCGAATCCGACCGGCATCGAGGTCAAGTCGAAGACCGACACCGTCGCCTTCACCCCTTACGCGACCATCAAGGACGCGTTCGGCATGATCGTGTTTCTGTTCGTCTTTGCCTATTTCGTGTTCTATCTGCCGAACTTTCTCGGCCATCCCGACAATTACACAATCGCCAACCCGCTGAAGACGCCGGCCCATATCGTGCCGGAATGGTACTTCCTGCCGTTCTACGCGATCCTGCGTGCCATCACCTTCAACATCGGGCCGATCAATTCCAAGCTCGGCGGCGTGCTGTGCATGTTCGGCGCCATCGTCATGCTGTTCCTGGTGCCTTGGCTCGACACCTCGAAGGTGCGCTCGGCGGTCTACCGCCCGTGGTACAAATTGTTCTTCTGGCTGTTCGCGGCCGACGCCATCCTGCTCGGATGGTTGGGCTCGCAACCTGCCGAGGGCAGCTATGTCTTCATGGCGCAGATGGCGACGCTATTCTACTTCGCCTTCTTCCTGGTCGCGCTGCCGGTGCTCGGCCTGATCGAGACGCCGCGAAGGCTGCCCAATTCGATCACCGAGGCGGTGCTTGAGAAGAACAAGGGCGGCGGTCATCATCCTGCGGGGGCTACGGCCGCGCCGGAAACCAAGGGCTGAGCGGTAGAGAATCTAAGGGGATTTGGCATGAAGAAGATTCTCACCTCGCTGGCGCTGATTGGCCTTGTCGCCGCCGGCGTTGGAGCAGCAAACACCGGGGCAATCGCCGCCGAAGAGGCACACAACGCTGCCGCGCCGACGCATTTCCCGATCGACGAGCCGAAGGAGATGGACTGGAGCTTCGCCGGTCCGTTCGGCACCTACGACAAGGCGCAGCTGCAGCGCGGCCTGAAGGTCTACAAGGAAGTCTGCTCGGCCTGCCATTCGATGAACCTGGTGGCGTTCCGCACGCTCGAAGGCCTCGGTTACTCGGAAGCCCAGATCAAGTCGCTGTCGGCCGAATACACGATCCATGACGGTCCCAACGACGCCGGCGACATGTTCGATCGTCCCGGCAAGCCGTCCGACCATTTCCCAGCGCCGTTCGCCAACGTCGAGGCCGCCGCTGCCGCCAATGGCGGCGCTGCCCCGCCCGACATGTCGCTGCTGGCCAAGGCGCGCGGCGTCGAGCGCGGCTTTCCGCGCTTCGTCTTCGACATCTTCACGCAATATGCCCAGGGCGGTCCCGACTACATCCACTCGCTGCTGACCGGCTATGACGAGCAGCCGCCGGCCGGCATGGTGATCCCGGAAGGTACGCACTACAATCCCTACTTCCTGTCCGGCGTGTCGCTGAAGATGCCGAAGCCGCTCTCGGACGGCCAGGTGACCTATGACGACGGTTCGCCGCAGACCGTCGACCAGTATTCCCGCGACGTGTCGGCTTTCCTGATGTGGGCGGCCGAGCCGCACATGGAAGACCGCAAGAAGACCGGTTTCCGTGTCCTGGTGTTCCTGCTTTTGTTCGGCGCGCTGGTCTACCTGACCAAGCGCAAGGTATGGGAAGGCGTGGCGCACTGAGCGCTGCAAGCTTCGAAAATGCGAGGGCGCCGAAAGGCGCCCTTTTTGCATTCTGGAGCAGGTGAGAACACCGGCCGTGTCACATGGCCGTCACCGCATTCGGCGATGCTGTGTTGCCCTCATCAAAGGATCGCACCCATGAAGAAATATGCATCGCTTGCCGCAGGCTTTCTGCTGCTTGTCGTCGGCTCCACGGCCTATGCCGACGACGCGGCACCCTTCGTCACCAACAAGGACATCGACCTGACGATGATCCTGCCATCGCCGCCGGCAAACGATTCCGCCCAGACGAAAGCCGAGTTGGGCGAGGTGCTGACGCTGCAGGTGACGCGTACCCCTGAAATGGAAGCCAGGGCCATCGCCGATGCCCAGGAGGACGTCTGGCGCTTCGCCGATGTCATGGGACCGAAGTTCAACAAGGAAACGCTGCCGAAGTTCAGCGCCTTCTTCGATCGCGTCGTTGCCACCGAGGGCGCGGTCGTCGACCCGGCCAAGGATGTCTGGAAGCGTCCGCGACCGCATCAGCTGAGCGATCTCGTCAAGCCCGTGGTCAAGCTGTCGAGTTCCGGTTCCTGGCCGTCCGGCCATGCGACGGTCGGCACCATGATGGGCATCATCCTTTCCGACATGGTTCCGGAAAAGCGCGCCGAGATCATGGCGCGCGCGGCCGAATACGCCCACAACCGTGAGGTCGGCGGCATCCACTATCCCTCCGATATCGAAATGGGCAAGATTTCCGGCAGCGTCATTGCCGCGATCCTGCTCAGCCGCCCCGATTTCAAGGCCGAATACGAAGTGGCTCGGGCCGAGCTGCGCTCCGACCTCGGCATGTGACGACCGGCCTGCCCAAAAGGCAGCCGGCACACGAAAAAAGGGCGCCCCGGGCGCCCTTTTTAGTGCGGCCACGGCTCACGAGGCGAACCGATCCTTTGCCAGACAATTTTTTGCCAGGCGGCACATGGCGGTAGCCGTCCCTGGCCTCGCCGGGTTACGATCGGCCAAATCCCTTTGACGTCCCTTCTGCCGAATCTGGACGACCGATCCCCGGAGAGCCGCCTGATGAAACCGTCGCTTGAAGACACGCTGCTTGCCGCGATCCGCACCATTCCCGATTATCCGAAGCCCGGTATCCTGTTTCGCGACATCACCACGCTGCTTGGCAATGCGCGCGCCTTCCACCGCGCCATCGACGAGCTGGTGCATCCCTATGCCGGCCAGAAGATCGACAAGATCGCCGGCATCGAGGCGCGCGGCTTCATTCTCGGCGGCGCCGTTGCCCACCAGCTTTCGGCCGGCTTTGTGCCGATCCGGAAGAAGGGCAAGCTGCCCTACGAGACGGTGCGCGTCGCCTACAGCCTGGAATATGGTCTGGACGAGATGGAGATGCACAAGGACGGCGTTGCTCCGGGCGAGAAGGTGATCCTCGTCGACGACCTGATCGCCACCGGCGGCACGGCGGAGGCGGCGGTGAAGCTGTTGCGGCAGATCGGCGCCGACATTCTCGCCGCCTGCTTCGTCATCGACCTGCCGGATCTGGGCGGGCGCAGGAAGCTTGAGGAGCTGGGGGTGCCGGTCAGGACGTTGATCGGGTTTGAGGGGGTGTGAGACCGGTTTGCCGAAGGCAAATTGAAAGGTCCAGTGGACCTTTCAAAGGGCTCGAACGCCCGGAGCGATAGCGAAGGGCTGGGTAGGGCAACGCGGGACACCAACGCTGGTGCCGCCCCTCATCCGCCCTTCGGGCACCTTCTCCCCGTGAACGGGGAGAAGGGGAGAACTACCCCGCCTTCACCAGCACCGCGCTCTCAAACTCCAGCACCTTGTCGCCGGTCGAATCGAAGGCTTCCGCGCGTAGCGCCAGCATTCGCCAGCCGGGGCGCGAGGCAATGGGGCGATGGGAAAGTGCGGTGCGGCTGAAGGTGACGGTTTCACCGGCATAGACAGGCTTCAGCCATTTCAGGTTCTTGAAGCCGGGCGAGGGGCCGAATTCGGGCAACGGGCCGGGGCCGGTCCAGTTGATGCCTTCGGCGTCCATGCGGGTTTCGAGGTTGTATTTCATCCAGGTGGCGGCCGTGTGCCAGCCTGAGGCGCAGAGGCCGCCCAAGACGCTGTTCTTTGCCGCCTCTTCGTCGACATGAAAGACCTGCGGATCGTATTTGCGGGCGAATGCCTTGATCGCCTCGGGTTCAAATCTATGCGAACCGAGCGTGACGGCGACACCGATGCAAAAGTACTCGTCCAGCGTCATGCGCTGGCCTCACGGGTCAGGAACATGCAGGTGTTTTCGAATTCGAAGACGCTTTCGCCGCGCTGGTTGAACAGTTCGCTGCGCATGGTGATCAGGCCGATCTGCGGCTTCGATCTGGAAACGCGTTTGGCAAGCACTGTCGCTTTGCCGGTGAGCGTGTCGCCGGCCAGCACCGGCTTCTTCCATTTGACCTGGTCGACGCCGGGTGCCCCTTGCGAGGTCGAGTCGAGCAGGAAGGCATCACACAGCATGCGCATGAACATGGCGCAGGTGTGCCAGCCGGAAGCCGCCAGCCCGCCAAGGATGCTGGCCTTGCCGGCTTCCTCGTCGAGATGCATTGGCTGCGCATCGAATTCCTGCGCGAATTCGATGATCTCGGCCGCACTTACCTGCTTCTTGCCGAGGTCGAGCGATGCGCCCTCGGTGAAATCCTCGTAGGCCCAGGTCTTTCCGGTCATCATCCGAATCCGGTTCAAGATTGTACGATCGCCAAGGATCGGCGTTCCCGGATGCAGGCCGGACGGCGTTTGGTCAAGCGATTTCTGGTGAGCCAAGCCTTGCTCAGAGCCAGCCGCGGCGACGGAAATACCAGAAGGGCAGGATCGCCGACAGGATCATCAGGCCGATGGCGAAGGGGTAGCCGAGCTGCCATTTGAGCTCGGGGATGATGTCGAAATTCATGCCGTAGATCGAGGCGACCAGCGTCGGCGGCAGGAAGATGACGGCGGCGACCGAGAAGATCTTGATGATGGCGTTCTGTTCGATCGAGATCATGCCGAGCGTCGCGTCGAGCAGGAACGAGATCTTCTGCGACAGGAAGGTGGCGTGGTCGGCGAGCGACAGCACGTCGCGCGACAGCGTCTTGATGCGGGCGCGGATGTCCTTGCTCATCTTCGTCTGGGTGGCGACATGGGCGAGGAAGCCGGCAAGGCGCTGCAGCGAGATCAGGCTGTCGCGGACCGAGGAGGCGATGTCCTCCTTGCGGCCTATGGCTTTCAGCAATTCCTGGAAGTCGCGGTTGCGCTTCGACACCTTGGTCGAGCGCGCCTCGAAGATGTCGCGCGAAATCGCTTCGACGTCGCGGCCGGCGCGCTCCAGAATGTCGGCGAGACGGTCGACGATCGCCTCCAGCAGGCCGATCAGGATGGTGTCGCCGCTGGTGCAGCCGGTCGCGACCTTCTCGGCGCGCAGCGGGAAGGTCTTGAAGGCCTTCGGTTCGTGATAGCGTATGGTGACCAGCCGCTGGCCGGCGAGGGCGAAGGTGACCGGCGACATCAGCGGATCGTCGGCCTCGGTCTGGGCCGGCAACGTGGCGGTCATGAAATACGCGCCGTCCTCGACATAGAGGCGGCTCGAAATCTCGATCTCCTCCATCTCCTCGCGGGTCGGGATGGCGACGCCGAGCCAGCTCTCGATGGCGGCTTCCTCATCCTTGGTCGGATTGAGAAGATCGGCCCAGACGACTTTGTCGCTGTTTTGCAAGAGATCATCGACGGTGCGCAGCCGGTCATTGTCCACGACGAAGGCCTTGATCATCGCCGGGTCTCCCTGCTGGGGCCAAAAAATGGATGGCACGGGACGGCCACTTTCGACAAAAGCGCCGACCGGGTGCAGCAGCCGATTAGACCTGCGATGTGACAAGGTCAAGGCGCGTGAAAAGGCGCCGCCCGACGCCCGCGAAGCTACAATCGCGCTAAACGTCAGGCCGTTAGGCAGCCGTTTCCAGCTCAGGTGTTGAACTTGAACAGCAGCACGTCGCCGTCCTGGACGACATATTCCTTGCCTTCGTCGCGCGCTTTGCCGGCTTCCTTGGCCGCCACTTCGCCGCCCAGCATGACATAGTCGTTGTAGGCGATGGTTTGGGCGCGGATGAAGCCGCGCTCGAAATCGGTGTGGATGACGCCGGCCGCCTGCGGGGCCTTGTCGCCCTTGTGGATCGTCCAGGCCCGCGTCTCCTTCGGCCCGGCGGTGAAATAGGTGATGAGATGCAACAGATCATAACCCGCCCGGATGACCTTGTTGAGGCCGGGTTCGTCGAGGCCGAGCGAGGACAGGAACTCCATCTCTTCTTCGTCCGAGAGCTGGGCGACTTCGGCCTCGATCGCGGCCGAGATCACCACGGTGCCGGCACCCTGCGCTGTGGCCATCTTTTCCACGGCCTTGGTGTGCTCGTTGCCGGTGGCGGCGTCGGCCTCGGCGACGTTGCAGACATAGAGCACGGGGTGCGAGGTCAAAAGGTTCAGCCCCTGCAGGATGCGCAGGTCCTCGGCTGAAATGCCCTTGAGCAGGATGCGCGTCGGCTTGCCGGCCTGCAGCAGCTCAAGTGCCGCTTCCATCATCGGCAGCACGGTGGTGGCTTCCTTGTCCTTGCTGCCGGCGCGCTTGCGGATCTGCACGATGCGGCGCTCGAGGCTGTCGAGGTCGGCGAGCATCAGCTCGGTTTCGACGGTCTCGGCGTCGGCGACGGGGTCGATGCGGCCCTCGACATGAGTGATGTCGTCATCCTCGAAGCAGCGCAGCACGTGGACGATGGCGTCGACCTCACGGATGTTGGCGAGGAACTGGTTGCCCAGCCCTTCGCCCTTGGAGGCGCCCCGCACCAGGCCGGCAATGTCGACGAAGGAGATGCGGGTCGGAATGATCTCCTTCGACTTGGCGACGGAGGCGATCTTCTGCAGGCGCGGGTCGGGCACCGCCACCTCGCCGGTGTTCGGTTCGATGGTGCAGAACGGATAATTGGCGGCCTGCGCCGCCGCCGTCCTGGTCAACGCGTTGAATAGCGTAGACTTGCCGACGTTGGGCAAGCCAACGATACCGCATTTGAAACCCATTTTGTCCGGTCCTATCGGGAAAATAGAAATTTGATCAGGGCTATGGGCGATAGGGTGGATCAACGTCAAGCCCTTGAGCCCTGATCCGTGCCCAGAGTCAGTCCTTGCCGCCGAACAGCTTCTTCAGCATGGCGGCCATCGGCCCGGTCTCGGGCAGTTTGACAGCCGGCTGCTGTTGCCTCGCCTGGCGGACATGGCTCTGCGCTTTTGGGCCCTGGGCCTTCGGCGCCTTTGGCGGCGGGCGGTCGTCATCGCTGGTCGGTGTAAGCTTGTCGCGCAGCGCCAGTGTCACCCGGTTCATGAAGGAATTGTCGTCGCCCTTGGCCAGCAATCCGGCGTCACCGGCGATAGCGTCGAGCAGCACGTCCAGCCATTCGCGGTCGGCCTTGGCGAAATCGCCAAGCACATGGCCGTGCACCATTTCCTTGACGCCGGGATGGCCGACACCGATGCGCACGCGGCGATAGTCCTTGCCGACATGCTGGTCGAGCGAGCGGATGCCGTTGTGGCCGCCGGAACCACCGCCGATCTTGACCCGCAATTTGCCGGCGGCAAGGTCGATCTCGTCATAGAAGACTGTAAGCGCCGAAGGGCCAAGCTTGTAGAAGCGCAGCGCTTCGCCGACCGCCTGTCCGGACAGGTTCATGAAGGTCTGCGGCTTGATCAGGATGATTTTTTCGCCGGCAAGCGTGCCTTCGGCGATCAGGCCCTGGAATTTCTTCGACCAGGGTGAAAAGGAATGGCGGCGGGCAATTGCGTCCGCCGCCATGAAGCCGACATTGTGCCGGTTATCAGCGTATTTCGCGCCCGGATTGCCGAGGCCTGCAAATACAAGCATCGTCAGCTCCGGGCCGGAATAATTACTTCTCTTCGGCGGCAGGGGTCGCCGCTTCAGGCGCTGCAACTTCAACCGTCTCTTCGACCTCCGGCTTCATCGCCGACGAGCCGGCAATGGTCGCGATGGTGAAGTCGCGGTCGGAGATCACCGGCTTGACGCCGGCCGGCAGGGTGACTGCCGAGATGTGGATCGAATCGCCGATGTCGGCGCCGGTGAGATCGACGGTGATGAATTCCGGGATCGCATTGGCCGGGCAGTGGAACTCGACTTCGTGACGCACGATGTTGAGCACGCCGCCGCGCTTGATGCCGGGCGACTTGTCTTCGTTGATGAAGTGGACAGGCACGTCGACATTGACTTCGGTGTCCTTGCCGATGCGCAGGAAGTCGACATGGACAGGGAAATCCTTGACCGGGTCGAGCTGGAAGTCCTTCGGCAGGACCTGGATCTTCTTGCCGTCGACATCGATCGTGGCGATCGTGGTCAGAAACCCGCCGCCGTGGATCTTGTAGTAGATGTCCTTGTAGGTGAGCGCGATAGCCAGGGGAGGCTGCTTGTCACCATAGATTACTGCAGGCACTTTACCGTTGCGGCGAACTGCACGGGCGGACCCCTTACCGACCTGTTCGCGTGCTTCGGCCTTGAGCTCGTAAGTGTCGTGGCTCATGGCATTTCCTTTCGGTTTGTTCTGGAGCGTTCGCGGCAAGCAATGAGCCTGGCCGTAAACGTCGAAAGCCGCCGGGTGAGGCGGCCTTCCGCCGCGTTGCCTCCAAGGGTGTCTACGCGGGTGGCGGCTCTATAGCGGAAGGCGGCCGGAGGTGCAAGCCATGGCGGGCAAGGGCGGGGCAGGGTTACTCCTGATTGCCGCTCAGCGCGCCGCGCAGCGTCTGGATCTGCCGGTTCAGCGCGTCGAGCTGTGTCAGCGTCATGCCCGAGCGCTCGATCAGGGTTTCGTTCAGGCAGTTGCACTGCACCAGCAGCGCGCGCCCGGCGGCAGTCAGATCGACCTGTACCTGGCGCTCGTCGGTCTGGCTGCGCTGGCGGGTGACCAGGCCTGCCTGTTCCATGCGCTTGACCAGCGGCGTGATCGTGCTCGATTCCAAGGCAAGTCTGTGCGCGATGCTACCGACCGACATGCCGTCGGCCTCGGCAAGCGCATTCAGAACGAGGTACTGCGGATAAGTGATCCCCATCTCGTCCAGCATCGGCTTGTAGGTACGGTTGATCGCCATGCTGGTGGCGTAAAGCGTGAAACAGAGCTGATTGTCCAATGGGAGAGGCACGGCGCATTCCTTTTGCCGACTGAGCATCTCATATATGTACCACGAAAAATGATATCGCGATACATATTTTCGGTAGACAAGGATTTCGATCTGCGCTAATCATATTGCTATCGCGATATTGATTATCGTGATAGCAATCAACGGAGATTGAGATGACCAAGCCCGGCAGCAGCACGATCACCACCAAGGACGGCACCGAGATTTTCTACAAGGATTGGGGAACCGGCCAGCCCATCGTCTTCCATCATGGCTGGCCGCTGAGCAGCGACGACTGGGACGCCCAGATGCTGTTCTTCCTGTCGAAGGGCTACCGCGTCATTGCCCATGACCGGCGCGGCCATGGCCGCTCGACCCAGACCGATACCGGCAACGAGATGGACACATACGCTGCTGATGTCGCGGAACTTGTGGCGCATCTCGACCTGAAGGGCGCCATCCATGTCGGCCATTCGACCGGCGGCGGTGAAGTAGCCCGCTATGTCGCGAAATATGGTTCAGGCGGCCGTGTCGCCAAGGCGGTGCTGATTGGCGCCGTGCCGCCGATTATGCTGAAGACGCCGGCCAATCCTGGCGGCCTGCCGATCGAGGTGTTCGACGGTTTCCGCTCTGCCCAGGCGGCCAACCGCGCCCAGTTCTTCCACGATGTTGCGGCCGGCCCGTTCTACGGCTTCAACCGTCCCGGCGCCGAAGTCTCGCAAGCAGTCGTCGAGAATTGGTGGCGTCAGGGCATGATGGGCGGTACCAAGGCGCACTATGATTGCATCAAGGCCTTCTCGGAAACCGACTTCACAGACGATTTGAAGGCCATCGACGTGCCGGTGCTGGTCATGCATGGCGATGACGACCAGATCGTGCCGATCGCCGACTCTGCGCTGCTTGCGATCAAGCTGCTCAAGAAGGGCGAGCTCAAGATCTACAAGGGTTTCCCGCATGGCATGGCGACGACCCATGCCGATGTCATCAACGCCGACCTGCTGGCCTTCTTCAAGGCCTAGGCTCCTCGGGAACGGCACAGAAAAAAGCACCCGCCGTCGGGCGGGTGCTTTGTTTGGAATTGCTCAGGCGGCTGCCTGCGCCTTCCTGGCTTCTTTCATGTTCGGCAAAAACACCGTCAGCAGGCCGAGCAGCGGCAAATAGGAGCAGACCTGGAAGACGAAATCGATGCCCTTCATGTCGGCGACGACGCCGAGCACGGCAGCCGCAATGCCGCCCATGCCGAAAGCGAAGCCGAAGAAGATGCCGGCGATCGTGCCGACACGCCCCGGCACCAGTTCCTGCGCAAACACGACGATGTTGGAGAAGGCCGATGACAGGATCAGGCCGATCAGCACCGTCAGCACCATCGTCCATTCGAAATTGGCGTAGGGCAGCGCCAGCGTGAACGGCAGCACGCCGACGATCGAGAACCAGATCATCGCCTTCTGGCCGTAGCGGTCGCCGAACGGGCCGCCGAGCAGGATACCGAGCGCCGAGGCGCCGAGGAACAGGAACAGCATGACCTGGCTCATCTGCACCGAAACACCGAATTTGTGAATGGAATAGAAGGTGTAGTAGCTGGACAGGCTGGCGATGTAGGCGTTCTTGGTCAGCACCAGCAAGGTCAGCACCGCCAGCGCTCCCATGACCTTGCGGCGCGGGAAGGGCGAGACGAAGCTTGCCGCCTTGCGGTTGCCCTGCGCGGCGCGCATCCGGCTGTACCAGCCGCCGACCCGCCACAAGACGATGATGCCGATCAGCGAGCCGACGGCGAACCAGGAAATGCTGGTCTGGCCGAAGGGCACGACGATGAAGGCGGCGAGTAGCGGCCCCATGGACTGGCCGAAATTGCCACCGACCTGGAACAGCGATTGCGCCAGGCCAAAGCGACCGCCCGAGGCAAAGCGGGCAATGCGCGAGGATTCCGGGTGGAAGATAGCCGAACCGATGCCGATCAGCGACGCGCCGACCAGAAGCAGAGCATAGTGGCCGGCATAGGCGAGCACGACCAGGCCGATCAGCGAGGAAGCCATGCCATAGGGCAGGGAATAGGGCATCGGTCGCTTGTCGGTGATCATACCGATGACCGGCTGCAGCAGCGACGCCGTTACCTGAAAGGTGAAGGTCAAAAGACCGATCTGCCAGAAATCGAGACCGTAATTCTCTTTCAGCAGCGGATAGATCGCCGGCAGCAGCGACTGCATGATGTCATTGATGCCATGGCAAAAGCTCACCGCCAGGATGACGGTGAAGGCGGTCGCCTGGGCTGAAGCGAGGCTGGCGCCGGCTGGCGGCGCAATGCTGGTGGCTGTCGTATCGGTCAAGGCAAGCTCCGAGGTCTTTTTGGCGGGTGTTAACCCGCGGGCAGGCTTGGCGGCCGCTCCTGCGGACCGCCTTAAGGACGCTCGTCTGAAGCGCCTTGGGGGACGGTTGCCTTATAAGCTGCTTGCGAGGCGACTTCTTTCGTGGTTTGGTCCAATAGTTTCGCAAGTGGGCCATAGCCAATGCCGCATGGCAGGGAAATCTTCAGAGGCGACGCCGCCGAGCTCGGCCGACTGCATCAAAGTCGCTGGCAGTGGCTGGAGCAGGCTGTCGGGCCGGCAGTGGCGTTGCCGACCGAATATCCGGACGGCTACCATGTGCCGCAACACCATCACAGCCGCAGCCAGCTGCTGCATGCGCTGGTCGGCGTCGTGCTGGTGACGACGCGGCATGGGCGCTGGATGGTGCCCCCCGATCACGCCATGTGGATCCCGGCGGGGATCGAGCATTCCGTCGAGATGCTGGGGGATGTCTCGATGCGCTCGGTCTATGTGATGCCGGAAGCGATCGCCGGGCTGCCGGATAGTTTGCGCGTCGTCGGCATCACCGATTTGATGCACAGCCTGATCGTGGAATCGGAGAAGCTGCCGCAAGGCGCCGAGCTGGAGGGGCGCGGCGGGCTGATCATGAATCTTCTTCTGCATGAGATCCCGAACCTGCCGGAACGGCCGCTCGGCCTGCCATTTCCTTCCGATCCGAAACTGGCAGCGCTATGCCGGCGTTTTGTCGCGGCACCTTCGCCGCATGCGACGATCGACGAATGGGCCGACATCGTCGGCATGAGCCGCCGCTCCTTCACCCGCGCCTTCCATCGCCAGACCGGCTTGTCGCTGTCGACATGGCGCCAGCAGGCCTGTCTGTTCGCGGCCCTGCCGCGGCTGGCCGACGGCGAACCGATCACCAGGGTGGCGCTCGATCTCGGCTATGACAGCGTGCCGGCCTTCATCACCATGTTCAAGCGCATGCTGGGGGCGTCACCGCGCGGCTACATGCGCGGCGCGCGCGATGCCGGCGAAGGCATGCGGCGGAAAAGCGGGCCGGCTCTGCTTGAGAGTCCGACGCTCTAGTCGAACAGGCTCGACACCGATTCCTCGGTCGCGGTGCGCGAGATCGCTTCGCCCATCAGGTCGGCGATGGAAATGACGCGGATGTTGTGGGCGTCGAGCACGGCCTGGGTCGGCTGGATGGAATCGGTGATCACCAGTTCCTGCAGCTTCGAGCCGGCGATACGGGCGCAGGCGCCGCCCGACAGCACGCCGTGAGTGATGTAGGCGGTGACGCTGGTGGCGCCGTTGGCAAGCAGCGCATCGGCGGCGTTGCACAGCGTGCCGCCCGAATCGACGATGTCGTCGATGAGCAGGCAATCCTTGCCGGCGACGGCGCCGATGATGTTCATGACTTCGGATTCGCCCGGGCGCTCGCGGCGCTTGTCGACGATGGCGAGTTGTGCGTCAAAGCGCTTGGCCAGCGCACGGGCGCGCACCACGCCGCCGATGTCGGGCGATACGACGACGACATTGGCAAGCTGCTTGTACTTCGCCTTCACGTCGCGGGCCATGACCGGCACGGAGAACAGATTGTCGGTCGGGATATCGAAAAAGCCCTGGATCTGGCCGGCATGGAGATCGAGCGTCAGCACGCGGTCGACGCCGGCGCGGGTGATCATATTGGCGACCAGCTTGGCCGAGATCGGTGTGCGGCCGGACGCGCGGCGGTCCTGCCTGGCATAGCCGAAATAGGGGATGACCGCGGTGATGCGCTTTGCAGACGAGCGCATGAAGGCATCGATCATGATGAGCAGTTCCATCAGGTGATCGTTGGTCGGGAAAGAGGTGGACTGCAGGATGAAGACATCCTCGCCGCGCACGTTTTCCTGGATTTCGACGAAGATTTCCTGATCGGCGAAGCGCCTGACGCTGGCTTTGCCCAGCGGGACATTGAGGTAGCGGGCGACCGCTTCGGCCAGCACCCTGTTGGAATTGCCCGCGAAGAGCTTCATGCACCGTTCCTGGTGAAGGATGGAGAGACCTAGCAGACTCTCAAGAGCCTCTTAACCGGGCTTTTAGCGGGCCGCGCCGGTATTGCAAGCCTCGTGATCGGGAATCCGCCGGCTAATCTCAAAAACGTCAACACTGACGAACGCCGGCAACACGCCGATCAGCCGGCGGCGCCGCCAAGCCATGCGGCGAACTGGTCGATCGTCTGGTCGGCGATCGCCTGCATGGTTGCCGGCGCGACCGCCGCCCAGCCTTCGCCGCCACTGACCGAGGGGGCTTTCTGCTGGCCGTTGATGCGGTGCAGCCGGTTGCCCGCGGGGTCATAGACATCCCAGACATAGATGACGGTGGTGTCCTTGCCTTCCGTCATCGTCGAGAAATAGCCCTTCAGCACATGCGTGGCGGTCTGGTCGGCGCTGCCGGCAAGCGTGATGCCGCGCTGCCTGGCGCGCGTCTGAAGTTCCGCCGTCAACGGCGTTGCGGCTTCCACCGAGGCGCCGACGATCGGCGCCACCTGCAGCCGCGTCTTCGACAGGATGGCCGCACTCTGGGCCGGGGTGGCAGGGGTGGGGGCAGCTGTTGCGGGCGACGAAGGTGCCGGAGTGGCGGCTTCAGCACTGCCCGGTGCCGCCGGCACCGTCTGTGTCAAGGTCGTTGGCGGGGCGATGGCTGAAGGCTCGAGGACGTCCTTGGCATTGGTGCAAGCAGCCAGCGCCAGCGCGCCGAGCAATGACACGGTCGTCACATGCGATCGTCTCATTTGCCTGAAAACTCCTTGGCGCTGGGCGCCCCGATGAACGCCCTCCGCATTCCTGCCATTATGGATTCACTGTACGATCAAGTCGAGATCATGGCGCGAAAGCGGCTTCGGCTGCGATTCGGTGGTCAGATAGGTGCGGCCAAGCGTCATCGCCGTCTCGGTTTCGGAGTCCATGATGATCATGTGGGCAAACAGCGTCATGTTGGGCGCGATCGGCTCGGGATTGCCCTGGTAGAACATCGGCATGTCCATCCAGGACGGCGTGAAGCGGGCGCCGACAGAATAGCCGCAAGCGTTCAGCCGGTGCTTGGTCAGATTGTGGGCCTCGAGCGTGCGGGCATGGGCATCGAAGACGTCGCCAAAGGTGTTGCCCGGCGTCATAGCCTTTTCGACGGCAAGAATTGCAGCGCGGGCGGCATCGAAAAGCTCCTGGTGACGCTTCGACACCTTGCCGGTCAGCACGGTGTGCATCATCGGCGCATGATAGTGATGGAAGACACCGGCCCATTCGAGCGTCAGCTGGTCGTTCTTGGTGAGTTTGCGGCGGCCGGCCTTGTAGCGGCACAGCAGCGCGTCGACGCCGGAGCCGATGATGAACTCGTTGGCCGGATAGTCGCCGCCACCGGCAAATATCGCGCCCTGCATGGCGGCCAGGATCAAGGCTTCGTCGCCACCCTGCTTGATCAGCGGCAGGGCCGCATCGAGCGCATCGTCCGAAAGATTTGCAGCCTTTTCAGCCTTGGCGATTTCGGCCGGGCTCTTGAACAGCCGCAACCGGCCGACAATGCCGGAAGCGTCCGCGATCTGGCCAAAGGTCTGCAACTGTTCGTCCAGACGCCGGCCATTGTAGGCGGTCAGGCCGTGCGTGTCGTATTCGACGCCGATGCGGGCGCCGAGCAGGCCGAGTTCATTGAGCAAATTGCGCAGGTCGACCGCCGGATTGGCACCGTCCCGGTCGGTCCACAGCACGATGTTGTCGATGATCGAGGTGTGGCGCGCCTGGCGCAGATCGGCCGAGCGGGTGAGCAGGACCATCGACCCATCGGCTTTCACCACCAGGCACTGGAAGAAGCAGAAGCCGAACGTGTCGTAGCCGGTCAGCCAGTACATGCTTTCCTGAGCAAACAGCAGCACCGCGTCGAGCTTCTTCTCGGCGAGTTCGATCATCAGACGATCGCGCCGCGCGTCAAATTCCGGCCGTTCGAAATGCAGCGCCATCACTCTTTCTCCAAAACGATTGCCGAAACCTGTCGCCCATAGTCCGGTTCCTTCCGGTGCGTGGTGCGCCGGTAGGAGTAAAAAAGCTCTTCCTCAGCATAGGTACAGCGGCCGAGGCCTTCTGCGGTCACGCCGGCCTTGTTGAGCCTGTCGACCGTATAGAGGTTGAGGTCGAACATCGCATGCCCTGGATTTGCCGAGGGTGTGAAATAGTTGATGTTTTCGGCATCCGCGTCGACAAAGCGGGCGACGAATTCCGGTCCGACCTCGTAGTTCTCGGGGCCGATGGAAGGGCCGAGCACGGCGACAATCCGCTCGCGGCGGGCGCCGAGGCCTTCCATCGCGCGAACCGTGTTTTCGAGCACCCCAGTGAAAGCGCCCTTCCAGCCGGCGTGTGCGGCGCCGATGATGCGCGCCTCGGCATCCGCGAACAGGATTGGTCCGCAATCGGCTGTCGAGGCGCCGACGGCGATACCTGGCCGGTCGGTGACGACGGCGTCGGCCTTGGGCCGCTCGCCAGCAAAGGGCTCGCGGGCAATGACGACATCCGGTGAATGGATCTGGTGAGCGGTCAGCAAATGGTTTGCGGGAACACCCATCCAATCGGCCACGCGGCGGCGGTTCTCGGCGACCAGCGTCTGGTCGTCGTTCGAGCCCGTGCCGATGTTGAGACCCTGATAGATGCCGCTGGAGACGCCGCCAACGCGTGTGAAATAGCCGTGACGGATGCCTTGCGCGCGCGCATTCTCCAGCAAGGGCGACCGAACGGGATCCGGCTTGGTCTGATTCAGCATGGACGGGTTGTTGTCCGCGGCGGCGATTTCGTCAAGGCGAAGTTCAAGGCGAGTGCCGGACAGGACCTTGGACAAAGGCAGCCGGACGCCATGTCCGGAGGCCTCGCCGGCTTGGCGAAAAGCCGGCCTTCGACTATAGGCAGTGATCGACGGACCAGACGGTTTGGGTTCCGGCGAAAGTGTCAATGGCCTGGAAACCACTCAAGAGCCTGATCCGCCGGATTCATAAGAACCGCCACGTGCGCAAGGCGAAGGATTTCCGCAACGCGCTGGTGGAAGGCTATTTTCGCTCGCGGGATGTGGCAGCGGGGCTCAAATTCGCTGAAACATTGCGGCAGACCGGCTCGCGGCACTATTGCTTTGCCATTGCCTTCAACACGCCCTGGGTCATCGATGCGCTAGCCAAGGCCTGGCTGACCTATTCCACAGGAATGACGCTTGTCGTTGTCGACAATTCGTCAAACCGCGCGGCACGACAGGCGATCGAGAGCGTCTGCCGGGCGCGAGGCATTGCCTATTTCGGCTTGCCGCGAAACCCGGAATGGAACCCCAACCGGTCGCATGGCACCTCGATGAACTGGGTATTCCACAACATCGTGCGTCACCTGCGACCAGAGCTGTTCGGCTATCTGGATCATGATTGCCTGCCGATCGTTGCGATCGACATACCCGGGCGAATGCAGGGCAAAGCGGCCTTTGGCGCCAGATATCCTGCCAAGAGAGGCCATGAAGGGTGGTATTTCTGGGCAGGACTTTGCTTCTTTCGCTATGCGGTGGTGGAAGATCTCGATCTCGATTTTACGCCTCGCTTCGAGACCGGGCTGGACACTGGCGGCGGCAATTGGCCAATGCTTCGTGACAGGCTGGACGAAGGCAACATCGCCGACGTTGGAAAGACGACGGTCAGGCTGGGGCTAGGTGGCGTAGACGTCGACCACCGCATGCTCGGCGACAGCTTCTTCCATATTGGCGGCGCCTCATACGGGGACCTGATCAGTACGCAGCGCCACCGCCGGCTGATGTCGGATTATCTCTGGGACACCTATCTCGGCGGCGTGGCGGGACGGCTTGTAAACGACCTCTAAGGATGGTCAGCCGATTGATGGCTGTATCCCTTTGTTTGAGCATGATCTTTTCCGAAAACCGGATTCCACTTTTCGGGATCATGCTCTAGCCGACTGCCTTCGGCTTGATTTTCAGCACCTTGAAAAGCTCACCCATGGCGTCGGGGCCGGCCAGTCGCTCGACGGCGTCGGCAATGGCCTGTCGCGACTGTTCATTCGCCTGCGCGCCGAGCAGCTCGGCTCGCTCGATCAGGCCCATGCCAAGCAAGAATTCGCCCTGTGTGGTGAGCTGTGCATCGAGACCGTGCGTCCGAACAATCGCTGCAAGGGCGGCGAAATCGACGTGGGCGGTGAGATCGGCTTCGCCCGGATTGGCCAGCACATCTTCGTAATCGTGTTTGCGCAAGGCCTGCAATGTGTCGCCGACGCCAGGCTTGAGATGGCCGTAGTCGATGAACAGGCCAGCCCCGCCGTGCTCGGCCAATCGCTCGGCGATGGCTGCCATCAAGGCAGCGCGGGCGGGCGCGATCTCGACGATCGCGCCTTGCGGCGCATTCCCGGCGTCGTCCGGCAACAATGTGGCATCGACCGAACCGACGCCGGCGAAGAAACGCAATTCATCGGCGTCGTCGAGGCCGATCACCCGTTCGCGCCAGCCGGTGCAGGCACGGATGAACTGGCGGATGGGGACCGCGTCGAACAATTCGTTGCCGACGATGAGCAGCGGCGCCTTTGGCAGCGTGTCGATGGTTTCGTGCCAGTCGATCTTGGCGGCAGTCCCGGCAAGCGTCTGCTTCTGGATTCCGATCAATCTTGGGCTGGTCTCGATCATGGCGAAGGATGCGCCGGTGGTGAGCGCCGGGTCGAGCCGCGAGAAAGTGCGCAGCATGTCCTTCATCAGCGTGCCGCGACCGGGGCCGATCTCTGCGACGGTGACCGGCGCCGGCCGGCCGATCGCCTGCCAGGCCTGGTAGAACCAGACGGCAACCAACTCGCCAAACATCTGGCTGATCTCGGGCGCGGTGACAAAATCGCCGGCAGCACCGAAAGGCTCGCGCGTCGTATAGTAGCCATCGTCAGGATCGAACAGGCAGAGCGCCATGTACTGGTTGACGGGGATGGGCCCTACCGCGCCGATCAGGTCGACGATGCGGGTTTTCAGCCGTGTCATGCCGGCTGCGGCTGTGGCACCTGCCTGGCCGTCGCCATTGCCCAGATGCCGACAAGCACCATCGGCAGCGAGAGGATCATGCCCATGGTCAGCCAGTCGGTGCCGAGGAGATAGCCGAGCTGCTGGTCGGGTTCGCGGAAGAATTCGACGAAGATGCGAGACAGCCCGTAGCCGCAGATGAAGGCCCCGCCGACGAAGCGCGGTGTCTTCAGCTTGAGGCGCGAATGGGTAAGGATGCGCAAGACGAGAAACAGCACCAACCCCTCGAGCAGCGCCTCATAGATCTGGCTCGGATGGCGCGAAAACGGTCCGCCATTGGGGAATTCGACGCCCCACGGCACGTCGGTCACCCGGCCCCAGAGTTCGGAGTTGATGAAATTCGCGACGCGCACAAGGCCCAGCCCAACCGGCACGCCGGCCGCCACCACGTCGAACAGCGACCAGGTGCGGATGCCGCGCTTCCGGGAAAACAGCGTCATGGCGATAATGACGCCGAGCAGACCGCCGTGGAACGACATGCCGCCTTGCCAGACGGCAACGATGTCGAGCGGGTGGGCGATGTAGCGCGACAGATCGTAAAACAGCACGTAGCCGACGCGGCCGCCCAGCACCACGCCAATGGCCGCCCAGACGATGAAGTCGTCGAGGTCCACGGGCTTCATCGGCAGGACGCCATCGGGCCAAAGCTTTGAGTTGGTGACGAGCCGCTTGGCGTACCACCAGGCAAACAGAATGCCGACGATGTAGCCGATGCCATACCAGTGCACTGCCAGCGGCCCGATCTGGATGAGGACCGGGTTGATGTTGGGAAAGGGCAGGGAGGCCAGCGGCAGCATAAAATATTCGTTCAACGGGGAACTCTCGATTGCGATCGCGTTTTGGCGCGGACCATGCGGCAGGGTTTTGGCAGGGTCAAGGCAAGGTGGCTCGTCAAATGCGGCTTCCAGAAGCAGGCTGATCGTGCCTGTACTACCGCCTCAGCGCTTGGTCTCAGCCAATGCCTTGTATTTAGCCTCAAGACGGTCAAACACTTCATCGGCTGGCTTCACCCGCCCTGCATCAGCGTCTCTGACGCCCCTGGCGAGCGCTGTGGCGAGTGCGGCAAGACGCTGGTCCAAATCCGCTTTGATGGCCATTGGAGACTCCCATCAAACGTTCGTCTGGTAATCGTACCAGCTATTGGCGCGGCAGGTCAGATCAAAATCGCATCCGACTTGATGCCGCAGCCACCGCAACGTTCTTGCATTCCGCGCCGCGCGCCACTACGTCAATTCGAGCAAGCGAGGATTTGCCATGTCGACCGGACCGAACCGCATTCTCGATGAATTCGCCAAGCTGATGACCGACGCCGCCGGTGCCGCGCAAGGGGTGCGGCGCGAGGTGGAGACAGCCTTCAAGGGGCAGGCCGAGCGCATCCTCAACACAATGGATGTGGTGCAGCGCGAGGAGTTCGAGGCCGCCCGCGACATGGCCGCCAAGGCGCGCGAGGAAAACACCCACCTGGCTGCCCGCATAGAAGCGCTCGAGGCGAAGCTCGCCGAATTGACCGGACAGGCCGCACCGGCGGCGGCGGCCAAGCCGAAACCAAAAAAATAATCGTTAAACTTTTCCACAAAGCACAATCCGAAAAAGCGCTTTGCCGTGAATCGCTTACCGGCATTGCATGAATCTTTGTGACAGCGCCTTTCCACATGCGAATGACGCAGTGCGAAAAATTGGGCTGTTCACGCGACTCCCGATCAATAGACTGAATTTGTTGCATGATTCGGAGCAGGGTCATGCGCCGGGCGGTGGGGTCCGGTCTGGGGTCTTTGCGTTGATGAAGTCCCGGCCGTCCGAGTTCTAGACACGATTGTTCGTTGTGTGTGCCTCTCCCGCGGAGCGTGTGGTGGCGCTCCCAGAACGACAGGAAGCATTCCATGGAACTTCTCGAACTCGAATTCTCCCGCGAAATCCATCCGGTGGATGTCATCGAGCAGGTGGCGCACAACAATGACTGGTCCTTCGAGCGGGCCGGTGATGACGAGATTTCGATTTCTGTTGCCGGAAGCTGGACCGACTACCATGTCTCATTCTCCTGGATGGAGGATTTCGAAGCACTGCATCTGGCCTGCGCTTTTGACATCAAGGTGCCGGAGGCACGCGCTCTTGAGGTGATGCGGCTGTTGTCGCTGATCAACGAGCAGATGCTGTTCGGCCATTTCGACCTCTGGGAGCAGGAAGGCGCGATCATGTTCCGCCAGTCGCTGCTGCTGGCCGGCGGAGTCGAGCCGTCGAGCCAGCAGGTCGAAGTGCTTTTGTCGTCGGCGCTGGAAGCCTGCGAATGTTATTTCCAGGCGTTCCAGTTCGTCGTCTGGTCGGGAACATCGGCCAAGGACGCGCTGGCCGGCGTGCTGTTCGAGACCTACGGAAACGCTTGAGCCAGAACCTGCGATGAGTTCGAGCAGCGCGCGCAAGCCCGAGATCAGCTTTGCCGATTTCGACCGTGTCGACATTCGTGCCGGCACGATCGTCGAAGCCGAGCCGTTCCCCGAGGCGCTCAAGCCGGCATTCAAGCTGACGATCGATTTCGGCGCTGACATCGGCATCAAGAAGTCGTCGGCGCAGATCACCAAATACTATGCGCCGGAAACGCTGATCGGCCGGCAGGTGTTCGCCGTGGTCAATTTTCCGCCGCGCCAGATCGGGCCGTTCATGTCGGAAGTGCTGACGCTCGGCTTTCCCGACGAGGAGGGCGCCGTGGTGCTTGGCGCGATCGAGCGCAAAGTGCCCGACGGCGGTCGCCTGTTCTAGCGAGCAGCCTGCCGCTGCTCAGAAGTCGCGGCAGGCGCCATCACGCCGCAGCCGGCCGGATTGAAGCGATAGCTGGGGGCCGAAACGCGCCGAGAATGGTTCCGACCGTTGCGGCTGAGAGCACGAGATGCAGGACGTCGAACGGCCAGGCTAGACCGAAATGCATCAGCATAAGGTTCAAGGGCGACGCGCCATCCCCGGGAATCAGGATCAAGGCTGCGGCCAGGACCAGCCCGTATTTGAGTATGGCAACTATTGCGAAAACGATGAACATTATGGCGACGAAGCGCAGACGATTGCCGTCGAGCGCACGCCAGCACCCGATTGGATCAAAAGATCCCGTCCAGAGAAAGTCGCCGACAAAGAGATATGTGCAGGCAAGTACGTAACCACCTGCGAATCCGTTGAAGACTCCCATCGCCGACGCCCAAGGCGCGACGTCCTCGGGGTTGAGCGGCAGGTCACGCGTGGCCAGCAGGCCGGCAATAAGCAGTCGGTGCTCGCCGTCCACCGCAAAGCCGCATAGAAGCTGGATGGCCGCGAGAAGCAATGCAGCCAGAAGGATCCGCCGGCCGAGCTCAAAGCGCATGCCTGGGATAGCGAAGCGTTTGACACTTTCAACGCCGCGCGAAACAACGACACGGCCGTGCTCGGGCGCGTTTGCCATGCGGTCCAGAACGAACGCAAAGACCATCGCCGAGAACGGCGCGGCAACAATCGGAGAAAGCCACGTCCTGGGGTCAAAGCCTCGCGATAGAAGCCAGGTGGGCGCCTGCCCCGGATCGGCAAAAAGAATGAGAGCAAGCACAGTCAGAGAGAGCGTCGTCAGAAAGCAGGGAAACCAGGCGGCCACGAAGAGTGGCCAGGCATTCGCACGGCAATAGTCGAACACCCTCGCAACGGTCTTGCTGATGCGCAAGACGCGACGCTTCGGCGATACGGCAGGCAATTCGTCCAGCGTTGATATCGGCGTCAATCCCGCAGGGAACTAAAGATGCGGAATAATGCACTGCAAGGAACTGTCGCACAAGCTCTCGAAAGGAACTGTGCTTCCGCTGCTCACATACCAAAAGTATGCTCCGCTCCGGTTACTGGAGCCACCATTCTCGGCTCGGTTGACCTGAATCCCAATACATCCCACCGCGAAATCTATCAGGCTGCAAGTTTCCGCGGCATCCCCAGTGCTTCCTCGACCGTGTCGAGAAACATTTCCGCGCAAGCCTTCCAGCTGTAGCGCAAGGCACGCTGGCGCGCCTCGGCGCGGTCGACATTGAGCGCGGTGAGTGACGCTTCGCGCAGGTCGTTCGACACCGCCCCGCCAATGCCGTCGCCGACGATGTCGATCGGCCCGGTCACCGGATAGGCGGCGACCGGCGTGCCGCTGGCCAGCGCCTCGATGATGACATTGCCGAACGTGTCGGTGCGGCTGGGAAAGACGAAGACATCGGCCGAGGCATAGATTTCCGCCAATTCGTCATTGGGACGGTGGCCGAGGAAATGCGCTTGCGGATATCTGGCCTTGAGTTTTGCCAGTTCCGGCCCTTCGCCGACGATCACCTTGCTGCCGGGCAGGTCGAGGTCGAGGAAAGCGGTCAGGTTCTTCTCGATGGCGACACGGCCGACGCAGAGGAAGATCGGGCCGGGAAATCCAAGGTCTTTCCTCTTCTCCGGCCGAAAATGATCTGTGTCGACGCCGCGCGTCCATGGCCTGAGCTTGGTGAAGCCGCGTGCCGCAAGATCGTCGGCCAGAGACTGGGTGGCGACCAGCGTGCCTTGTCCGGAATTGTGGAAGTCACGCAGCCAGCGATAGGCCCAGCTTTCGGGGACCGGCAGGCGGGCGCTGAGATATTCGGGAAAGCGCGTGTGATAGCTGGTCGTGAACGGCCGGCCGGCGTGGCGGCAGTAGCGCCGCGCCATGATGCCGAGCGGTCCCTCGGTGACGATGTGGATATGGTCTGCCTTGCGCGCCTCGATCAGGCGCGAAACATTGCCCGGCGTCGTCAGTGCCAGCCTTATATCCGGATAGGTCGGCAAAGGCAGCGTGCGAAAGATGTTCGGCGTCAGGAAATCAACCGAGACGTCGAAGGATTTCAGCGTTTCGGTGAGCCGTTCCAGCGTGTGGACGACGCCGTTGACTTGCGGGCGCCAGGCGTCGGTGACCATCAATATGCGCATGGCGGCCCTTTGCTTGAAAGGTCGATGGTTGCCTTGAAACGATGCCGGAACGGCGACCAGCTTGCTGCACTCGCTTCGCTCCAGCGCACCCGGGCGGGCACGGGGTCAAAGTGAGGCGGTAGGGCCGAATCAAGAGGGATAGCGCGCTTCATGCGCGCTCTTCACCATGGTTTCATGACGGGCGGATGAAGCCTCGTTCCAGGCGCAGCTAGGCGGGAACCTTGATCACCGCCCGCAAACCGCCGAGCGGGCTGTCGTCAAGCGTGATGTCGCCGCCATGACTGCGGGCAATGTCGCGGGCGATGGACAGGCCAAGCCCGGTGCCGCTGGCGTCGAGGTTGCGGGCTTCGTCAAGGCGCACGAAAGGCTTGAACACGTGTTCGCGTTTTTCGGCTGGAATGCCCGGACCGTCATCATCGATGGTGACGAGAAGTGAGCCGCGGCCGTGGTTGGCGGTGATCTCGACGGTCTTGGCATAGCGGAAGGCATTGCCGACGACGTTGGACAGCAGCCGGGCGAAAGCGTGGGGCCGCACATGCACATCCGGGTCGCCGGCAAGCACGGTCGACAGCTTGCGCTTGTGCAGCGTCGCCTCCTCGCCGAGCTTCTGGAAATAGGCCTCGAGATCGAAACGGCCGGCGTCTTCCGATGCCTCGCCGCGCGCAAAGGCGAGATAGCCTTCCAGCATCGACTGCATGTCGTCGATGTCCTGATCGAGCGCTGCCTTGGTCTCGGCTTTGCCGCCGGTCAGCGCCAGCTGCAATTTGAAGCGGGTCAGGATGGTTCTCAGATCATGGCTGACGCCGGTCAGCATGGCGGTGCGCTGTTCGAGCTGGCGTTCGATGCGCTCGCGCATCTGGATGAAGGCAAAGCCGGCGCGGCGAACCTCCTCGGCCCCGCGCGGGCGGAAATCGCGCGGCATCGGTCGGCCCTTGCCAAAACTCTCGGCGGCCTCGGCCAACGTCAGGATCGGCCGGATCTGGTTGCGCAGGAAGGGGATGGCGATCATCAAAAGCACCAGCGAGGTGCCGACCATCCAGATCAGGAAGATATGGGTGTTCGAGGCATAGGCCTGGCTGCGGCGCACGAAGACGCGCAGCACCTTGCCCTCTAGCTGGACGCGGACCTCGACGATGTTGGAATTGCCGACCGTATCGATCCAGAACGGGCGGTTGATCTGGCGGGTGATCTCGGTTGAGAGAACATCGTCCAGAATCGAGAAAAACGGCTTTGGACCGGGCGCCGGCAGCGGATCGGGCGGCAGCAGGTCGACCTTCAGCTGCATGCGATCCTGGGCAATGCGGATGACATTGGCGTAGTCGGCGTCGTGCGGATAGGTCTCGATCAGGTCGATGATCGCGGCGATGTCGCGCACGGTGGCCTGCGACAGGCGCTGCGTCACGGTCTGCCAGTGGCGTTCCATGAAGACAAAGGCGACGACCGATTGCAGCAGGATCATCGGCGCGATGACGATGATCAGGGAGCGGGCATAGAGCCGCTTGGGCATATAAAGCGCAACAAGGCGCCAGAACCGGTTCCAGGCACGCGGCATTGCCTTCAGCGTGCGCGTCAAGCGATCGCTCACGCCGCCATTTCCCGGCTGTCGCAGTTCCGTGGTCGCCATTCGCCCTTTTCGCTCGTCTGCGGCCTTTCAGCAAAGGGCCGGGTCGGCATTCTATTCCACGCTGAGCCGTTCTGGAACAGCCGTGGCCGTTCCAGTGCTTAGACTCTCAAACGCTCGATTGCCGGTCATTGATAACAAAGGCTTTATTCCCAAATTGTCAAACCAGCTTTCGGACCGCGGCCGATCCGATTGCAAGGGTATCGACGCGCATATGCTGCACCTCTATGCGGCACTGGCCGAGAAGGAGCGGCGCCTCATCTCGGAACGCACAAAAGCCGCCCTCGCCTCTCGCAAGACGACCGGCATGAAACTCGGCAACCCGACCAATACGGCGGAGGCCGCGGCCAAGGGCCGGAAGATATCGATTGATGAAGCTGATCGATTTGCCCAGACGGTGCTGCCAATCATCGCGTCGATTCAGCGCTCCGGTGTCACCAGTCTACGTGGCCTGGCAATCGCCCTGAACAATCGCGGCGTGCGCACAGCGCGGAACGGCCGGTGGCAGGTCTCAAACGTCCGTAACGTTGTCGCACGCCAATCTGCTGCGAAACTTCTTTTATAGGCGGGAACTATCGGTGCACTGCCGGCGCCCGTCGTTCTGGTCGCAAAGCCGGAGCGCTTGTGTGGCCACTCCCCGGGCGCGTGAATGGCACATGGCGGTGGCGCGAGCCCAAGGCCTGCCGGGTCTCTGCCGTCCGATGATCGCAATAGTTGCACTGGTATCTCGAGGACGGCGCGCCCCGATCACCATTTGCGGCGGCCAATGTTGCCGAGCTTCATGAGGTACGGAACCTCAAACGTTCTCTGGTTGAGGCGCCATTCTGGCACGTACCGTGTTGCTGCTTTTCGCGCTGTTGTTCCATCTTGACGCATCATTTGCCTCCTCTTCCCGAAACGATGGTGGAGTCGCAAATTCCGTGACTCTTGCTCCCGCGCTCGTCATTGCCCATTGCCGACGAACCGAGATGCCTTCCGCGATCACGCTATACGTGCCGACGGATTGTCTGTTAGCTTGTTCGGGCGGCGGACCTGTGTGGTTTCGCCAGGCCGGCGCCTTTACCCCAAAGCCCCCGCCCAACGGGCGCCGGCCACTTCATCAGAGATGATCCTGACGCTTCTCAAAAGTCGGTTTCCAGTCGCGGTTCCGCTCCCGCTGCTGGCCTTCATAGTCGGGAATGCATGTGAAAAACACTGGCCGGCGGTCGCGGCCAGCCACCTTGCAACTTGAGCAACCGAAGACCCCGACCAGATCGTCATCCATCGGGCCATGATCCGGGCCGAGTCGGTCGATCAGCGCTTGGACATCGAGCTTTGTCGATTTGCAGCACATCGGATGCCCGCAATTCACATAGAGGCTTTCGCGGGCGGCCAAGGTGTCGGCGAGGGTTTTCTGAGGCATGGCGAACTCCGTTGAAGGGATCGCCGCAACGGGGAGGATAATATTCTTGATCTCGGGTCAAATGCCAAGGGCTTACGCGATCACACCATGTCCAAAATAGGTAGATTAGCCGATCTGAATATGCGACTGGCGCCCGACGCTGTCGCTGGGTTTAGCCAGCCCCGATCAAGTACATCAGAATGCCTACAACGGCAGCAAGTGACGCGCCGCCTATGAGCAATGACCGGCGCCGCCGTTTGACGCGATTGATCGGCCTGGCGGCATCATAGGCGCTGTAAATTCGCCTGCCGTCCTCTCCGAACCGATCGCTGTTGGGGTAACTCTTCTTCGGCTTGGGACGCGGTCGAAGTATCCTCATGGGGGGTAGCTCTGCTGGAGACACACAGTGCCAGACTAGCGATGTCTCATATGGACTCAACCGCGGATTGGCAGCATTCTCCCGCGGGGAGCGAGGGGCCGTGGGCAAGGTCGATCGGGCAGACAATCGCTACAACCGTCGAAAGTACGGCAGTGGTCGCCTATCTGGCGGCTGGTTCCATCGAGCAAAGATTGTCGCTGGGGTCGCGTTGATAGTAGGCATCCTGGCCCTGCAATTTGGCCCCGCGCTCATGGATTGCGGCTCCCGCTACAGCACGTCACCGCGCGTCGGTGGTCAGTCTCTGATGCGCCTCCTGGTGGATGGCAGGCGCATGTTTTGCTGAGCGATATGTCGCCACGTTATGAAATTGAGGCTTGCCATAGCAGCGCCTGGCGGGTCACGAACATTTGCTCAAATGGTTAAAGCCCGCCAAGAAAGTCAATATTATCAATCTCTTATTTTAGTAAGTGGTAAGATGGCATTGTTAACAAAGGCTTAACAGATTATTGACTCGCTGCACCACCCGGCACAGGATCGCTATAGGGACCGGGGGATGAGCACCTTCAGGGGCACCTCTGTCCGGGTTAGTTGGGTAACAGGGGAAGTCAGATGAAGAAGCTCCTCAGCATGGCCAAGGCATTCCGCGATGACGACAACGGCGCGGCCATGGTCGAATATTCAATCCTCATCGGCATTATTGCCGCGGCGTCTATCCTGGTGATCATCGCAATCGGCGTTTGGGTCAGTGGTCAGTTCACCGGCCTTTGCGCCACGCTCAATGGTCATGGCGCCGCTGGCTACACCACCTGCGCTGCAGCGACCTGACATCGGCAGCACTTGAGCCGAATGCTATCGTGAAGAGAAGCTGGCGCGACGAAACGCCAGACCTTTACGCCATGGTCTAAGACCTTAGCCCTACCTGCCTGGGTAGGAGCCTCGCCAGCGTGCGTTCTGTTCGGCCGCCGTTACAGCGCCGAGCGTGCGCGCGTTCTGGCGCGCGCCCTGCAACATCAGCTACAATTCCCGACAACGCTTCCTGTTCAACTTGTGGAAGGACGGCGAGCGGTGGTTCTGTAGCACGGCCGATGCCACCGGCTGGAAAAAAGCGAGGCTTTCATGGGGTGGGTTTCCGACAATAAGTTATTGCTTCTCCTAGCGGCAGCGGTGGCCGCTCTTCTAACGCAGTATGCGCTGCACCAATTTGAACGCCATCAGCTTGACCCAAAACCCCAAGGCTTTGTGAACCGTTCCTGCGAGCCCGTGCTGGCCTGCTCACAGATGTATTCGTGTGAAGATGCCGCCTGGCACCTCAAGAACTGCGCGTGGGGTCCAGATCATCTGGATGGCGATGGCAACGGGCTGGCCTGCGAGACGATTTGCCGGATTCCGTCTTAAATCCTGTTCGGGGATTGATACTTGTTTCGAGTATCAACGGCCGGTTGACATAAGAGGATATGTCAGCGCTTGACCTGTCACAAGCATTTGCATGGAATGGTTAAGCTGGCCAAGAAAGTCAGTATTATCAATCCCTTATATTAGGAAACGATACGACGAAGAGACGTCGTCGGAAGGTCAAATGTTAACAATGGCTTAACGGATTATTGACTCACTGCACCATCCCGGCACAGGATATTCATCGGGACCGGGTGGTTGAGCTTGCGAGCACCCCCTGTCCGGATAAAATCGGTAACAGGGGGAAGTCAAATGAAGAAGCTTCTGAGCATTGCTAAGCAGTTCCGCGACGACGACAACGGCGCTGCGATGGTCGAGTACTCTATCCTTATCGGCATTATCGCCGCGGCGTCGATCCTTGTGATCATCGCTATCGGTGTTTGGGTGGGCGGTCAGTTCACCGGCCTTTGCGCCACGCTCAATGGTCATGGTGCGGTCGGCCATACCGTTTGCGCTGCCGCGACCTGATTCGTCGCCTAGAGTGCGTGTTCGGGCCTCTGAACTTTGGAAGTTTGGGCCGATCCAAGTGCGGCAACGTGGGGCTGGTGCTACGTCGCGCCAGCCCCAGTCGGCGAACAGGACCGATCAGACCTTTGCGTCATAATCTAAGACCTTGGCCCTACCAGCTAAGGTAGGGCGCCTCGCCAGCGCGCGTTTCTGCCGGCCGCCGCCCTACCACCGGGTTAACGTCCCGCGCCGCCTGGCGCTCGTCGCTGAGCCGGATAAGCCGTTCTCTGGCCCGCGCCTGCAAACGGGTCGCAGGGGTTGCTTGCCCCTACAACATGTGAACCCCTGACCTTGCCGCGCGCCCTGAGATCCCCTCTGACAGGTACGCGCTGCCCGCGAACTAATCGCCGAAAGCGAACTCCCTCTCAAATGGCTAAGCTTACAGCTTGTGGCGATCGTGCTACCGGCACGCGGTCAGTGACGGGTGCGACATGGACGGCACGCATGCGATTGCAGACGCTGCTCAGGAGATCATGGATCAGCTTGATGCCACGCCGCGGAAACTTCTTGCCACAGGCATACCGGACGACTCGAAGTTGGCGGTCGGCCAGCATATCAACTATGCGACGCTGTCCCTTGAGGGCTTTATCCATGACCTGCACGACCCTCTCGATCCCAAACCGGACGAGATTCCCTGATCCTTGATCCCCTGGCCCGGGCACGGCTGCGGCGGTGGCGAGGTCGGCCTCGACGCTAGCTTCGCATAAGGTGGCGCCCGGGTTGCAGCGTGTCCCCGAGCATGAATGTCGGCTCTCTGTCGAATGCAGGCCGATTAAATTGGGACCTCGATAATCCCGTCGGATTGAAAAAAGCCGCATCCGCTGCGAACGGGCGGCTGCGCCCGAAACAAAAAGGCAACCTTCCAACCGCGGGCCAATCGTTCACTCCCCACGAAATGAGGCCTCGACGTCGTCTCGTTAGGGACGGCTGCCCCTCTGAGCCGTTAAGCGCGCCGATTGGTTTCGCAATGAGTTAACACTGGCGCGGCGCGATGTTGGAACCACTTCGCGAATTGAGCGTTGCGAGCGGATGATCAGACGATTTGCTTACGCCCTCATCCTCGTCCAGGTATCCATGGCGACTGCGCTGGCTACGCAGGTGTTCCTATCGACGGCCGACGAAGCCCGTAACTCAGAACTCTCGCTTGCTCCGGCGCCAGTCGCGAACGAGGGATGCGCCAAGGCGACGTGGCCCAATATTCCGGAACGATGTCTCCAACGAGTCGAGCCGAAGGTGGTGACGCTCGTGCTCAGCCAAAACAACTAAGGGCTGCGCTATCCACAAATGGCTCCTGCGTGATTTGCAGGCAGCCATGAGCAGTCGGCTGCACTGCCGCAGCAGCACCCACGCTCCGTTAATCCTCGCGCAACCTCTGCAATCTATCTTGAATGCCAGATTGTCGAGGATGACATGAAGCGCAAATCGATAATGCTCTTTGCCTTCCCAGCTTTGATCCTGCTGATTCTGGCAGGGGAGCGCATGGCGACTTTCTTGCTGGGAGCCTATCCGGCCAGTCCCACAATGTGGCGGATTTGGCTTGAGCTAAGGCCCCTGTCGACGATGTTCTGGCAACAGATCGATCTTTATCTCGGGTCGTCGATGGTGCTTGATGCCTCGATGCTGGTGGCCGCATCGATCGTTTGCTGGATGGCGTGCCGCACAAAAAAGTCGGCCGCCTTCTTCTTCCTTGCCAATCACGTCGCCCTGCTTTTCGCCGGGTTGATGATCGCCGTCACCAGCCATTCCGAAACAGCGAGCACGATCGCCTCATTCACGGTACCCGGCGGTCTTCCATTCTCGCTAATGGTCGATTTCACCTTGAAGAACAGCCTTGTGCTGCTGCTGGGCGTGACAGCATGCGCCTACTGCCATGTCGCCTTCCTCAGCGAAACCCGACAGCGGTCCGAAGCGCTGGCCGCGAGGCTTGTTGCTCTGCAGCGAGATCTCTAGAGCCTGTTCCATCCCGATGGAATCGGGATGAGGCGCTATCTCTTTGTTTAAGCATGATCTTTTACGAAAACCGGCTCCCTGCTCAGGGGCAGCCCGACGTTTTCCAGCGCTAGTTGATCTTTCGGTAGTAAACCTTGCCGTCGGCCTGCTGTATGCGCTGGTAGTCGGGGCTAGGGGCAGGCGCTGCGGCTGCGATCCTCCTTTTGGGCGGACGCGGCGCATCGACAGCGCCGGGCTCGGTTGCGTCTTCACCATCGATAACGGCGGATGCCTCCGCCTCGGCGCTGGACGCGACCATCGAAGGTTCCGCGGCGCTCGACATGATTTCGTCACGGGCTAGAGGCTGGTTCTGTTCCAGTCGGGCTATGCTCCGGTTGATTTCACTGAAGCTGCTCTGCAGTTGACCGTCGAGTTTTTCAAACCGGCTCTGAAAACCGTTGTTGACCGTATCCAGCCGGCCGCCGATTCGTTGTTCGAACGTCCCGAGTTGTTCCAGGCGCCCTTCCAAAAAGCGCATGTCGCTGATGCCGCGGTAGAGATAAACCGCGGCTATTATGTTCACCAGGGTGATCAGGGACGTGCCGATGACGACAGCGCCGAGAATGCTTCTGTCGCTCGGTTTCCCAACGGCAGCCTGCTCTCCAATGTGCGTTGCCGTCCCAATCTCGATTGCCGGCATGTCCGGCTCGCTGATCATCGTCATTGGACCACCACCTTTGCGCCGACCGCGACGCGCTTGAAGAGATCGATCACATCGGTGTTGGTAAGGCGAAAACACCCCGATGTTCCGTCGAAGCCGACACCTTTGGGATCGTTGGTGCCATGGATGCGGTAGAGCGTGTCACGCCCGTCCCGAAGCAGATAGAGCGCTCTCGCGCCGAGTGGATTGTAGGGACCGGCAGGCACCATTTCCGGCAGCTCCGGCTGGCGGGCGCGCATTTCCCGGGGCGGGCGCCATTCCGGCCATTCGGTCTTCGCGCCCACCTTGACGACTCCGGTCCAGCCAAATCCGTCCCGTCCGACGCTGATCTGATAGCGAAGCGCCTGGCCTTGCCGGGTCACCAGATAGAGCGCTTTCTCGCCCTTGCGGATAACGATCGTTCCGGGTTGTTCCGTGGTTTCGAAGGCGACAGTCTTGCGCAGGCTGGGGCCCATTGCCGGCAGGGGCGGCCGATCCGAAAGTGCCGATCGCGCATAGGCGAAGTCCTGGACGGACATCGCCAGCGCCACGCCCATGACGCAGGCGCCGGCCAATCCTGGGACGATCCGATACCTACTTGGCAGCATCATCGAGCCGCTCTTTGAACATCCGCTTCAGATCCTTGTTGAAGCGTGCACGCCCATCCACCTCCGCGGGCAGGATAGCACGGTTCAAGGCATCGGCCAGAAGTGCATTGTCCAGCGCGACCGACTTGATGTGCGGCGCCTTGAAAATCTTTTCGAGTTCGCTGCGCGAAAAGTGGTTCCCGAACCATTTGCGCTTGTGCTTGTTGGCGACCAGCGTGATGCTGACTGCATTGCCACGCAACTCACGGATCTTCTTGTAGAGCCGCTTGCCTTGCCGCAGCGAGGCGACGTTGAGCTCGAAGACGATGAAGATCTCATCGCTCGTCGACAGCACCGAATTGTGCCAGGGCGTCTCGATGTTCGGCAGATCGATGACGATGTCGTCGAACCGGTAGGCGACGAGGTCCAGCAGCCGAAACACGAAATCGGCGCCCTGCGGCTCGAAAGGCAGTTGCGGCCTTTCGAAGGAATAGAGCGTCAGCCCGGACGGGCGCGACAGCTTGATGACATCCATCAGCTCGACGTCGAGTCGTTCCGGCTGGCCGATAATGCCGCCAAGGTCGAATTGGTTGAACTGGTTGAGATAGGCGCCGCAATTGGCGCTCTGGAAATCGAGGTCGACCAGGCAGGTGGAAGCCCCCCGCTCTGTCGATTTCGATGCCAGGAATTCGGCTGCGGAAAGAGCGAGCGTTGTCGCGCCGGCGCCGCCGCTGGCGCCGATGAAGGTGATGATCCGGCTCTTGGTGCCCTGGTTGCCGGTGTCGTGGAAGGTGACCGCGTTGAGCAGTTCCTTGCCGTCGAGTGGCTTGTGCAGCCAATCCGAGGCGTTCATGCGCACCAGCACCCGCGTCTGCTCCGGCGTCAACTCGTCGGAGACCGCGATCAGCGGCACGGTAGCCCATTTGGAGCGCGCCTCGACGATGCCGGGCTGGCCGAGCAATTCGCCATGACCAAGATCGAGGATGACGATGCCAGGCCGCGTGTCGGCCGGCGGCCCCTTGAGGAAGTCGCCCGTCTCGGAAACCCTGACGTCGTAGATTGCCAGCGCATCGAGCCGCGTCGCCACATCGCGCTTGAAATTCGGATCCGACGAGAACAGCGCCACCTGCTTTCGCTTGGTCGGCAGAACCTTGGTGTTGATGGCATTCATGGTGAGCTACTCTTCATGTCTTCGCCCGTAACCGTGCTCAGCATGGAGGGCATGGTCATATTGTCGAACCCGAGCAGTCCGCCCAGGAAGAAGAAATGGTAGGTCACGTTCTGCAGGCTGACGGTGACGGTCGGAACTGAGCCACCCAGGCGAGTCTGATAGCCAAGGCCGGTGGCGGTGTAGCGGATGACGACGTTCGCGGGTTGCAGGAAGGGGAAGAAATGGCACATGCCCGGCCGTTGTCCCGCTGCAAGCCCAGGGCAGGTGCCGGTGCCGGTTGCATCACCTTGAAAGATTCGATTGAAGTTCGCTGGCGTCCATACCCCGGCGACACAATAGCTTCCTGTGCAACTGCAAGCCGAGGTTGCGCCATCGCAGACATAGTCAAAGGAACCGGCCACTACAGGGGCTCCTGGCGTTGTGGTTGGGCCGGCTGTCGAAATCTGCGGTGCGACCGGATCGGAGATCGAAGCCAATCGTGCTCCGGCCTGAACGGCCTTGGTCGCCGAGTTCCATTGATAGAGCGCATAGCCGAAATCGACGAAGCCGAGCGTGAGCGTCAGCAGCAACGTCATCGCGATGGCCATCTCGACCATCGTCGTGCCGTCCTCTGATGTTACGAAGCGCGTCAACATCATCAAAATCGGATCAACCGCTCCTGATGGGTCCCGCCGAGTGTGATGGAGCCGACACCGACGAGCGACAGCATGCCCAAGTCGGGATAGGGGAAGCTGGTGGAGGCCGTCACGATGCAGACCTGCGAAGTGGTGGAGAGATATAAGACGGTGCCATCGCTGGCGACCGCATTTTGGCAGGTGGCGGGATCTGCAATGTTTATCGTGACGTTGGACGTCTGCCAGCCATCGACACGCGGAACATCCGTTGCTGGATTCACATTCGCTTTGCCGAATACCGCAATGTTGGCAGCGATGCCGGCACAATTGATCGTGAGCCCGGCAGCTGTGTAGAGCTGGCTGTTGCAGCGCGCGGCAAAGCGGGCTGCGTCGGTCAGTCCAGCCTCCATCAGAAATTTGTCATGGATAAACCTGCCAAACTCGAACACGCCTGCCGACAAAACCACCATCAGCGGTGCGACCAGCGCCATCTCGATAAGAACCGTGCCGCGCTGGTCCAGGCGAAAGCGTCTTAGACAACGAGCAAGCATTTTTGTCATGGCCGTCACCGATAAAGCTGCGCTTCGTCGCGCAGGAAATTATCGAGCGTCCCTTGTCCACCTCGGCCGGTGATGTCGACGAGTTCGACAAAGACCGACCCTCCGCTTGAAGCTCCCGGAACGGGCTGTGTCATGAAGAAACTTGCGAAGGCTTCGACAGGCAGGTTGGTGCTGTTGCCGTTCAGATTGTTGCCAGCGGCCTGAAGCGCGTTGCAATTGAGGAGCGCGCCATAGAGCAAGCGACGATCAACGGAAGTCACCGGAGGCTGGCAGGAGCTTGGCGGGGTTCCCACCTCGCCGCCCGTAGACGCGACCCCAACCAGGTTGTTCGCGATCTCGTATTTATAGACTTGGTATCGGGTCGGCTTGGTCGTATTCCAGGAAGAGGGGTAGCCGGTGGAGCCGAAATTGGTGCTCCAGTAACCGGACATGTTCCAGTTTCCGTCGCCCATGCGCCCGCCCATATAGGGCGTGGTGGCATCCGGGGGCAGGCCCATATTGCCGGTGCCGTTGAACGTCAACTGATTGTAGGAAGGGCATTGGTTTCCGTTTCCATTGCCATTGCCGTTTCCATTACCGTTGCCGCCCGTCGACGCACCCTTGCGGACATTCGCAGCCGGGCCATATTCCGGGCTGTTGAAGGCATTGCCGCTGGCGTTGATCCCGAAGCGGACGTTGAAGGCGTCCTGGACCGGGCCGTTGTTCTGGCCGGTCTTGGTGTTTACCCCCTGTGCCGAGTAGCAGCCAAGTGGTGTCGATGTAGCGATCGTCTGGGCGAGCGCCTGTGCGCCATTGCCGACACCGTCCGGCGGTTGCAGGAAGCCGAAATTGCCGGGTCCATAAGCGGCATTGTTTCCCACCAGCCGAAGTTCGATGAGCCGGCGATGGACTGCCGGATCCGTCACGGCTTGTTCGAGCGTCGCTCCACCCGCCGAATTGGTGCCGTTCACCATCTCATACGGGTTGCACATGAAGACCGGTGTGTAATTGCACACGCCTGATGTGAAGCCCGCAACCGAAACCGCTCCAAAGCTGAAGCCGCTGGCAGCTGAGTTCCCGGAAAGAAAAGAGATCGGGAAGATCGTTGTCATGGTTTCCGGCTTGGCTTCCACCATGATGAACCGGGTAACGGCTGCCGAGGCCGCATAGTTTGCTGACGTAATCAGAGTGGCATCGCTTGCCGGTATGCTTGACAGGAAACACCAGGAGATCTGTCCCCTCGAGCGGCAAGCCGAGTAGGTCGTATCAACGGTGGTTGCACCGCTGCCGGGCAGAGTGACAATACCGCCGTCCGAGAATGTGGTGTCATTTGAGATCAGATTCCCAAGGGCGTTCTGGGCGCGAGTCCATGCATCGGACCTGCCGTTTAGCTCGGCCGCGGCGGCAAGCGCCAGGGCATCAGTGCCCTTCTGGATATCGTTGTGCAGGTTGTTGACCCGGCTCATGTCGATCGCCAGCAGGGAAAAGCCGACGATTGCCGGCAGCATGATGCTGAACAGTATCAGCGCTATCCCCCTTTGATCGTGCCAGAACGCGCGAATGATCCGCAACATGGCCTTACTCTTAGCTCCCCTGACGCCAGGACCCCTCGTTCGGCCTGCCGCGCTGAAATCGCATCCTTCTGTTCGATGCCTTAGTTTGTTGGTGTGCCGACATTGACCGTGATCGCCGGCGGCGGTGGTGGTGGTGGTGGAAATTTGTAGTTGTGGGCAACAAGCGCAGCCCGCGTGCCGTCGCCTTCGATATGTGTGTTCTTCGAGTTCGGATTGAGCGGATCGACCGTCTGCAGCAGCGAATTGAATTTCTGGGTGTCGCCGGCGGCGAGCGTCACCGTGTCGTAGTGGTTGAGATAGTCTGCAGCGCAGCCTGACAGCGCGCCGGCACACAAGACGAGGATCAGGGCGCTATTTCTTGACATAGAGCATCTTGTCCTTCGATTTGAAGTCCAGCATGTGGCCATAGGGGCCGGTGACGCCGTCGCCCGTTTCATATTTTCGGATCATGTCCTTGTTCACTTCCAACTGCCCAAGGATGAAGAACTCCGGGTCGTTGGCGGGTCGTGTCTTGTCGAACGGGGTCGCCAGTTGTTCGCCCGGCTTGACCGGCCGCACAACATGCGGCGTGACGATGACGACCAGTTCGGTCTCTTCCTTCTGATTGCTCGAATTGCGGAACAGCGAGCCGATGACCGGGACCTGTCCGAGCCACGGCACCTGGTTCTGCAGCTTGGTGGTCTTGCTCGACAGGAGCCCGCCGACCGCAAAGCTCTGGCCGTCGCGCAGTTCGACGACGGTATCCAGCTTGCGGTTGGTGAAGATCGGGTCGCCGGCAGTGGTGAAACCGGTGAGGTCGCTCACTTCCGGTGCCAGCTTCATATGGATCTTGCCGTCGTCGAGTACGACCGGCGTGAACAGCAGATTGACGCCGAATTGCTTGTACGTGATGGTTATCTGGCCATCATTGCCGACGACACGGATAGGAACTTCGCCGCCGGCGTTGAAGCTGGCTGGCTCGCCTGAAAGCGTGGTGAGATTGGGTTCAGCCAGCGTGCGCACGACGCCCTTTGCCTCGAGCGCTTCAATGATCAGATCGACCTTGATGTTGCTGTCAATGACGCGCGTAATCAGCGCCGCGAAAGGATTGCTGGTCGACAGTAGGCCGCTGAGCAGATCGCCCGGGCCGAGCACTACGTTATCTTTGTCGGCGGCCGCGATGCCCGTCCCCGTACGGGTTGTGCCGCTGCCATTCGTGCTCCTGATCGACACGCCAAGATCGCGGCCGGCATTGCGCTTGGCCTCAAGCACACGCACTTCCAGATTCACCTGCTGGCTATCGTCGACAATGACGGAGTTGATGATGGCGTCGGGGCCATACTGCTGCGCCACCTCAAGGATCGACGCCAGCGTGGCGCCATCCTTGACGTGACCGCCAAGCCGGACCTTGCCGTTGATCGAACCGATCTCGATGCGCGCCCTGGGCGCCACCTGGCGGATCGCCTGCGCCATGTCGCTGACGTCGACGCCGACTTCGATCTGGATGACGCCGAGCGAGCGCTTTTCCGGGGAGAAGAGATTGACCGTGGTGGTGCCGGCGCTCTTGCCGATGACATAGAGCGTCCGGTCGGTCATCGGCTGGGCATCGGCGATCTTCTCGTCGCCGACGACGATGTCGCCGAGAGTGGCGCTCACCTGGAGGGTCACCGACTGTGACATCGGCAGGAAGATGCGATGGACGCTGGGGTTGGACACATCGATGAAGCGGTCGGCAGCTTCCGCGGCAAGCCCCCACGTCAGCAGCACCGCCATACAGGACAGCGCGGCCGCCGCCATCCTCATCCAAAACCCCCGCATACTCGTCTCCCCGCTTGCTGCCGTGGCAGCCCTCAATTTACCGCAGCCTGTTGTTTTTGTCGCGGCACTTCATAGGATTCGAGCTTCACGCCCCGAAAGACGCCCACTGTAACATTCTTCGGCGGCTCTGGCTCCACATACTTGACAACTTCCTTGACGATTTCCTGCGGTGCGGGTGCCGCAACAACGACCGGAGCCGGCTTGACCTTGCTCAACTGGTCGAGTTTGCTTCCAACTTGTTCGACAGCCTGGGCCAATCCGGCAATCTTGTCATCGGCAAGCTTGCGCTCCGCAGCGGCCTCGGCTTCTGCCGCTGCCTTCCTGTCGAGTTCGGCCTGCCTGGCGGCGACGTCGGCCGGTGTTTCTCCGGACAAGTCTGAAAGCGTGATGCGTTCGGTCGTCTCGCCCTTGCTGGCGGCGGCCTGGCGAAGTGCCAGCGACAGCTGGCCCGCGCCGGCGGCCAGGGTAAGCTTCTGAGCGTCCTTGGTGCTGACTTCGAGCGTCACCGCTTTCACGACGGTGGGGCTGTCCTTGCTCTCATCGGCGACCTGGTCGACGGCGAGTACCTTCATGCTTTGCAGCAGCACGTCGACAAAACTTTGATCCGCTCCGTCGGCATTGTGCACCGTGCGTGTCAGCAGCACATCGACACGATCACCAGGGAAGACGAAGCCAGCAACGCCGAGCACGTCGTTGACCCTGATGGAAACGGCTTTCATACCGTCGCCGAGGACAGCAGAAAGCGTGGCGCGCTGGCCGGGGCCGGTGATCTTGGTTGCGATAATTGGCTCGTTGGCGCCGATCGCCTGCAGCGCCTGCTTTGTGCCTTCGCCTGCCAGCAAGTCTTTCGTCGTCTTGAAGGCGCCGGTTGGAACCGCGCCCGCGGGCCAGGCGATTTCGCGCAGCTTGTCGGATGTCAGCGTGTCGCCAAACTTCAGCGCCACTGCCGCTACCACCACCGTGTCGCGCTGGACGTCATCAGTCCGCGCCATGGCGCCGCGCTGGCTGGCCAGCCATATATTGGCGAGCACGACCGCCAGCACACCAAATACGCCGGCGAGGACAATCATGATAAGTGTGTTGGCGCGCATGGATCCAAACCCCAAAACCCAAATGCGGGAGCTTACCCGCCGATAACGGGCTCAGGCCCGGATCCACGACCCGGGCCTGAGTTCAAAAATCAAGTGGCGGCGGCGCAAACAGTGTGGCCGACCGCGCCATGACCATTGAGCGTGGCGCAAAGGCCGGTGAACTGGCCACCAACCCACACGCCGATCGCGATGATCACAAGGATCGATGCCGCAGCGATAATGCCGATAAGGATAGAGTACTCGACCATGGCAGCCCCGTTTTCATCGTCGCGGAACTGCCGGGCCATCGTCATGAGCTTCTTCATGCCAATTTCTCCCTTTGGAGGTTGAACCCGACGAGACAGAGCACGGGATGAAATCCATACCCAAGCATCCCCCGTCATCTCAATCCTAGGTCTCGCGAAAAAGCAGAGTCAAACGGATTAACAGTTCCTTAACCCTCCAATACCAGATCAGACGACATTTCAATTCTACCAAGAGCTTGATTCGATTAATTTTTCAAGCGCCCTTAACCATTCGTTCACAATTCTGCCGCACCTACGTCCAACGGATGACCATATTAGCCATACTGCATAATCATTTATATCTAATGGTTTATGGCCGATTGCCGGCTGTCTACCATTTTGTTGCGACGCGAAACGTTCCGTGAAGACTCGAAAAGCGAGAGACGGAAGAATCCTCGGTCAAAATAAAACGATTTTTTTCGAACGCCCTTTAACTATGTTGTAAGTATTGTTCGCGCGTCGCCCCTCTGGGCGCTTGTGCCACCCGTGGTTAACGCTTAGTTTCACGCCCGGGATCGCAACGGGGACACAGCATCATGTTGGGCCGATTCATCAAGGGGCCAAGTGAGCCGCGGGTCGAGCCGGCGCTCCAGCCGAGGACGGCCGTAGTGCCGACGGCTCCGGTGCTTTCTCCTGCCGCCGACATGGAATCTCATGGCGACGATTTCCTGACGCTCAAGGTCGAGCTCCATCGTCACCTCATCGACCGGTTCAATCTCGCCACGCTTGAAACGGCGTCGAAGGATGAGATCCTGAACGAGATCCGACCGATCGTGCGCGAGTTCGTACGCGCTCGCAACGTACCGCTGAATGCACGCGAGCTGGATCAGTTGACCGGCGACACCGCCGACGAGATGCTCGGTCTCGGGCCGATCGAGCCGCTGCTCAAGGATGAGTCGATTTCCGACATCCTGATCAACACCCACAAGCGCGTCTTCGTCGAACGGCGGGGCGTCATTGAGGAAACCTCGATCCGCTTTCGCGACGAGGCGCATTTGCTGCGAATCGTCAACAAGATCGTTTCGGCCATCGGCAGGCGCGTCGACGAGTCGGCGCCAATGGTCGATGCCCGACTTGAAGACGGCTCGCGCGTCAACATAGCGGTGCGGCCGATATCGGTGGATGGCCCGCTGGTTTCGATCCGAAAGTTCTCAAAAAACCCCTATTCGCTCGAACGCCTGATGGCGTTCAACTCGATTCGCCAGCCAATGGTCGATCTGTTGCGAATCGCCGTGCAGGCGCGCAAGTCCATCTTGGTTTCAGGCGGCACCGGCAGTGGCAAGACGACCTTGCTCAACGCCTTGTCGAGCTACATTCCGGCCACCGAGCGCCTGATCACCATCGAAGATGCGGCGGAACTGCAATTGCAGCAGCCGCATGTCGGCCGGCTGGAAACGCGCCCGCCCAATGTCGAGGGCAAGGGCGAGGTTCGACAACGCGAACTGCTGAAGAACGCGCTTCGCATGCGGCCGGACCGCATCATCGTCGGCGAGGTTCGTGGCGAGGAAGCCTTCGACATGCTGCAGGCGATGAACACCGGCCATGAAGGCTCGATGACTACCATCCATGCCAACACACCGCGCGATGCGTTGTCTCGCCTGGAACAGATGGTCGGCATGGCCGGCATGCCGATGACAAATGACTCGATACGGGCGCAGATCGCCTCCGCTGTGGACATCGTCGTGCAGACGCAGCGCCTGTCCGACGGCGGCAGGCGGGTCATCTCCATATCGGAACTGACCGGCATGGAAGGCAATGTCGTCCAGCTCCAGGAACTTTATCATTTCGTTCGCCGCGAGGTGGCGGCGGACGGCAAGATCATCGGTGATTTTCGTGCCACCGGCATTCGTCCGCGTTTTGCCCAGGAGGCGGCGACGCTCGGCCTTCACTTCGCCAAAGATGCCTTCAATCCGCAGGTTTCACTTTGATGCCTACCGGTCAGACGCTGCTCTATTTCATCTATGTGCTGGCGGCAGCATCTGTGATCCTTGCCGCCGAGTCCCTTTACGTTTCGTATGCTGGGCGGCGTGTCAGAATTGGCACGATCAATCGGCGGCTCAAACGTTTGGCTGAGGAGGCCCCGGCCGAGAAGACGCTGCAAGGCCTCTTGCGCGAACGTGGATTGACGGACAAGGGCGACTTCATTTTCGGCGCGATTACTCTGAACCGGCTCTATACACAATCTGGCATCACCGGCAATCCGCTCGCTTTCGCAGCCATGTTCCTCCTTGCCGGACTGGTATTGGCGTTGGTCCTTTCATTACTTCTCGGCTTATCCAGTGTCGTAGCGGTGATTGCTTTTCTGCTGGTGGGATTTGCCCTGCCGATTCTTGTCCTTCGGCGTGCCCGCAACAAACGTATCCAAAAATTTGCCAAGCAGCTGCCCGACGCGCTCGACATGATCGTCCGTTCCCTGCGCGCCGGCCATCCGGCCTCCGTCGCGATTAGTCTCGTCGCCCGTGAAATGCCCGATCCGCTCGGAACCGAATTCGGCATCGTTTCCGACGAAATCACTTTCGGCCTCAGCCTTGAAAACGCGGTGCGCAAACTTTCGCAACGCGTTGGGTTCGAAGGCCTGCATCTGCTTTCGGTATCACTCTCCATCCAAGCCAAGACAGGCGGTAATCTGACCGAAATTCTCCACAATCTGTCGCAGGTGTTGCGCGAGAGGCAAAAGCTTCGGATGAAGATCAGGGCGCTTTCAGCCGAGGGCCGCGTATCCGCGTGGGTTATCTCGCTGTTCCCGGTTGTAATGTTCTTGATCCTTCAGATCACCGCACCGAGCTATTATGGCGGCATCTGGCACAACCCGCTCGTCTATCCCGTGTTTGTGATTTTCGGGACATGGGCACTCTTGGGCGACTTCATCATGTATCGAATGGTCAACTTCGACTTTTGACAGGAGCAAGCCATCAACCTTTTTTCGAACACACCGGATCTGAGCCTTCTCGTCTCGATTGCTGTCTTCCTGGCGGCAGTGGCGCTTTTCCTGTTCGGCGCTCTTCTCCTCCTGCCAGTGCTGCAGACGCGAAGGCTGGTCGTACAAAGCCTTATGGCGGAGGGGATTGCCGATCGTCGTTCGCTTGCCGGTCAGGAGCAACTCGCCAGAATCTCGGCGCAGCGACCGATTGATGCCTATTTTCGCACGGTCGAGAAAGAGCGAGGGGAGCCAAATGCGCTTGAGGCCAAGCTGTTTCGCTCAGGGTTCTATCATTCCAGCGCGCCCCTAATCTATACCTTGTCGCGCATCTGTGCAGTCGCTGTCGGCTTTCTATCCACCTATGCGCTCCTGTCGCGGGTATTGCCGCCACAATTGCCTGGCTTTGTCGCATTGGCCGGCGCCGCCTTGCTCGGGCTCGCATGTCTGGTTATTCCGAGCATCATGCTCGATCGATTTGAGAATACTCAGAAGCAGGTCTATCGCCGCGGCTTTCCCGATTTCATGGACATGATGATCACTTGCGCCGACGCTGGCATGAGCCTGGAAGCGGCGGTCGAGCGCGTCAGCAACGAACTGGCCGGCACCCACAAATGGCTCGGTATCCAGCTTACGATCATGAATCTGCAATTGCGCGCCGGCAAGCCGTTGCGCGAAGCTCTGCGCGAGCTTGCGGACCGCATCGGCCTTGACGAGGCGCGGGCCCTGGCGGTGCTGTTCCGGCAATCGGAAGAGCTCGGCACCAGCCTGACCGACGCATTGCGTGTCTACAGCGACGAAATGCGCAGCCAGAGAATTCTTCATGCAGAGGAACGCGCCAACGCATTGCCGGTCAAGATGATGGTTCCATTGGGGCTATGCATATTCCCGGTTGTGCTGATGGTCATCATGTTGCCGGTGATCATCCGCATGAAAGGCGTTTTCTTCTAGTTGCGCTTATGCTTAGGTCTTAATATGGGTCGAGGACCCTCGGGGAAAACTGTATGAAAAGGCCAATTGCAGTCGTAGCCAGCCTGTTGATGATGGCACTTGTCGGCTGTCAGACGAATGGGGCTGACACTGCGGACGGCGTCGTTCGCACCAACGAACCCTCCAAAGGCGACGTGACGGCCTTTGGCGATGCGTTCGACGGGCTGAAGACGGTTGGCGACGTGGAATATTACGCCTCGGACCAGGCCGTTGCCGAGGCCAAGAACCAGTTCCGCGCGGAAAACTACGGCAATGCCGGCGCCTTGTTCTTCAAGGCTACGCAACTGGCGCCCAATGATGGCAACGCCTGGATGGGACTGGCCGCCTCCTGCGATCGGATCCATCGCTTCGACCTCGCTGACCGGGCTTATAGCCGAGCCTTCAAGTTGGTTGGTGCGACGCCCGAATATTACAACAATGTCGGCTATTCATATCTGCTGCGGGGCAAGCTGCAGGACGCTCGCAGCAATTTCCTCAAGGCATACGAACTGGCGCCCAACGATCCGACCGTCGCCAACAATCTGAAGCTGCTGTCGTCCAGCGTGCAGAATATCGAGCGGTAAGGCGCCAGCATGTTGCTTGCCGCATCGCTGCTGCTGAAAGCACTCGCCATCCCCCTCTTGGCAAGGATCGCATGGCTCGACTTTACTACCCAGAAAATATCCAACCGCGCCGTGCTGCTTCTTCTTTGCCTGGGCGCCGGATCGCTGCAGCTTCTATCGCTTCAGTCCGGGTCGTGGTGGAACATGGGCATGAGCGCGCTCGCTGGGCTGTTGTTGTTTGTTGTACTCTTCCCGTTCTGGGCGTTGCGCAAGATTGGTGCCGGTGACGTCAAGCTGATGGCAGTCATACCCTTTCTTATCGGGAGCAGCGATCTTATCGTGTTTTCCGGACTTTTGCTGCTTTTTGCCGTCGCTTTGGCGGTGATCGTGAAAAACCCTTTGATGCTGCCCGAAGGCGCCTTTCGCCTCTACGTTCGACATCTGGATCGCAAGGGCGTTGTGCCGTTTGGCGTGGCGATTTCGATGGCCGCGATTAGTACGATAGCGTTTCTGATCTACGCCAATTTGACACCCCACCCTGGCCCCGCAATCTGAAAATCAGAGTCTGGCGACGTACGCTCATGGATCTGGGCTCTTGCAATCTTTTCTTTAGGGCTAACTGGCATACTCATCGGGTGTCGAGCGGGTATGAACCAGTGCGTAATCGCAACGCCGGATCGCGCCGCTCTCAATCATCAGGCCGGGAGTTCGCCCGCATATCAGAGCGGCGCCTTGCCGGTCGGCCGGCGCAGAGCCTGTCTTTAAAGTCCTAGGTCGATGCTGATGTCCATAGTTGGGATCATGGTTCGCAACAGTTCGGCAGCATGGCGCAGCAATCAGCCGTTCTTTGTGGCGGTGATCATTTATGCACTGGCAGCGCTTGCGGCCGCAAGGCATTGGCGCATTCCGATCGACTTCGAACTCTACGGTCTGTTGTTCCTACTATTTGGGGCCGGCGTTACGATTAGCCTGTTTGCTGTCATTTCGGCGCAGGTCATGTTGCAGCGGCCAAAACAGCTGCTTCCTGCTCTCAGAGATCGCTTGCTGGCGAATGATCTCCCCAACCGCCTCACTATAGGCGTGCCGGTCGCGCTGGCGCTGCCTGTCTTTTTTTCGCTGTTTACCAGCATCAAGGACGGCCTTAGCAGAATGGTGCCATTCTATGCCGACCCTACGATAATTGCGATCGACAGGACAATCCATGGCGGTGTCGATGCCTGGCGCGTATTGCACCCCCTGCTCGGGAACGGTCCAGTGATTTTCGCTCTGAATTTTTTCTACAATATTTGGTTTGCCGTAATGTTCATCATATTGTTTTGTATAACTTTCTCGACAAAGAATGTTCGTATTCGCGCACAATATTTGGTGGCGTTCGTTCTCACTTGGGCGGTTCTTGGCAATTTTGTGGCAACCGCATTCGCTTCGGTCGGACCGGCCTTCCTCGGTCCGTTTTACGGCGACACTACATTCTCTCCACTCATGAATTATCTTCAGATAACCGACGCCACCTATCCAATATGGGCTCTGAGGACACAGGGGATGCTGCTTGCCAACGCGGCGTTGGACGGCCCACGTGTGGGCAGTGGCATATCAGCCTTTCCTTCGGTCCACGTCGCCATAGCAACTCTGAACGCCATTTATCTCTGGCGCTTTGGCGGCCTCGCGCGCTGGGCCAGTTTCGCCTTCTTGATTGTAATTCAGTTGGGGTCTGTGCATCTCGCTTGGCACTATGGGATTGACGGATATGCGTCGATGCTGGCCACGCCGATCATATGGATGGTCGCCGGGCGATTTTCGCGGGTCCAGTTGTGGTAACCAGTCGCCCGATCTACGGGGTCGCCCGCTCCTAGCCAAAGGTCAATGCAGGCGTTAACTCTTTGGCAACCATCTTCTTGCCGAAGCGTAGAACTGGTGTTTCAATGCCTCTTCGGGAGGCTTGGCAAAATGTTAACTGAGGATTTTTTCGGCCGCATCGCCATCGTCCTTATAATGACGGCTTTGGTGATATTGAGCGCGGCTCCTCTGTTCATCTATTTCCGTCAGGACATCTCGGCAAATAATCTGGCTGTTGTCACTCAAGTCGCCGCCACAATTTTCTTGGCGCTGCAGCTTTTCATGACAGTCGGCCGCATCCCGCCGAAGGGAACCGCCCGGGGAATTGAACCGAGGGTTATTTCGGTAACCGGATCTTTCATGATGTTGGTGGCAATGTTTCTGACGCCGGCGCTGGAAAGTGAAGCAGCACAGCTGGTGGCTCTTTGCTTGATCTTCGTCGGTACGGCAAGTTCGATATTTTGTCTCTACTGGCTCGGCCGCTCTTTCTCGATTATGGCAACGGCCCGGCGTCTGGTCACCACGGGCCCATATTCAATTGTCCGCCATCCGCTGTACGTATGTGAGGCTGCCTTCGTTGTCGGGATGGTCATTTCGCATCTTTCCGTGCTGATGGTGGCGCTTGGTGTCCTCCAATTTCTTTTGCAGTACCGGCGCGCGAGAAATGAAGAAGCCATCCTGCGGCAAACCTTTCCCGAGTATGATGAATATGCTCGGCGCGTCCCCATGCTCGTGCCGCGAATTTTTTGGGCGGCTACACCGGTGGTTGACAAGCAATAGCGGACAGCCGTTTTGCAAGCCACGCTTGGCCCGAAAAACGCCTACTCCACGCTGAGCCGATAGCCGATACCGCGCACGGTCTGCAGCCAGACCGGATTGGACGGATCGCGCTCGATCTTGCGGCGCAGCCGGTTGATCTGCACATCGATGGTGCGCTCGCCGACTTCCGAATCGTCGCCGACCAATTCATGGCGCGGTATGGTTTCGCCGGCGCGCGCGGCGAAAATCGCCAGGATCTCCTGCTCGCGGTCGGTCAGCTTCAGTGCCTCGCCGCCGCGCTTCAACTCGCGCCGGGCGATCTGGAACGTGTAGGGACCGAAGACCAGTTGCTCGACCTTGGGCGTCGTCGCCGGGCCGCCACGGCGCAGGATGTTGTTGATGCGCAGGATCAGTTCCCGCGGATCGAAGGGCTTGGGCAGATAATCGTCGGCGCCGGCCTCGAGCCCGGTGATGCGGCTGTCGGTTTCGGACAGCGCGGTGAGCATCAGGATCGGCACGTTCTTCTCGGCCCGCAGCGCCTTGGTGAGATCGACGCCGCTTTCGCCCGGCATCATGACGTCGAGCACGATCAGATCGAAATCGAGACCGACAAGCTTTCGCCTGGCCTCGCCGGAATTTCCGGCAACGGTGACGCGAAAGCCGTTCTCGGTCAGATACTGCTTGAGCAGGTTGCGGATGCGGGTGTCGTCATCGACCACAAGCAGGTGCGGTGCGTCGTCGTCCGGTGCTGCCGGGTGATCAACCCTCTCAATGGTCTCCATGGCTTTTCCCCGATGCGTTCGCAGGCACAATGTCGATCTGCGCTCTTAGTTCCGGATTGACCATCGCTTCCAGGAAACGTTCGATCAAGGTGCGTTCGGTGGCTCCGGAATCCTCCAATGCCGCACGGATGCGGCGCGACTGTGGCCGTGCCAGGGCCAGCGCCAGGGCACGGCCCTTGGCCGTCGGGTAGAGTTCGCGCTGGCGGCGGTCGCGAGGACCTTGCAACTGGACGATATGATCGGTGTCGATCAGCTGCTTGAGCACGCGCGCCAGGCTCTGCTTGGTGATTTTCAGCACGTCCAGCAGTTCGGCCACCGTCAGGCCCGGCCGGCGATTGACGAAATGCAGGACGCGGTGGTGGGCGCGGCCGAAACCATAGTCGGCCAGGATCTGGTCCGGATCGGAGGTGAAATCGCGATAGGCGAAGAAGAACAATTCGATGATGGCGAAGTCGATGCCGTCCTCGTCGGTGATCGCCGTCCTGATCGGTTTTCCGGCAGCTGGGCTTCGATCCGTCATCTTTTCTCCATGCGAAGCAGGAAATTATGTCAGTACTATTGACGTAATTTCCTGGCAATGGTAATTTTTGACAAGCTTTTCGGTGGATTGCGAACGAAAAGGCAAAGGGAAGCCGTTTTTCCGGAACTTCCTGAGTTTGCCAACCCTCAAATATCCGCCTACGCTTTGAGACACCGGCTGCCCGACGCGGCTGAGACGAAAAACGCAACGAAAAAATAATGTGCGGGCGGCCGCTCGCGGGAGGTTTCCATGGCATCCGTTCCCTTCGACCAGCTGGACGGCTTTATCTGGATGAACGGCGAGTTCGTCAAATGGGGCGACGCCAAGATCCACGTGCTGACTCACGGCCTGCACTATGCCGGCGCCGTCTTCGAGGGCGAGCGCGCTTATGGCGGCGAGATTTTCAAGCTCAACGAGCATACCGAGCGCCTGCATGAATCGGCACACCTGCTCGGCTACACGATTCCCTACTCGGTGGCAGAGCTCAACGATGCCTCCACCACGCTTTTGAAGAAGCAAGGTTTCCAGGACGCCTATGTTAGGCCGATCGCCTGGCGCGGCAGCGAGCAGATGGGCGTTGCGGCGCAGAACAATCGGATCAACTGCGCCATCGCTATCTGGCAGTGGCCGAGCTACTTCGATCCGGCGCAGAAGCTCAAGGGCATCCGTCTCGATCTGGCGGAATGGCGCCGGCCCGATCCGCGCACCGCGCCGTCCAAGTCGAAGGCCTCCGGCCTCTACATGATCTGCACCATGTCCAAGCATGCCGCCGAAGCCAAGGGCTATGCCGATGCCATGATGCTCGACTGGCGTGGCCAGGTCGCGGAAGCGACGGGCGCCAACATCTTCTTCGTCCAGGACGGCAAGATCCACACGCCCACGCCCGATTGCTTCCTCGACGGCATCACCCGCCGTACGGTCATCGACCTCGCCAAGGAGCGTGGCATCGAGGTGATCGAGCGCGCCATCATGCCGGACGAGCTCGAAGGCTTCCAGCAGTGCTTCCTGACCGGGACGGCGGCTGAAGTGACGCCGGTTTCGGAGGTTGGGCCCTACCGATTCGAGGTCGGCGAAATCGCCAAAACACTGATGAATGACTACTCGGCCGCAGTGCAGCCTAAGCATGCGATCGCCGCAGAATAGCGTAAGTCACAGCTTTTTAGTCAAGCAGGGGCGGTTTTGAAGCCGCCCCTTTTATTTCAGCATCTCTGCATTTGACTTTCGTCCAATTCAGCGTCTCATGATGGCGTCGGCCCGGGAGGCTGGCAGTCATGGAGGGACTGGTAATATGGACATGAACACGCTTCTTCCGATCATTATTCAGGTGATTACGGGTATCATCGGTGGTCAGGCGGTGGGCGCGGCGCTCAAACAGGCAGCCTTGGGTCAGCTTCCCAAAATCCTGGGCGGCGCTCTCGGCGGCGTCGGCGGCGCGGCTATCCTCGGCAGCCTGCTGGGCGGCGGTGCGGTCGATCCGGCAGCGGCTGCGGCGGCCACCAGCGGATTGGGCAGCGCGTTGAACCTCAACAACATCGTTGGCGGTGCCGGCGGCGGCGCCATCCTGACCGGCATCATCGGTGCGGTCATGGGTGCGATGAAGAAATAAGCCTTCTGCGTTTCAGGCTTCTCGCATGGGCGGCTGCGGCCGCCCATTTCTGTTTTTGGGCTAACTCGCCGGCCGCTTTTTGGCGGTGGACGGCTTTCGCCTCTGTCTCTACATCGGAGATGAGATAGCGAAAGGACGACCATGGGGCAGCTCAATGCCGGCATCGTGCCGGTCACACCCTTCCAGCAGAATTGCACCATCCTGTTCGACATGGATGACAAGCGAGGCGTCGTCGTCGATCCGGGCGGCGACATCGACAAGGTGCTGTCGGTGCTGAAGGACAATGCGATCACCGCAGGCGCGATCTGGATCACGCATGGCCATATCGACCATGCCGGCGGTGCGATGGATTTGAAGGAAGCGCTCGGCGTCGACATCATCGGCCCGCACGAGGCCGACAAGCCGCTGCTGGCCAATCTCGAGAACCAGGCCAGGCGCTTCGGCATCACCGACCCGGTGCGCAACTGCGTGCCCGACCGGTTTCTCACCGAAGGTGAAACCGTGTCGTTCGGCCAGCATGTGTTCGAGGTGCTTCATTGTCCCGGCCACGCGCCCGGCCATGTCGTCTACTACAACCGTGCGGCGAAGTTCGCCCATGTCGGCGACGTGCTGTTTCGCGGCTCGGTCGGCCGCACGGATCTGCCAGGCGGCGACCATGCCGCGCTGATCGCCTCAATCAAGGAGAAGCTTCTGCCGCTCGGCGACGACATCGGCTTCATCTGCGGCCATGGGCCCGGTGGCCGCTTCGGCGAGGAGCGCCGGAGCAATCCGTTCCTGACCTAGGGTGTGCCGATATTCAGGTGAGGCCGAGCCGAGAGCGATGGTCTCCTGCGCTTCCGGCCTTCGCCGGCCGAAGCATTCATGAAGGATCGTGGCAGCTAAGGCTACGGCCGGCGTAGGCCGGTCCTCACGTACCCAAAAGTACGCTCCGCTCAGGTTCTCGGAACCCATCGCTCTCGGCTCGGCCTGACCTGAATCTCAACACACCCGGGGTGAGCACCTGGCAACGGATCAGAAATCGAGAGCTCAATACAAAAAAGCGCTGGCCTTGCGGACAGCGCTTTTTTGCTTTGGGGCAGGGAAGTCCTAATGCGCTTCGCGCTTAATTGCTCTGCCTTGTGCAAGTCGTTATACCAAAACCGCTGCGCACTTTTGGACGACATGCACTCAGTTGGCGGTGCAGAAATGCTGCTCGCCGTCATTGCCGGTGAAGGTTCCCGAGCGGGAGTTGAAGGTCCGGTAGCGATCCGAGCAGTATTCGTACCATTCGCGGGTCCACGGCTCGGCGTAGCGGTCGGCATAAACGACCCGCGGCTGTACGTAGTAGCGGCGTACCGGTGCCGGCCGGGCGTAACCATCGTAATCGTCATAGCCGGGATCGTAGTATCTCGGCTGCGGGTTGTTGAGCGCACCGACGATCAACGCGCCGGCTGCCAGGCCAAGGACGCCGGCGGCGAGGGCGTCACCATTGTGATGCCGGTGATGGCGCCACTCATCGGCATTGGCAGCAGGCAAGGTGGCGAGCGTGGTCGCGGCGATGGCTGCGGACAGGATGGTGGTCTTGAAAATGCGATTCATCTTGGTCTCCTTCGTGCCGTCCCGTGCAATTTTTCGGGGGGATGCGGTCCGGCTTTACCAAAGATTAATAGGCGACCGTGGCTGAACGGGGGCTGAACGAAATTTTCGGACGTTCAATGCGTGCGACAAAAACCGCACGCTCGCAGAGAGCGGACCTCACCCCGTTCGGTCCTGTCTTTCAGGCCGGCTCAGCCGACCGAAAGGTTGACGGCCTTCGGCCCCTTGCCGCGCTTGTCCGGCTCGGTGTCGAAGGACACTTTCTGCCCATCCTCAAGACCGGGAAGACCCGACGCCTGCACGGCGGAAATATGGACGAAGACATCCTTCGCGCCATCGTCCGGCGTGATGAAGCCGAAGCCTTTGGCATGATTGAAGAATTTGACGGTGCCGGTCTGCGGCATGGGAAGCTCCCTTTGATCCCATAAAGTCCAGTCTCGGGCCGGCAAATGCCCGAAGGGAAATTTGTCCTTTATTTTAGCGCTATCGGCAAGAGAAAGTTTTGCGGGGGCGGGCTAAAGCGCGTCGCGTTGAAGCGGATTCAGGCAACGCGCTTTAAGTCTTTGTTTTGATGCATGTCGTTGTCCCAAAACCGCTGCGCACTTTTGGGCGACATGCATTGGGCGCGCCGGACACGAAAAAGGCGCGACAGAACCCGTCGCGCCTTCGAAAAAATTCAAGCCCGGCTCCGGAAGCCGGCTCAAGGTCTTGCGGCGTCCTCTCGCACGTCCGAACGGACGCGCAACGGTTCAGGCTGCGCGCAGATTGACCGCCTTCGGACCCTTGCCCATGCGGTCGGGCTCGACGTCGAAGGTGACCTTCTGGCCATCGACGAGAGTACGCAGGCCCGAAGCCTCGATCGCGGAAATGTGGACGAACACATCCTTGGCGCCGCCGTCTGGCGTGATGAAGCCGAAGCCTTTGGTCGCGTTGAAGAATTTAACGGTGCCGGTCTGGGCCATTGGGGAAACTCCTTCACCCGTGTCAGTCTTGTGGTTTGCCCGCCGCCTGGCGCCGTGGGCAAGTCCCGGTGGTTGCTTCGGCAGTCACGCATTTGCGCATGGTCAAACCCCCCGCCGAAAACGGGGCCGTCAGAGATTCACAGTATCGGGGAAAGGTCGTCCAAAACGTTCCGCTCTCCGGGTCGCAAATGCCCGAACACAAAATTTATCGCACGGAAACGTGATGGTTGCAAGATAGGCCCGCGGGGCGCCCCGATGGGCGCATCCCGACGTAGCGCATCGATAGACCCGGCTCTCTCCCCGGTCATCGGCCAGAGCCCGGCCACGCATGGTCCAGCGCTGGAAAGCGGGCCATGTCAGGGGTGGCGCCGGCACGCGCGCCGCGTCGTTTCCGCAAACGGCGGACCGCAAACGGGGGTTGCATTTGCGACCGGAATGAAGAGGATTGGCTGGCGTGTTTAGCGCCGGGACGGGGGTCTCGAGGGAGACATATTCATGAGATTTCTTGCGGCAATCTTCTCGCGACAGGGCTTTGCCATCCTGTTCCTGTCGGCAATTCTTGGCGCCTGCACGGTGGTGGTCGATGAGGGACCAGGGCCGCGCCCGCCAAGGCCGGAGCCGCAATTCTGCCCCAAGCACTATGAGCCGGTCTGTGCCCGGCGCGGCGGCGACCGCCAGACCTTCGCCAATGCCTGCCTTGCCGAGCGGGCAGGATATCGCATTTTGCGCGATGGCGAGTGCCGCGACGGTGGCGGTGGCGGCGGCGAGGAGCAGACATTCTGCACCCGCGAATATGCTCCGGTCTGTGCCCGCCGGCATGGCGAACTGCGCACCTTCCCGAACGAATGCGAGGCTCGTGCCGCCGACTACAACGTCGTGGATGATGGTCCCTGCTGAGGCGTGAGTGGGGCGCGTCTCACATTTCTACGGGATACGCCCCATCAGCCGGCCCGGCGTAAAGCTCGCTGCCATCCTCGTCGGAAATACGCAGGCGATCGGGGGTCTGCGGCATGGCCAGTGTGTGGAACAGCGCGCTCGCGCCTTGCAAGGCGGCGCGCAAATTCGGCGCCTCAAGCGACACCTTGTCGAGCATCGCCTCGTCGGCATCGCGCGACCGATAGAACTCGATGACGAAGTTCAAGCGCGCCTCCGTGTTGGATAGGCGTTTAGCTGCCCTGCATCGCGTCAGATATGCCGCGGCGCCTCTCGCCTTCGAGGCACCGGCGAGCGGTCCGTTTGCTTCCGCTACTTGGACTTCGGCTTCAGTCCGGTTTCCGCCTGCTTGACCGCCGAGCCGAAGGGCGAGGCCGGTTTTGCCGCCACCTTGTCCTTCTTGGGCTTGCGTGTCTCACGATTGCTGCGCTGTTGACCCTTGGCCATTCTCTGGTCCCTCGTTGTGTGTCTGTTGAGGTGCGGACGAGAGCTGATCCATTCCGGTGGATCGGGATGGGGCTCTGTCTTGTTATTCAACCGCGATGGTCTAGACCGCCGGATTGTCGGCCGCTTCGAGATTGTCTTCCGTGGTGACCCGCTCGTGGGTCTCCTGCTCGCTGCGGATGCGGTATTGCGGGGAGCCGTCCTTGACCGGCATCATGCTCTTGATCTGGAACAGCTCCGCGGTCTTCTGCACCAGGCCGGTGCGGCTTTTCATGCGCACTGTCTGGCCGATCGCGAAAAGATGCGCGGGCGTGTCGGTGCGTGGGCGTGCATTCTGCTGGAAACGGATCATGCGGCGTTCTCCCGGTCTTGCCGAAGCGCTGTTTCGAGTTCGGCGTGGTCGATGGCGATGAGCTGGCTGGTCGGGCTTTTCACCGTCCTTGCCGGCAGATGGATGAAGGTGGCGACACGGCGCCAGGCAAGCCACGACATGCCGTCGATCAGCTCTTCGTCGTGGTCGATGTCATAATCGCCGGCCGGCAAACTTCCTTCCAGCCCGCCGAGCACGAAAGGTGCTGCGAAGTGGGCGATGGAATGGGTGGTGCGGCCGGACATTCTGGTGCCTCGATGTTCTATCAATCCGCGAAAGCGGTTTCTTCAAAGAGAGAAATGGTCGCGAGGTGTCGCGCGCCCTGTGTCGGCAATCTGGGTATCGGCGATCTTGAATGAGGTTGACGGGTCGAGAACTCTGACGCCGCGAGATGCCAAGCCTGACCCAAAATTGACCTCAAATCTTTATTCCGGAATCCCGGATAAATCAAGAAGATTCCTGTAAATCCCTGATCTTATCGCAAAAATCGTCCCCTATAACTATCTGTAGAATGCTGATAGGGTGCGGATGCATTCTCAAAAATTGTTTGATATTTCGCCGGAACATTTGTCCCGGCATTTGCATTTTATTTAGGCATAGGAGGAGAAAACATGATTTCTGTAAAAACCCCGGACGGCTCCACCGTGACAATCAAGCCGATCGTCAAGCCGATCAAAGTCATCTCGGCGCGGCTGACGATCAGAAGCGACGAGGCAGCAAGGCGGATGATCGCCGACACCGACGGCACGCTGCGCCGCGCGCGCCAGCTTGCCGAAAGCAACCGCCTGATTTGACAGGGCCGGATCCCGTCTTGATCCGCTCTTGAATCTGCGTCTGCCATGGCTTAGGTCCGGCAAGCGGACAAACACGGCAGGTTTCCCATCACCAGAGATCCAAAACAACGGGCAGGCGCAGGCGGACAGCCGCCGCTAGGGCTAGACCAGCGCGTGCAGCAGGCGTTGCAGCTGCATCAGGCCGGCCGCCGGCAAGAGGCCGAGATGCTGTACCGTCAGGTGCTGGCGCAAAAGGCCAATCACCCTGCGGCGGCGCATTTCCTCGGGCTGCTGCTGCACCAGACCGGGCGCAGCGCCGATGGGCTGACGCTGCTTGAACAGTCGGTGCGCTTGCTGCCGAACAATCCGGATTTTCTCAACAATCTCGGCACGGTGATGCGCGATCTTGGCCGCGTTGCCGCGGCCGTGGATTTCTTCCGCGGTGCAGTGAACCTCAAGCCAGATCAGCTTGCGGCGCGCGACAATCTCGGTTCGGCGCTGAAACAGCTCGGCCAGTTCGAGGATGCCGAAGCCATCTATCGCGGCACGGTCGGACGCAATCCCTTCCATGTGCGTGCACGCATCGGGCTAGCCGAAACGCTGCAGGAAGCAGGGCGTCTGGATGAGGCGTTGGCAACCTTCCGCGAGGCGCTGACGATCCGGCCGAAGGATGCAAACCTGTTGCATGGGCTCGGCGTCGGGATGATGGAAAAAGGCAAGCTTGATGAAGCGGCCGATCTGTTCCGGCAAGCGCTGGCAGTCGAGCCCGGCATGGCCACGGCATGGCTGATGCTGACGCAGGTCAAGCGCCAGAAGGAGCGTGACGCCGAGCTGGCCGGCATGGAGGCGCAGCACGCCAAGGCGCCCGCAGATAGCCTGGCGCGCATGCAGCTTTCCTTCGGCCTCGGCAAGGCCAATGACGATCTGAAGGACTATGGCCGCGCCTTCGACTATTTCGCCGAAGGCAATGCGATCCGGCGCAAAGGCATCGACTACGATGCGGGCAGGACGCGCGCCGAATTCGAGGCGATGAAGGCGACCTTCAACGCCGGCTTCTTCGAAAAGCACAGGCCGAGCACGATCGGCGACGACACGCCGATCTTCGTTGTCGGCATGCCGCGCTCCGGCACCACGCTGATCGAGCAGATCATCTCCAGCCATCCCAAGGTCTATGGCGCGGGCGAGCTCTCGATCCTGAAGACGGCGGTGGGAAAGCAGTTTCCGCTGACCATGAAGGGCGGCTTCCCCCAGGGGATAGCCGACATGCCCGACAAGGCCTTCTTCGAGGCAGGCCAGGCCTATCTCGACATGCTGCACGCCCGCTATCCCGGCTTCCAGCATGTCACCGACAAGATGCCCGGCAACTTCCTGCTGGTCGGCTTCATCCACATGATGCTGCCGAAGGCCAAGATCATCCATTGCGCGCGCGATGCGGCGGCGACATGCCTTTCGATCTACAAGGTGCATTTCCGCGGCGACAGCCATCGCTACGGCTACGACCTTGGCGAGCTCGCCGATTTCCACAATCTCTACACCGACATCATGGCGCATTGGCGCGCTGTCCTGCCCGGCGTCGTGCACGATGTGCGCTACGAGGATTTCRTCGCCGACCAGGAAGGGCAGACGCGGGCGCTGATTGCCCATCTCGGCCTGCCATGGGACGACGCTGCGCTGTCGTTTCACGAGACCGACCGTCCGGTGCGCACGGCCTCGGCCGCGCAAGTGCGCCAGCCGATGTACCAGGGCTCGGTCGATCTGTGGAAGCGCTATGGCGACCGGCTCAAGCCGTTGCTCGACAGGCTGGACTGAACAATCAGGCCAATGCCTTGAGCTGATCGGCTTGCGCCTTCTGCTCGTAGCACAGAAAGACGTTGCCATTGCCAAAGGTCTGCGATCGGCTCAGCTTTATGTCGAGCGGTTTGCCGATGCCTTCGAACATCGTCCTGCCGGCGCCGAGCACGACCGGAACGACGACGAATTGGTATTCGTCGATCAGATCTTCCTCGGCCAATTGGGCGATGAGATTGCCGCTTCCCAGGATGGTCATGTGATTGCCCGGCTGCTGCTTCAGTTCCCGGAGCTTCGCGGCTGGTCCGCTTTTGACCAACTCGGTGTTGTTCCAACTGGCTGTGTCGAGCGTGCGGGAAAACACGACCTTCGGCATGGTGTTCATTCGTTCGGCGACCACCGGCGCGATCTGTGCGGCCAGCGGCGTTGGCCAGAACTGGATCATCAGGTCATAGGTGACGCGGCCTAGCACCAGCATGCCGCCGCCTTTGGCATTGTTGGCGACGAAGGCGTTCCATTCCGGGTCCTGGCTGTGCGCCCAATCCATGGCGCCGTGCCCGTCGGTAAAATAGCCGTCGAGCGATATGCTGTTGAAAACGATCAGCTTGCGCATAAGTCGGTCCTATTTTTTTGAGAAATCGAGTCGAGTTTCGCGTTCTGCCGTTGGTATCGGAACGCCCGGTCTACAGTTCCATGAACGGCTGGAAGCCGCCGAAGATCATGCGCTTCATATCGAAGGGCATAGGCCCCCAATCGGGCGTCAAACGCGGGTCGGCCATGACCTTGGGCATCACCGTGTCGCGACTTTCCTTCGATTCATAGACCACCCAGGAAAAGACGACGATCTCGTCGTCTTTTGCCTGCACGGCACGCGGAAACGAGGTCACCTCGCCATAGGGCACGTCGTCGCCGATGCATTCGACATAGGCGAGTGCGCCGTGTTCCATCCATATGGGGCCGGTGAGGTTGGCCAGTCTTTTGTAGTCATCGAGATTCGCCTTGGGCACGGCGAGTACAAAACCATCGACATAGGACATGAGGTTCTCCTGGGTTAGCAGCGCTCTTCCTTCTCCCCTTGTGGGAGAAGGTGGATCGGCGCGCAGCGCCGAGACGGATGAGGGGTGTCCCAGCTTGGCGCCAAGTTACCCCTCACCCGGATTGCCAGCCGAATTGCCGAGAGCAATCCGGGGCAATCTCCCACAGGGGGAGAGGTAAAGCCTCAGGCTTTCTTGGCCGGTGCGTTCATCGCCCATTCGACACCGAACGGGTCGCGCATATTGCCCCACTGGTCGCCCCAGAACATGACCTGCAGCGGCACGGCGACTTCGCACCCGGCCTCGACGGCGCGCTTCCACCAGGCATCGATGTCGTCGCTGCCGAGGTGAAGCTGCATGGTGTAGCCCTGCGGCTTGACGGCGGGCATCCCGTTTTCAGGGTAGAAATCGGAGAGCATCAGCGTCGAGCCGTTGATGTGGAGGTGGATGTGCATGGTGCGGCCCTGGTCATCCGGCGGATAGAAGAACACCTGCTCGGCGCCAAAGGCCTTCTTGTAGAACTCGGCAGCCTTGAAGGCGCCGTCCAGTTGCAGATAAGGGGTCAATCCACCGAGCACTTTTGCAGCCGGCTGAACGGGGGTCTGGTCGGTCATGTCTTGCTCCTCTTTGCGTTGGGTCCGGGCGTGTGATCTGGCCTTGCGGACCATAGGACGAACGAGGTGACGGCATTCCTACATGGCCGCCGCGATTTTTTTGGCGTGAAATGAACTTGCGTCGGGGCCCCCCAAATCAGAGCGCAAATCTCGGAGCTCTCGGGCTAGAAAGGGGGCCGGCGCCACTTCCTCAAGCCCCCTTGGGACGACCATGATCCTCTACTACCAGACCCACTCGCCCTTCGCGCGCAAGGCACTCGTCTTCGCGCATGAGGTCGGCATTGCCGATCGGCTCGAGGTCATTCATCACGAGACCAGCCCGACCTCGCGCAATGCGCGCATCTATGCCGAAAACCCGCTTGGAAAGGTGCCGGTGCTGTTGCGGCCAGACGCGTCGCCGATCTTCGATTCCGATGTCATCTGCGCCTATTTCGACACGCTGCATGACGGCCGCAAGCTGCTGCCGCAGGACGGCGAGGCGCGCTGGCAAGCATTGCAGCTGCAAGCAGTCGCTCAAGGGTTGGCGCAGACGGGCATAGCTTTGCGTTGGGAGACGGAAAGGCGGCCCGAACAGTTGCGTTATGCTGCTCTTGCCCAGGGATACCGGGACAAGATCGAGGCGAGCTATGACTGGATCGAAAGCATGCTGGATGATGACGCCCCGCTCCATGTCGGCCATATAGCGCTTGCCACCACACTGTCCTGGATGGCGTTCCGCCAGCTTCCGTCGTTTCGCGAGCGGACACGGCTGACGCGCTGGTTCGAGGCTTTCGAAAGGCGCGGATCGATGCAGGCGACGCCGCTGTCGGGCGACACGCACGATTGAGCAATGGTCGCCCCGTGGCGGCCTGCATCGATATTGTCCGACCGCATGGTCAGGGCGCCCTGCGGATCCGTGGGCCGTTTTGCGCGTCGATGACGATTTCCGGCCAGCCAATATCCTTGCGCAGTTCAATCGGCAGGGACAGCAACTCGCGCTCACTGCGATGGCGGGCGCGATTCTGTGCGTAACGGGTGGCAACGCGGCCTATGGATGACAGAATGGACATGATGCTTTCTCCTCAGATGAAGCCGGCATCATCGTGTCGGCATCCCAAGGACGCGGCACGTTCAGGCGATCCGACAGGGCGCCGAATCTTTTTTGCGTCAGCACCGAAGGCGGAACGGAACCGAGTTGTTGCCAGCGCCGCCTACCTCAAGCAGCAACTTCCAAGCGCTCGATCGTTTCGAGATCGGCCTTCTTGGCCTCTCCCTCCACGGCAAGGTCATAACTGGACTGCATGTTCATCCAGAATTGCGGCGTGGTTCCGAAAAACTTGGCAAGGCGCAACGCTGTGTCGGGCGTTACCGGCGTCGTCTCGCTGGCCAGGCGCTCGATACGCGTACGCGGCACATGCAGCTTTTTGGCCAGCGAATAGGGCCTCAGGCCAAGCGGTATGAGATACTCCTCGCGGAGGATTTCTCCGGGATGGATAGGCGGGTTGATGTTCAGCATTTGAGACCCTGTCTTTCAATGATAGTCGGTGATTTCGACATCGTCGGCTTGCCCGTCAACCCAGCGAAAGCAAATGCGAAACTGATCGTTGATGCGGATCGAATGCTGACCGGCACGGTTGCCTTTCAGCGGCTCAAGCCTGTTGCCGGGTGGCGTCTTCAGGTCTGACAGTTCGGCGGCGTTGTCGATCATGAACAGCTTGCGCTGAGCGGAACGAACGAGATCCGATGGGAAGCCCTTCGGAGCCTTGCCTTTCGAAACCGCCTCGCTGGTCTTGTCCTTGAATGAACGTATCATCTGCTGTATCCGACAAACGTATCGTCGCATGATACGCAACGGAAGTCAAGAGAAACGTCTCATGCAATGATACGAATTCCGATCTGTCGGTGACAGACCGGAATTCCATATCGGCAGGATATCTGGTCTCGCCGCCAATCCTTCAACCCCCGGCTTCGGCCACCGAGCGGAAGAAATCCTCGGGGTCCTCGACCTCGATCAGCTTCCGCTTCTCGATCAGCCAGAAGCGGTTGCCGATCGCGCGGATGAAGGAGCGGTCGTGCGAGGCGAGCATGCAGCTTGCCTGATGCGCCAGCAATTCGGTTTCCAGCGCTTCCTGGCCGTCGATGTCGAGATGGTTGGTCGGCTCGTCGAGCAAATAGAAGTTGGGGTTGGCGAGCCTGAGCGCCAGCATCATCAGCCGTGCCTTCTGGCCGCCCGACAGCACGGCGATCTTTTTCTCCTGCATCTCGATGACCACGCCGGCACCGGCGAGCAGCGAGCGGGCGCGTTGCTCGCCGACGTCGTAGCGGCGCGAAACCATCGCCAGCGGTGTGTCGTCACCGCTGATGCCGGCCAGCGCCTGGTCGCTGTAGCCGAGCACCGTCGACGGCGTCACCTTCACATCAGGCACCGTTTCCGGCTCCGTGATGGCGTTGCGGATCAAGGTGACGAAACGCGTCTTGCCGACGCCATTGCGGCCGAGCAGGACGATACGGTCGCCCTGGCAGATATGACGCTTGCCGGTCTTGAATAGCAGGGTTCCGTCGGGCGTTTCGACCGCGGCGTCGTCGAGCGTGATCAGCACCTTGGCATGGGTGCCGCGATTGACCAGCCTGATCGCGCCCGCCGATTTCTCGCGGTGTGCCGGTGCCGCTGATACTTCGAGGCGCTCTGCCCGCTGGTTGAGCTGCTTGGTCTTGACCACCAAAAGATCGCTGCCCGAATTGATGCCGATGTTGTTGAGCTTGGCGGCCTGCCGGCGCAATTGCTGCGCCACCTTCATGTCGCGCTCGAACTTGCGCGCCATCGAGGCGTCGACTTCGTCCAGCGCCTGCCTCGCTCTGGAATAGGGCAGCGCAAACACCGGCGATTGTTCCGGGCGCAGGAACAGCGTCCTGTTGGTGACGGCGTCGAGGAATGCACGGTCGTGGCTTGCGATGACCACCGGCACCTCGCGAGGCAACGCGTTCAGCCAGGTTTCCAGCTGGCCGATCTTGGCGAGGTCGAGATGGTTGGTCGGCTCATCGAGCAGCAGCACATCCGGATCGGTGACCCAGACACGCGCGATCAGCGCCAGCCTTTGCCAGCCACCGCTCAAGGCCCGCATCGTCCGTTCGCGCATCGGCTCCGGCACATCGAGCGAATCCAGCACCACGTCGACGCGCCACAGCTCGCTTTCGGCCTGCTCCGCCGGCAAGGCATCGGCGACAATGTGATGAAAGCTGTGGTCGAGGAGAGCTGGCGGAACCGACTGCTCGACATGACCGACGCGCAGGCCGCGGGTGCGGGTGATGTCGCCGGAGGTCGGCTCGATCACGCCGGTCAGGCATTTGAGCAGAGTGGATTTGCCGCGACCGTTGGCGGCAACGATGCCGAGCCGGTCGCCGGCGCCGATGGTGAGGTCGAGATTGGAGAACAGCGGCGCACTCATGGTGACGCCGAGGGATTTGAGGCTGATCAGGGCCATTTTTGATTTCTCTGGTCTGTCCGGAGGAAAGGTCCGGTTCAATGCACTTTGACGGTGCGCAGGCTGGCCATCAGGCTCGGCGTTGCGGCACCACGAAGGGCAGACCAAATAATCGAAGCGGGAAAAACCCGTGATGACCCTGGTCAGCCCTGCAAGCAAGCTCGCAGGGCAGAAATCGGGCCACGCTGACGATGGTGACGAGAAAAATCAAACACGTGAGCCCTCCTTTCAAGACGTTCGAGTGTGCGGAGCGATTACACCAAAGGCTGGGCGGATGGCAAGGGGACCGCTTTCGCCCGGCGCGGGAACGGATCCAGCACCAGCAAGCAACCGCAGATGATCGCCACCGCGCCGAAGCCCTGGATGATGGTCAGCGACTCGCCGAGCATGACCGTGCCGACCAGCACCGCGATCACGGTCACGGCGAACTCGACGCTGATCGCCCTGGTGGCGCCGATGCTGGAAACCAGCCGGAAATAGACGACGTAGGTCATTGCGCTCATCACGCAGGCGAGAATGGCGAGATAGAGGAAGTYCACGACGCGCGGCATTGCCGGTACCGGCACGGCGAGCAGCAGCGGCAGCGTCATCAACCCGCCAAACAGGAAGGCGGCACTGGTGACTTCCAGCGAGCCAACCGAGCGCAAATGACGGTTGGCGTAGTTGCTGCCGAATGCCGCCGAGAAGGAACTGAGCAGCGAGGCGGCGCAGCCGAGTGCGAAGGATGTCGTCATTGGCACCGAGGGAAAGCCGACGAGCACCATGATGCCGGCGGCCCCGAGCAGCAGGCCGGCCAGCCCGCGCACGGTGATGCGCTCCAGCCCCCAAAGCTGGGAAAGGATCATCGAGAACAGCGGGATCGCCGCGACGAGAATGGCCGCCATCGCCGTGCCGATGCGCGGGGTGGCATAGGACAGACCGATCAGCTGTGCCGCAACCGTCGTTGCGCCGACCATAGCGAATGGCCGCCAGCCGGCGCTGAAATCGAGCTTGCGCCTGGTCGCACCCGCCAGCAGCAGCAGCGTGACGCCGGCGATCAGCGACCGCAAGGTGACCGCGCCGATCCAGCCAAAGGCATGCACCACCTTGAGCAGGACCAGGAATGACAACCCCCAGGTGATGGCCAGGAAGATGTAGGAGGCGATGTCTCTGGGTTTCATGGTTCGTGGGTGGTTTCCGGGGCGGACGGGCGGGATGGCAAGGCCCGTATAGGTTCCACCAGTGGCTTGCAAGGACGGGTGCATAGTCCAGCAGGGCGTTGCCGGTGAGTTGGTCGAAGGAAGAGCTTTCGGTGTTGGAGGGACAGCGCCCCCCTCTGTCCTGCCGGACATCTCCCCCACACGGGGGGAGATCGGATCTCACCTCTGCTTTCGCCGATCTCCAACGTTGCAGAATTGAGCGAAGCGATGAAGCCGCCAATCTCCCCACTCGTGGGGGAGATGTCCGGCAGGACAGAGGGGGGCGCGAAGGATCGCTACCGTCCCGGCCTGCCCGTCTTGCCCGGCCGGCGCTTTTCGCGGCGAGCATCTGCCGGATCTTCATAAGAGCCCATGCCGGCGCGTTCGCGCTTGACCGGCTTGTCGCCTTCGATCGGCGTTTCGGTCCGCCGCACGGTCATCTCGTCGAGAGAATTCTTCTTGAACAGCGGCTTGGTCGGCTCACCCGGAATGCCGAAATCGGAGCCGTGCGCCTCCTCGGCCGACTGTTTCTTGAACAGCGAGCGCGACACCGCACCGGCCGGGGTCGGCATGTCGGTGCCCGGACCCATGGCGTCGAGCGACGGCTTGGCGAATAGCGGCTTCTTCACCGGTACGGCGCCGTCGGTGCCCATCTCGTCGAGATCAGGCTTGCGGAAGAGATTGGGCCGGGCTGCGTTTTCAGAGGCACGTGCCGCGTCGAGCTTGCGGAAACGCTCCTGTTCCTCTGAAGTACGATGTTTGGCCACGCCCTTGTTGTGCTTGCCCTTCTCGCGGCCCGAGACGGGGCTTTCCATGTCGGCATATTTGGCCAACGGGTCCTCGGAGATGGACAGTTCCATCTCGCGCAGCCGCTTGATCTCGTCGCGGATGCGGGCGGCCTTTTCGAAATCGAGATTGGTGGCGGCCTCGCGCATCTGCTTGTCCATGGCGTCGAGATGGGCCTTCAGATTGTTGCCCATCATCGCGCCGGCGCTGTCGGTGAACTGCGAGATATCGGCGCGCACGTGGTCCTTCTCGTAGACAGAGTCGAGAATGTCGGAGATGCGCGACTTGACCGATTCCGGCGTGATGCCGTTGGCCTCGTTCCATTCCATTTGCTTCTCGCGGCGGCGGCCGGTTTCGGCCATCGCCCGCTCCATCGAGCCGGTGATCTGGTCGGCGTAGAGGATGACCTTGCCGTCGACATTGCGAGCGGCGCGGCCGATGGTCTGGATCAGTGAGGTTTCCGAGCGCAAGAACCCTTCCTTGTCGGCATCGAGGATGGCGACGAAGCCGCATTCGGGAATGTCGAGGCCCTCGCGCAACAGGTTGATGCCGACCAGCACGTCGAAGGCGCCGAGGCGCAAATCGCGCAGGATCTCGATGCGCTCCAGCGTGTCGATGTCGGAGTGCATATAGCGGACGCGGATGCCCTGTTCGTGCAGATATTCGGTCAAGTCTTCGGCCATGCGCTTGGTCAGCACCGTCACCAGCGTGCGGTAACCGGCCTTGGTGGTGTCGCGAATTTCGCCGACGACATCGTCGACCTGGCTCTTGGCCGGACGCACCTCGACCGGTGGGTCGATCAGGCCGGTTGGGCGGATGACCTGCTCGGCGAAGACGCCGCCGGACTGTTCCATTTCCCAGCCGCCCGGCGTCGCCGAAACGGCTACCGAGAGCGGACGCATGGCATCCCATTCCTCGAAGCGCAGCGGCCTGTTGTCCATGCACGACGGCAGACGGAAGCCGTATTCGGCCAGCGTCGCCTTGCGCCTGAAGTCGCCGCGATACATGCCACCGATCTGCGGCACGGTGACGTGGCTTTCGTCGATGAAGACCAGCGCATTGTCGGGGATGTATTCAAACAAGGTCGGCGGCGGATCACCGGGCTGGCGGCCGGTGAGATAGCGCGAATAGTTCTCGATGCCGGCGCAGGAGCCGGTGGCTTCCAGCATTTCCAGATCGAAGCGTGTGCGCTGCTCCAGCCGCTGCGCCTCCAGCAGGCGGCCGGCGCGCTCAAGCTCCACCAGCCGGTGCTTGAGCTCTTCCTTGATCGACTTGATGGCCTGGTTCAGGGTCGGACGCGGCGTCACATAGTGCGAGTTGGCGTAGATCTTGACGCTCTTCAGCTCGCCGGTCTTCTGGCCGGTCAGCGGATCGAATTCGGTGATCTGCTCGATCTCGTCGCCGAACATCGAAATGCGCCAGGCGCGATCCTCAAGGTGGGCCGGAAAGATCTCGATCGTGTCGCCGCGCACGCGAAACGAGCCGCGGACGAAGTTGATGTCCTGCCGCTTGTATTGCTGGGCGACGAGATCGGCGAGCAAGGCGCGCTGGTCGAGCCGGTCGCCGATCTGCATCTGGAAGGTCATCGCCGTGTAGGTCTCGACCGAGCCGATACCGTAGATGCAAGACACCGAGGCGACGATGATGACGTCGTCGCGCTCGAGCAGCGAGCGCGTCGCGGAATGGCGCATGCGGTCGATCTGCTCGTTGATCGAGGATTCCTTCTCGATGAAGGTATCGGTGCGCGGGACGTAGGCTTCCGGCTGGTAGTAATCGTAGTAGGAGACGAAATACTCGACGGCGTTTTCCGGGAAGAATTTCTTGAACTCGGAATAGAGCTGCGCCGCCAGCGTCTTGTTGGGCGCCAGGATCAGGGCAGGGCGCTGCGTCTCCTCGATCACCTTGGCCATGGTGAATGTTTTGCCCGAGCCGGTGACGCCGAGCAGCACCTGGGTGCGGTCGTTGTCGTTGACGCCCTCGACCAGATCCTTGATCGCCGTCGGCTGGTCGCCGGCCGGCTCGAAATCCGACACCATTTTGATGGCGATGCCGCCTTCGGATTTTTCCGGACGGGCAGGGCGGTGCGGTGTCCAAAGCACGCCGTCCTTGTGCAAGGGATTGCCGGATTCGATCAGCGCCGACAGCGCGGCGACCGTGGCGGTGACGCCGCCGGAGGCCATGGTCTCGGCGTCCTCCAGCGAAATGTCGAGGCCGGCGACTGGATTGAGGCCAGCCGCGGTTCGCTCCCGAGCCGAGGCCGCGCCGCCCATCGAAGTGCCGCGCGCCGAGCGGCCGGGCGCGGCGGAGCGTTCAGGGATCTTTTTTGCGGCCTTCGGCGACTTGCTGGAGGCGCGCCCTTCCTTCTCGGCTTCCTGTTCGATCTGCTCGGCCCAATCGGCGATCGAGCCGGTCAGCGGCGCACCGCTGAATTCGGCTTGCGGCGCCTCGGCAAAGCCGCCCTTGTGTAGGGGCTCAGAGGCATCGAGGAAATCGGTCAGCGGGCTGCGCCGCTTGGGTGGCGAAGCACGATCGTCACCCGCCGGCGGCGGCGTCTTTTTATCGGGAGATTTGGCCATGTTCCGAATATGGGCAGAGTCAGCCAAAATGGAAAGAGCCGAGTGGTTCGGGTTCCGGAGCGAAACCAGGCTCCTGACACAAGGGTGTCAGGAGCGGTGACGACATCTGCCGCAGCAGCGTACAGTCGACGCATCGATCGCGGCGGCGGCCGCGCCTTTCGCACGCTGGGAACCGCTTTACACCGATGAGGCAGAGGCGGTGCTATACCTAGGGGCGATCTCTCAGAGTGACAAACGTATTCGTGGCCGCCGCCTCGCACGCCTAAGTTGGCGAGACATTACCTTGACTTGAACATGCAGTTGTAAGCCATACTCTCCGTCGTCAGGACGCGGGGGGGGAAATAATGTCAACGAACGATGCTATCGTCTTAAAGGCAAATTTCGACGATTGGAGGACAAACGCTGGGGATCTAGGTGGCATCGACCCCTGGCTGTACTATTGCCTAGAGCAATTCCTAAAACCGTATTCTCTCGACGAGGATGAAATTCGCTTTGGAATCACCGAGGGTGGTAACGATGGTGGTGCCGATGGCATATACATTTTGGCCAACCAAGGTCAATTGCTGACCGACGATGACACAATCGACGCGAAGTTTGTATCCAAAGTCCGGGTTGTATTTGTGCAGGTCAAGACCAGTGGAGGCATCAAGCCAACAGAGATAGAGAAGTGGCTCCCATTCACTGAAGATTTTTTTGATCTATCGAAAGATCCAAGCTCGTTCGGTATGAGATACAACGACACTGTCAAGCTTGCAATGCGAGTTTGGCGGGACAAATACCTGAAAATGGTCCAGAATCATCCCGATCTCACCGTGGACTATTACTATATTACGGGCGACGACGCTGTTCCAGATAGTTACGCCCTTGATGCTTGCCGCCGAATCGAGGCGGCTGCAGCTAAGCACATTAAGGCAACCTGCACAGTTCATTGCGTTGGAGCAAAGGAGCTTTGGGAACAGGTTCAACGCCGGCCACCCAGGAGTAGGACAATCGTTTGGGCAGAGACGCCGATGGTTGCCAAAGAGGGTTCGGTTGGCCTTGTGAGGCTTGCCGAGTTTTGCCGCTTCCTTGAGGATTCTCCGGGGGAGCTAGCCGAACGTATCTTCGAAACGAACGTTCGAGGTTTTCAGCAAGATTCTACCGTCAACAAGGAAATTGCGAAGACCCTTGAGGAGAAGGGTGGCCCGAATTTTTGGCTACTCAACAACGGGGTGACGATCATTGCAGGTAAGACCACACCAGGCGGGCATAAGCAACTCGTCATAGAAGACCCGCAAATCGTCAATGGATTGCAGACTTCGCGCGTCATATTTGCGAAAATCGGCGTGAATGGTGACGACGGTGAAAGGACGGTGCTTATTCGCGTGATAGAGACGACCGATCAGGCGACACAGGACCGGATCATCCGGGCTACTAACAGCCAAAACAAAATGCTACCCGCATCTCTTCGTATGACCGACCAGATTCAGCGAGACATTGAAGAGCTATTTCGGAAATTTGACCTTTACTATGACAGGCGAAAGGGTTTTTACCGGGACCAAGGGCGACCTGTGCGAAAGATCGTTGGTGTCAATGCGCTGGTTCAATCAGTCATCTCTCTTATACTTCAAAGACCCGACGACGCGCGGGCACGTCCCGGGGACTATTTCAAAGACGATAGCCGGTACAAGGCCGTCTTTGCCGATCCTAAGATACCGGTATCCGCATACGTAAATTGCGTCCAGATTATGCAAAAGGTAGACGAATTTTTGGCTAAGCAAGGCATAGGTGGAAGCGATCAGAAGAACCTCAAATTCTATCTGGGAGCATTAGTAGCGCGCGAATTTTCCGGGCTTACCCGTCCGGTGGCAAGCAAATTGCCTCCGGCGTCGAAGTTAGATGGAGCCATCCTTGGAGATGCTTTCAAGCGCGTACTGAGGACTTATAAGACGCTGACCAAAACTATGGATGGTGACGCAGCAGCGAGGGGGTCGCAGATGCTCAAAAAACTGAACGCCCAGTGGAAAACGAAGCAGGCCAGACTGAGGAAGAAAAGTAATTCTTCGGCAGTGTGATCAGAGTCCGAATATACGATTCGCTTACGCGACACGTAGTTCAATTGAACCACAGCGCAAACGTCAGAAACCCGCTGCCGCCGAACTGGCGCTGGATCTGGTTGAATTCCTCGCTGGTCAGGATCTTTCCGCTTTCGAGATAGGGGGCGATGGCCGGGCCGGTGATCGACAGCACCAGATCGAAGGTTTTTGGCTCGTCGAAGAAGCGCTTCATGTTGATGCCTTTGCCGGTGATGCGGAAATGCGGCAGCAAGGTGCGGCCTTCGAGCAGATCCTCGGCCATGGTCAAGGTGGCGAGCCAGGCCTGGACCTGCTCCTCGCCGACTTCGAGGCCGGTGAGCCGGTTGGTGCCTTTCTGCTGCGGGCCGGGCAGCCATTCGCGGTCATTGTCGGTCTCGGCGCGGATCGCTTTCCAGTCTTCGCGCGACAGTCGGATCATTTCCAGCAGATGACGCCGCGCTGCTTGACGGCGTTCCGGCTCGACCACCGGCCAGTTGATGAGATGCACCAGCGAGATGAAATCGGCGAGGCGCCATTCCGAGGTGAGGATACCGCCGCCCATGCCGCCGTCCGGCGGGACGAGAATGTCCTGCAGCGGCAGTTTTGCGCGCGGAAACAGCATGTGGAACGAGCCGTCGAACATGTTGCTGAAGTCATGCGCCAGCCAGAAATCAGCCTGGGCCATCAGGAATTCGGCGTAGCCTTGCAGCCAGAAACCGTCGGCGCGGTCGAAGCGGAAGATGAGCGGGGTGGCGTCCGGCGCATCGCCGCTATTGTTCGACAGTGCCGCCATGATTGCCGCGAGACTTTCCTGCGGCGTGATGTTGCCATCCTCGTCAAGGTCTACGCCGACATGGGCGAGATCGATCTCCATGCCGATACCGGCATCGGCGGGCACTGAGCCCAGCGTTGCCGTGGATTTTTCAAGCCGGTCGCGGAAAGCGACAAGGATGGCGCGAAACTGCTCGTAGGTCAGCGGCTCGGGATTGGGATTGTCCGGCACCGGCAGCCGCATCAGCGGCAGCATGAAGGATTGCGGACTTTCGAAGCCATGGCGGTGCAGGCCACCGGCGAGGATCTCCAGCGCGGTGAAGAATTCGCCGGCGCCGGCCGCATAGGCTGAGGCTGGATCGGTTGGGGCCGCGGCTTCGAGCGTGGTGAGCGCGGCGTTTCGCTCAGCCACGGTTTTCGCCTCGAACAGCGCGCTCGCTGCTTCGGGCGCCGCGGCGCTGGCGGAAGACAGCGGCAGCAGCAGAACAAGGGCGGATGCCAGCAGGGTTGCGAGTCGTATCATCTTGGTCCTCCGATGTGCCGTTCCGCAGCAACCATACACGCATCTGCTGCGCTGCGCCTGTCGGTCCTGATGCGGTGCGAGCCTGTATTTCAATTGGCCAAGAGTCGGCGCTTCAACCAGCCCAGCAGACAGTCTACACAAGGCAAACGATTGGACATTGTGTGTCGAACTATCCACTTTCCTACAAACTGTCGTGGCTGCCGCGCTTCCTGAAGCCTTCGCTCGCCGGCGATAGCAGTGGCTTTGTGCCGGCAGCCGCAACGATGATCGAACCGCCACCGGCGCGGACGGTGCGGCTGGCCTTCGTTGGCGATATCTCGGCGGTTGCCAATCGTGCTGCGCCCGAATGCGACCCGGCGATCGTGGCGCTGCTTGGCACCGCCGACCTGGTGATCGGCAATTGCGAAAGCCCGGTCGTGGAGCGACCAAGGGTTGTCGCCGGCACGCGGCTCGGCACGCATCATGCGATGACCGAGCGATTTCTTGCAGACGCGCTGGCGGCTGTCGGCATCCCACACAAGAAGCTTGTCTTGTCGCTGGCCAACAATCATGTGTTCGACCAGGGCGTGGCGGGTTTCGACGAGACGGTTGCGGCGCTGAAGCGCCTCGGCATCCGCAGCATCGGTACCGCGGCCAAAGGTCCGGTCGTGCGGCTTGCGGTTGGGCCGCTGACCATCGGCCTTGCCGCCTTCACGCTGTGGCGCAATGCCGATGCAGCTTTGTTTGCCGGCCGGGTGTCGATGCAAAGCGATCCGGCACTGTGGCCGCGCGATGCAGCCAAGGGCGCCGATCTGCTCTGCGCCGTGCCGCATTGGGACTGGGAGTTCCGGCATTTTCCGCGCGGCGAAACGAGGGCGCTGGCCAGGCATTTGGCCGACCACGGCGTTGGCCTGATCGCCGGCCACCACGCCCATGTCGTGCAGCCGGTTGAGCGGCTCGGCAAAGCGCTTGTCGCCTATGGGCTTGGCGATTTTCTTGGCACCGCCCTTGCCCGCCAGCCATGGCCCGGCCGCATCGGTTGCATTTTCGTCGTCGACGTTAGTGCCGATCTCGGCATGCGTGGCGCGATCGCCGCCTACGGGCTGCACCCTTTCATGCGGCTGCGCGCCGGCAATCATGAGCGGCTGGTGCCGGTAGCGGCGCTGCAGGGCCGGATGCGTGGCAGGGTCGAGGGTCGGTTGAAGACGATCTTTGGCGGCTGACGACTTTCCCGCAAAAGCGGCTATCATAGGCCACTAGAGCGTTTCACCGTTTCGCGGAAACGGCGATCCGCTCTATCTCTGTTTTACGCAATTCCGGACGGAAAACCGCTCACACTTTTCCTGGAATTGCTCAAAGGCTTGCGAGGGGGCGATGGAAACAGCAGATTTCATGCCGAGCGAAGCGGTGATCGCTGGCATCAGGAAAAATATCGAGGCTTATGAGGCCGGACGGGCGTCGGCCTACCGCCAGGTGCGCTGGCGGGTGCCGGTGTTTTTGGGGCCGCTGCTGGTCTTTGTCGTGCTGGTGGCCTGGCTGTTCAACAAGGTCGCCGATGCCAACGAGCAGTGGTTCTCGACACCGCATGTGTTCCTCTATGTCGGCTGCTTCTTCACAGCGCTGCTGCTCTATTTCCTGGCGATCACACCGGCGACGCGGCTGCAGCAATCGTTTCGCGACACGCTGCTTCCGATCATCTTCGGTTTCATCAGAGATATGCGCTATCAGAATGGCGTGACGCCGAATTCCTTCGACCGGTTGCCGCGCGCCGCGGTCGGCTCCTTCAACCGGCAGGCCTTCGACGACATCGTGTCCGGCCGCTACGAGGACTTTCCGTTCGAACTCTACGAGGCAGAGTTGCGCGTAGGGACGGCCAAAAGCTCGTCGACGGTATTCAAGGGCGTCATCGTTGCCTTCGAGACGATTGCGCCGTTCCCCGGCATATTGGTGGCGGCGCGGCGGGCCAATGCGGTCGTCGGTTTCTTCCGCAGCATATTCACAGCAAAGATGCAGGAATTGTCATCCGGCGACGCGGCGCTCGATGCTGCCTACGAATTCCGCACCGACAATATCGCGGCCGCCCAGCCGCTGGTGACTGGCCGGCTGGCGCAGGCGCTGAAATGGCTGCACGAAACATGGCCTGATGACCCGGCGCGGGTGGCGCTCAACGGCAGCGACGGTTTCCTGCTTTTGCCGCAGCCGAAGAATTTTTTCGAACTGCCCGCCATTTCCGTGCCGCTCGACTACACCAGCCACATCGCGCCGATGATCGCCGACATGGGCGCGATGCTGGCGACGGCGGCGCTAGTGCGCAAGATCGGCGCGAAAGACGACGCGGGTTAGCCGGATTGGCGAGACGTCAGCAGTCGAAGCCGTAATTGCTGCGCAGGTAGTCGGCCTCTTCCTTCGACATGGTCTTGAACATCACACAGACGGTGAAACTGCCAACCTGATGGCCGTTCCTGGTGTAGCCCCAGTCGGAAATATCGTCTCGGTTGAATTTGATATACTGGCCGATCACGACGTTGTGGACGCTCTGCGGCTCGTTCGCCAATATTCCTGCGAACCCGGTTTCCGTCCGCTGGAACGGTATGACCCAGAAGTGTTCGGTCGCGTTTCCGTCGGTGATCTTCACCTTCAATTTGAATGTATCGGTTCCAGGTGGGGGTGTCCGAGATAACGCCAGGAAATCGTCCAGGCTGGCACGCGCCTGTGCAATCGCGGCGGCCATATCCGGATCGTCAGCGGCCACCGCGACAACGTGGTCGCCGCCCTGATTAGAGTCTTGCGCTTCGGCCGATACGGGAGCAAGCGCCAGCACAAGAGACATCACAATGCGGACTGGAAGATTCATGGACAGCGGCCTTCGATCTTTCACCAGAGCGGCCGCGATCATCGTGCATCAAGCTTGGATTTTCAATCGAGGTGCGAATCGTCTCTGGTCAAGCTTGGTTTGGTTGGAACCATGAAACAAAACGTGTCCCCGATGATTTTTCCGCTGCCCGTTTCGTGATGCAACCGGACGCGGAATGCGGCGGTCATGTGATGGTCGCGTGCAGGCCACCGCAGTCCCGACAACCGACTCTTTTCGTGGGAAAAGCGCTGTAACAGGCGACCGCCCGATTGGCCGGATCAGCGGGACGGTCTGACAATGTGTCAGAATTAAGTAGCTGATTCTGTTTGCAAAATTCATTCAACGTGATTTGCGGCCGGCCGCTTTCCGTACCAGCTTTGGGGCGTTCGGTGACTGTCGCTTCCACGAGGCAGCGTCCCGGCAAACTGAAACGGAGTACCTACCGATGAAGAAAATCCTTGTGACCACCGCCGCCATGCTCGCCTTTGTTGGCACCGCCTATGCCGCGACCGTTCAAGGCACCATCCAGGCGGTCGATCCGACAACCAAGTCGATCACGCTGGACGACGGCAAGATCTACCAGTTGCCGCCGGAAGCGGCGATCGAAAAACTGAAGATCGGCGCCAAGGTGGCGGTGACTGTCGACGACAAGACCGGGCTGGTCACGTCGATCGAAAAAGCTTCGTAGAGATATCGCCGGCAGCAGCCTGCTGCCGGGAACTTTTTCAACAATGCCCCCTGTCCCAGGAGTGGTCGGTCCCGTCCGGGGCCGGCCGCTTTCATGTCGATATTGCCAGCCGACGCCAGGCGACCAGAATGACGCTCGTCAACCTACCGGCTGCATTACGGCCAGGGAATTGCTGGCGTCCTATCCGGAATTTCCGGCGGTTCTCGCCAGCAAACGGCAATTTGATCCGACGGAGCTGTTTTCCTCGACCTTCTACCGTGCGATCAAAGTGCTGAGCGGCGTGGCATAGCAGATGGCAGGAGCGGCGATGCGAACGAGATCAGCGGCGATGGCACTGGCTGTTGTGGCGCTTTGCTGCGGCCCTGCAGGATCGGAAGACCTGAAGGCGTTCAAGCTGACGATTGACGGCGTTGCCGTCGATATCGATGCCGGCGAGAGCGTCGACGTCACCTTGCCGGATGGGAAGAAGGCCAGGGCGACGCTCCAGCGCAACGACTTCGCCACCTTTTCTGGTGACCATTTCTCCTTCGTCCATCCGAGCGACGTCCAGGTCACCAAGACCGATCTGGATGAGCACACCAGCCAGTATCTGATGGCGTCGGCGCTCGGAACGATCGTCATCCTGCAGGAATATTCGGCAATGAACCCGGTGGCGCTCAACCAGCTGATGCTGCAGGAGATGACCAAGGAATCGGTGCAAGCGGGCGCGACGCTCACCCAGGAGCCGACATCACGCAAGCTTGCCGATGGCAGGGAACTGACCGGCATCCGTGCCACGGTCAAGACGCGGACCGAAAGCGCCGACTATGAGGTGCTGAGCTTCGGCACGTCGGATCAGGGCGTCATCATGGTCACGCGCCTTGGCGAGGAAAACGCCAAGACCGAAGGGCCGCTGATCGATAAGTTCTGGCAGAGCCTGCAGATTAAGCTTTAGAGCCTGTTGTCCAGTCGAGCTTACAGCCCGTCCGGCATCAGCCCCGCCAGCCAATTCGCCGACCGCTTGGCGATGCCGACAGTCGCGGACGCGGCGCGGCCGAGGTCGGTCTTGACCACGGCGTAACCGTTTTTCGTGCGATAGAGCACGCCGGTTCCGCCATTGACCACTTGTTCATAGGCGACGGGCCGGGCAGCGGCCGCGTCCATGGCCGTCGTCGGCGAGCCGACGGGGACGCTCGGCCGATGGCTCAGTTCGGGCGGCAGCGGGCTTTCAACCCTAACGACCTTGCTGACAGGCTTTAGCTCCGGGCGGGACGCGGTCGCGGCCAGTTGCGAGGAGGACGACGAGCCCTTCGTGCGGCAGATGCCGGAGACCAGCGGGTAGTTGAAATTTTTCTGGTGCAGTATCTGGCTTTTCATCGCCGCCTGGCAGTCGGCGATGGTTGCCCATTTGGCCGGCGTTTCGCCGATATACTCGCAGAGCTTGGCGTCGCAGTCGCAGCCGACGATGGTCATGGCGACAAGGGCGGTCTTGATCACGGTCTTGTCCCTTCGAATTGCCCCCCGGCAGCCTCTCCATCGCTGCGGAACAAGGCGGGATTTTGGCCACGATCGTGGAATGAGCAAGACGAAGCGCAACAGGGTGCCATAGGGGTGCCGGCTGTGGCCGAAAAGCGTCAGTAGTCGTAGACGTGTTCGAGCTTGGCGCCTGCCTTGATCAGTGCCGGCAGCACCAGATGCAGCTTGCGCACGGCGACGGTCAGGCCGGTGCGGCGCATCTCCGGTTGAGCCGGGAGCGGGTAGCTGAACAAGATGCGGGCACCCTCCGGCGGGGCGACCTCGCTGGCGGATAGAACGCTGATCATGATCTCGTCATTGCCGCCGATTTCGACGAAGGAAACGCCCTTGTCGATCAGCCGCGGGATCATCTCTGTGAACACCTGGTAGCGCTTGGTGACGAAGACCGTGCCATCGGCGCCGAAATCGCGCTCGAGCAAGGTGTCGGCCTCGTCGCGCGTCGCTTCGCCGACCGGACCCTTGGCCCAGACATGGATGTCGCGCAGGGCCGGGTCGGAGGTGGCGGCGAGTGCCTTGGTGATCAGGTCGGCGCAGGCTTGCTTGATCGTGTCGGCGAGGCCGAAGGCGAGCTTGCGTTCGCTGGTGCGCACGCTGCTGTCGCCCGGCGCCGGCTGCACGGCAAAAAGACCGGCGCGCTTTTCGGCGTAGGGAAACTGGTGCCACGGCACCCGATCGAGAAAGCTCGCATATTCGCCCGCCACCTTGGCCTGGTAGATGTCGGCTGCGGTACGCTTGCCGGCGGTCGCCTCGGTGATGCGGCCGACCGTGTTCTCATAGGCCCATTGCAGGGCATGCTCGATCGTGTGGCTGGTGCCGATGACGACCAGCATCTGATGTTTGTCGAAGTTGAATTTGTCGCTCGCGCTGGCCCGGATCATCATCGCGTAGTCCTGCCAGAAGCGGCCGACATAGGCGAAGTAGGGGAAGCCGCTCGGCTGGTTCTTGTCGACGAAGCCGGCATATTCGCGGGCGGCATAGACGATCGACCATTCGGGATAGGTGAGGTAGGTCGATTCCTCCGGCCGCTGGTAGCCGGGAATCTCGGCGCGGACCTTGTCGGCCAGCGCCTTCGGTGGCGCGCCATCGGCGATGCCCGGCAGCGGTGCCGTGTCCAGCGACGGAGTGGTCAGGAAGCCATAGCTCAGCCCAACGATCGGGATGAGGATGACAATGACGATCAGCCACAGGATCGTTTTGATGATGCGTTTCAGCCAGCGGAACAGGAACATTCCGGTCAGGCCGTGGCGAAGTGGTCGATGCCGGCGTCGAGGCAGCCCGAACCGGTGATCAGGCCGAGCACACCGTCGAACAGACAGACCGAGCCGAGCTTGAAATAGAACACTGCACCGCGATGCGAGATGAAGGCCGCCGCCTCCACCCAGACGCCGGAGAAGGCGTGCAGCAGGTCATCGGCAAGCTTCTGGATCAGCGTCATGAAGTATCCCCTTCAAGCGACGCGACGATAGTAGCCGATTCTGCCGTAGGGTGAAGCAGCACCACGACAGGTTGTGGGGGATGGCCAGAAAGACAGTCGGCGCCGGGATTTCTCCCAGCGCCTCCCTGTCAGATCAGGACACGGTCGCGGCAGCAACTTCCGTAAAGTCATCGCGCCTTGCCGGCCTTGATTTTGACGGTCCTGCCAGCCACCACCCGAGGGCGGTGCCCGTTCCAGACCACGCCGATCTCCACCCTTGCGAGCTTCGCCCAGCGCGCCATCGAAGGTTTTTGCCGTCCTTCATGGCAGCATCGGTCCGCCGTTGGCGTTCGCACGCTTTCCGCGGCCCCGTAGGTCTCGGCATCCATCCCTCCAACAGGCAAGCCTGCTCTCGTTCCGGGCCGTACGGGCCTCAGGAAATCCGCCTTTTCGCTTTGCCTTTCGGCGTGGCGATCGGTAGCCGCCTGAGATGGGTTCAACGTACGCCGGGGAAGTGGTTTGCGATACTGCCGCGAGCCTGTGGATAGCGGGATTATCGGGGACTATGTTCGGCAGCGAAGCGATTTTTTGGGCCGCACCCGGCCGACAGGCGGGTCCCGTCATTTGTGGTATGGTCGGGACATTCGATCTTGCTCCGCAGTCCGGCGCGGTCTTCAATGCCGGCAAAGGATTCGAGGCGCAAGCGTCTTCGATCTCCCTGGGGAGGGTGTGCTTGAAGGTCGGGGTCATTCTCAATCCGATTGCCGGCGGCGGCCGGCTGAAGCGGCATTGGCCGGAGGTCGCCGTTTCGCTGAAAAAGCACTTTGGCGATTTCGAACTGCGCGAGACACAAGCCGAGGGCGATGCCGAACGGCTGGCGCTCGACTTGGCGGCAACCGGCTTCGACCTGGTGATCGCGGCGGGTGGCGACGGCACGGCCAGCGAAGTGGCCGATGGGCTGCTGCAGGCCTCCGCGGAAAGCGGGCGGACGACCGAGCTTGGCCTTTTGCCTTGCGGCACCGGCATCGACTTTGCCCGCGGGCTCGGCCTGCCGCGCGACGTCGACGCGACGCTCAAGCAGATTGCCGAGGCCAAGGCCCGCAAGGTCGATGCCGGGCGCATCTGCTACATCGACGATCATGGCGCGTTGGCCAGCCGCCATTTCATCAACATCGCCAGTCTCGGCCTGTCGGGCGCTACCGATCGCGCGGTCAATGCCGACAAGCGCAAGGGCAGGATGTCGGCGAAGGCGCTGTTCCTGTGGCGCACCGTGGTCGAGTTTATCCGCTACCACTTCCAGGATGTCAGGATCACCGTTGACGATGGAACGCCGGTCGAAGCCCGCATGGCGCTGGTGGCGGTGGCCAACGGAAAATTCTTCGGTGGCGGGATGATGATCGCGCCCGACGCCGAGCTGGACGACGGCCAGTTCGACATCGTCATCCTGCGCGCGGCGGGCAAGCTGAAGCTGATCTGGGACATCCGCCTGCTCTATGGCGGCCGACACCGCAACCATCCGGCGATCACCATTTTGCGCGGCAAGAAAGTGGTTGTCGAACCGCTGGGCGATGTGGAAAAGAACGGCGCGCTGGTTGACATAGACGGTGAGTCGCCAGGGCGGATACCGGCCACCTTTGAGATCCTGCCTGGGGCGCTGACGCTCAGATATTGATTCAAGACGTTGAGAGATTGATTCAGGCAGCTGCGGGCTTGATTCCGCCCGGCTGCCCAATTCGCTGAAATCGCTGGTAAAATTTAGCCGCCTCAGATTTCCAGCCTGGCCGGGAAGCCCGGCGCGCGCAGGTCGGTTCCAACTGCATCTTCGAGCAGCTTGACGATCTGGGTCGACCAGGCACCGCCGCCATAGGCTTCCTTGCCCTGCTCAAAAATCGCGTTGACGCATGATGCCAGGTCGAGTGGCACACTGAAATCCTTGCCCATGCCGAGCGCAAAGCCGAGGTCCTTCAGCGCCAGGTCCATGGTGAAGCCGATGTCGTAGGAGCCGTTCAGCACTAGCTGGCTTTCGGTCTCGTGAACGAAGCTGTTGCCGGAGGAAGCAACAATGGCGTGGTAGGACTGGGCGAGGTCGAGCCCGCCCTGTTTGGCCAGCATCAGCGCTTCGCCGGCGGCGACGAGATGGATGAAGGCCAGCATGTTGGTGATGACCTTGATCACCGCCGCTGAGCCAACGGACCCCATCAGGAACGATTTTGCGCACATCGCCTCGATGGCCGGGCGATGGCGCGCATAGAGCGCCGTATCGCCGCCGACCAGCGCGGTGATCTTGCCGACCGCCGCCAGATGCACGCCACCGGTGACCGGGCATTCCAGCGTCTCGATGCCGCTGGCCGAGGCGAGGGCTGCCAGCCGCAGGATTTCGTCGCGGCCGTTGGTCGACATCTCGATCCAGGTGCCGCCCTTGGGCAGACCTTCGAGCAACCCGTCCGGGCCGGCCAGCACCGCTTCGCTGATCTTGGGCGAGGGCAGGCACGTGATGGCGTTACCGGCACGGGCGGCGGCTTCGGCCGGACTTTTGGCAGCCGTAGCACCGAGCGCCACCAGGCGTTCGACGGCAGTGGGGTCGCGGTCATAGACGGTGACGGCAAAGCCATTGCAGATCAGGCTGGCGGCAAGGTTACCGCCGAGATGGCCAAGACCGATGAAGGCGTAGTTTTCGCGCGTGCTCACGGCATCAACGGCGTCTGCATCATCTGCAAATGCAGGTCCTTGCCGGTGTAGGGATGCGCGTCGCAGACGGCTTCGTTGAGCTCGACGCCGAGTCCGGGTTCCTTCGACGGAATGACATTGCCATCCTGCCATTCGATCTTCTTCTTCAGCAGCGTCGCGTGAAAACCGTCCCACTGCTTCAACGATTCCAGGATGAGGAAGTTGGGCAACGTTACCGCGAGCTGGATGTTGGCGGCGCCGACGATCGGCCCGCAATAGCAGTGCGGCGCGACCTGGATGTGATAGGCCTCGGCCATGGCAGCGATCTTCTTGGTCTCGAGAATGCCGCCGGAGCGGCCAAGATCGGGTTGCAGGATGGTGGCCGCCCGGTTCTCGATGACGCGGGCAAACTCGAACTTGGTCGTCAGCCTTTCGCCGGTGGCAATCGGGATCGACGTGCCGCGCGCAACCTGCGCCATCACCTCGGGCATATCAGGCGGCACCGGCTCCTCGAACCACAGTGGGTCATACGGCTCGATGGCGCGGGCCATGCGCAGCGCGCCCGAGGCGGTAAACTGGCCGTGCGTGCCGAACAGGATGTCGGCGCGGGTGCCGACCGCTTCGCGGATCGCCTTGATCATGCGCGTGGAGAGATCGATGTCGACGAGCCGCGGCTGGTGGCCGTCGAAGGCGGTGTAGGGGCCGGCCGGATCGAGCTTGACCGCGGTAAAGCCCTGTTCGACATATTCGAGCGCGCAGGCTGCGGCCAGATCAGGGTCGTTGTAGACGTTCTTGCCGTGCGCATCCTCGGAATGGACGCTCCCGGTGTGCGGATAGAGGTAGGTGTAGGAGCGCAACGTTTCGTGCACCTGGCCGCCGAGCAGTTTGTAGACCGGCTTGTTGGCTTCCTTGCCGATAATGTCCCAGCAGGCCATTTCCAGTGCGGAAAAACAGCCCATGCCGGAAACATCCGGGCGCTGGGTGAAGCCGGAGGAATAGGCGCGACGGAAGAAATTTTCGATGTCGTGCGGGTCGCGACCCAGCAGATAGCGCTCGGCCATGTCCTCGACCATTTTGGCGGTGACATGGGCGGAGAAGGTGGCGTTGTAGGCCTCGCCATAGCCGACGACGCCGCCGTCGGTGGTGAGCTTGACGAAGATGAAATACTTGCCGCCGATGCCGGGTGGCGGGTTGCCGACAACCCAGGTCTTGACGTCGGTGATCTTCATTTTTGATCCTCCAGGACCAGTTCGGCGCCCTTCCATCCGGTCAGAATGGAGGCGGCGTTGGTGTTACCCGTGATGTTGTCGGGAAAGATCGAGGCGTCAATGACACGCAGGCCTTCGAGACCGTGCACTTTCAAACGCGGGTCGACAACGGCGCGCGCGGGATCGGGTCCCATGCGGCAGGTCGAAACCGGGTGGTAGACGGTGCCGGAGCGCTTCCGGAAGTCCTGGATCAGATCGGCGTCGGAGGTGATCGACGGACCCGGCAGAACCTCTTCCTCGATGATCTCGGCCATGGCAGGCATAGAGGCGATCTTGCGCACGAACTTCACCGCCGCCAGCATCTCGTCGACATCGGCGTTGGTGGAATAGGCATTGGCGACGATTTTGGGATAGTCGCGCGGGTTGCTTGAGCGGATCATGATCTCGCCACGGCTCGACGGCCGGCAGTTGGACAGGCCGATGGAAAAGCCCGGCCACGGGTCGGGCGTCAGGATCGGGCGCTCGCCGCTTTTCGGAATGAGGGTCGAGAAGGCCTGGAAATAGAGCTGCATGTTGGGCCGCGTCGCCGCCGGATCGGTGCGGAAGAAGCCGCCGGCATGGTTCATCGACAGCGACAGCGGACCGGAACGGGTCAGGATGTATTGCATGCCGACCAACAGCTTGCCCCACCACGGGCGCAGGATCTGGTTGAGCGTCGGCAGCTTGCCCTTGAAGGTGTAGTTGATGCCGACATGGTCCTGCAGGTTAGCGCCGACATTCTCGTTGGCATGGATTAAGGGAATGCCGAGACTGCCAAGCAGCGCCTGGGGGCCAATGCCGGACAGCTGCAGCAACTGGGGCGAGTTGATCGAGCCGCCTGAAAGGATCACTTCACGGCCGGCGCGAGCGGTTTTCGTCTCGCCATTCTGCAGATACTCGATGCCAATGGCGCGCTTGCCCTGAAACAGAATTCTGGTCGCCAGTGCGTTCATCTCGACGCGGACGGTTTTTCGTTTCATCGCCGGATGCAGAAAAGCCCGCGCCGCCGACATGCGGCGGCCGTTCCTGGTGGTGATCTGGTAGACGCCGACACCCTCCTGCGCTGCGCCGTTGAAATCCGGGTTGAGCGGCAGCCCGGCCTGTTGGCCCGCTGCGAGATAACGGCTGGTCAGCGGATGGACTGACTTCGAGCAATCGGTGATGTGCAGTGGCCCGCCGACACCGCGCCATGCGTCGGCGCCGGCCTGATTGTCCTCCAGCGCCTTGAAGGCGGGCAGGAGGTCGTCAAAACCCCAGCCGGGATTGCCGGCGGCTGCCCAGGCATCGAAATCCTCGCGCGCGCCGCGGATCCAGACCATGGCGTTGATCGAGCTCGAACCGCCGAGCAATTTGCCGCGCGGCCAGTGGTCGACATTGCCGCCAAGGCCGGGATCCGGCTCGGTCTTGTAGTTCCAGTTGACCGCTGGATCGAAAAAAGTCTTGCCGTAGCCGAGCGGCATCTGCACGTAGAAGCGGCGGTCGGTGCCGCCGGCTTCCAGCACCAGCACCGAGAAACGGCCGGAAGCCGACAGTTTTTCCGCCAGAACCGAGCCGGCCGAGCCGGAGCCGACGACGATGAAATCAAAACTCTGCATGGTGGCTGCGGGCGGCTCCGGAATTTCAGGCTGCAGCCTAGACGCCGCAGGCTCCGAAAGTCGCCGTGCCATCCGGCATCGGCTGTGAAAAAAGCGACCGCTTCGGGGACGCGCTCTTCGCCTTAACCGGTACTTCCGGCATTTCGAGCGCGTTGACGCGTCGACGGCATGCCGATACGTGACTTGGAACTGTCGAACGCAAGGGGATTTCCGCATGGTGCAGTACGCTGAGGGACGGCCGATCGGCGATCTGACGCTGCGCACGCTGGCCATGCCTTCGGACGCCAATGCTGCGGGCGACATTTTCGGCGGCTGGGTGATGGCGCAGATGGACCTGGCCTGCGGCATCCGCGCCGCCGAGCGCGCCAAGGGCCGCGTGGTCACAGCGGCGGTGAAGGAAATGTCGTTCGCCAAGGCGATGAAGATCGGCGACACGCTGTGCATCTATACGCATGTCGAACGCGTCGGTCGCACCTCGATGACGCTCAAGGTCGAGGCCTGGGCGCAACGCTATCTCTCCGACCTGATGGAGAAGGTCACCAATGCCGATTTCGTCATGGTGGCGCTCGACGGCGAGGGCAAGCCGAAAGCGGTTCCGGCTGAGAGCTGATCGGCGGTCAGGCCGCCAGCCCCGCCTGCAAAACAGCAATCCTGTGTGATGCTTTTCATAGTCGCATTCGCAAGTTTTCGTGACCGTGTCCGAGCGGACCCGGGAGAAGACAATGCGTCAACGATTGCTGAACGGCGCATTGGCCGGCGCGCTTGCAGGCTTGTTCTGCCTGTTGGCCGCAACCGCCTATATAGAGGTCAAGCAGGGCGATGCCGATGTCGGCTGCGCCGCCGAAAACCACACCTTGGAACCGCAACCGGCCAGGTGCGAAATCTGCGTGGTGCCGCCATGCGACAGCGGTGCGACGACCGCTAGCCATTGCGCTGGTGGGGCGACCTGCATCATCGGCGGGAAGGTGGTCAGCCGGGACCCGAAATCGAAGCGGATCGAAAGCCGTCTGCGGACCGGACTGCAGATGCAGCCGTAGGATTGGCCTAAATCATGCTCCGCGCGAAAACCCTTGCAATGCAAGGGTTTCAGGCATGAATCCCATCGAACTTCGCGCGTGCCGCCCTGACGCGATCGGTGTTGTTGCGAGCCCATTCGCCGAGTGCGCCGACCGGCACCAGCAAGTCACATCCAAGCTGTGTCAGCTCGTAATCGACCCGCGGCGGGATGGTCGGAAACACGGTGCGGGTGACGAAACCGTCGCGCTCCAGACCGCGCAAAGTGGTGGTCAGCATCTTCTGCGAAATGCCGCCGACGGCGGCCCGCAGTTCATTGAATCGCAGCGGTCCGTTGCCCAGTTTTCCGACGACCAGGACGGTCCATTTGTCGCCGACGCGCTGCAGGATTTCCGAGATGGCGCGACAGTCCTCGGTGCGGTGCGGGTGCCTAGGTAACAAAAAGGTGCCTCCTTGCGCGTCGTCTTGGCAGTATCTCATATAGCTCAGGTATCTAAATGATACCAGAAATACCTGCTAGGAGAGCCCCCTTATGTCCAAACCCAAAATCGCCATCGTCGTCGGTTCGACGCGCGCCGCACGCTTCGCCGATGTGCCCACCCAGTGGATCGCCAAGATCGCCAAGTCGCACGCCGACATTGACGTGGAAGTCGTCGATCTCAGGGATTTCCCGCTACCCTTCTTCGACGAGGTTGCCTCCTCCGCCTGGGCGCCGTCGCAGAACGAAGTGGCACAGCGCTGGCAGAAGAAGGTCGCCGGCTTCGACGGCTTCATCTTCACCGCCGCCGAATACAACCATGGCCCGACGGCCGTGCTGAAGAACGCGATCGACTACGCCGCCAATGAATGGAACAAGAAGCCGGCCGGCTTCGTCGGCTATGGCAGCGTCGGCGGCGCTCGCGCTGTCGAACAGCTCCGTCTTCATGCCGTCGAGTTGCAGATGGCGCCGGTCAAGTCGGCAGTTCACATCGCCTGGGCCGATTTCCTCGCCGTCAAGCAGGGCGAAAAGAAGCTCGATGAGCTCGAACACCTGAACCAGGCAGCAACCGCTCTGGTCAACGACATTGCATGGTGGGCGAGAGTGCTCAAGGCAGCCCGCGCGGCAGACGTCGTCGCCGAAGAATCCAAGGCGGCCTAAGTCGTCGGACTTGAGATTATCCTCCCAAGGAGATGGGGCGGCGCTTGCGCCGCCCTTTTGATTTCCGAGGATGACGCTATCGAAACGCCCCCAATGACGACCTCAGCGATCAGCGTGCCAAATCGTCATTCTGTCTTCCATCGACTTCCAGATCACCAGGTGCCAAATGCTCGCCACAGGCGCGGCAATGCACCTGTGCCGCGACTTCGTGGTCACACTGTCGGTGGATCAGGCGAATCGAGTCCGGCTGTCCGCTCCGGACATGGTCTTGGCCCCACTGCTTTAATGTGAGCAGTACAGGCAACAGCCCGCGCCCTGTGGCAGTGAGCCGATATTTGTAGCGCAATGGATGATCGCTGTACGGCTCTCGATCCAGGACGCCGTGCTCTTCCAACTTGCGAAGCCTGACGGCGAGGATATCTCGCGGCGCTCCGGTATTGTTCACAATCTCGGTGAACTTCTGCTGCCCGTAAAGCAGCTCCCGAACAATCAAAAGACTCCACCGGTCGCCCACGACCTCGAGGGCGGCCGCGATGTTGCACAAACGTGGGGTTAAATCGGCAGCCTTCGATCGCATGCCAGATCTCATATCAAGAGAAAGTTGTAAAATCAAACCGAAGTGGGTTGCGATATCCAACTGACTGTGTAATTTTCAGAGTTGGAATACCCAACTGACCAATTGCGGCATGGAAAACGCCCGATCGCCTAGCGTTGATGTCGCTTTCACAAACACCGCGCCCCGGGCGGAAAATATCAACCGGACGTGGATCGAAAATTGTCTTTAGCGGGGCTCAGCAAAGAGGGTCACCGGCTCTTGAAGCGCCGTTACTCGTCAGTCGCGCAATGAGGGCAACGAGGCTGGAAGCGTCATTGGATGGCATGCGGGTCGAAGGCAAAGCGTGAACCGCAGCGCCTTCACCAACTTCATCGATGGCGGACGTTGCCCGTGCTGAATTGCCTAAGGGAGTAGATGATAATCATGGATACGCAATCGCACGCCGCATCCTCGAGCGAAATCTCAGATCAAAGATCGCTTCTGATAACTTTCGTCCTGTGTGGGGCGGCATTCATGGCGATGATTGATGTATTCATCGTCAATGTCGCCTTCCGTCAGATAGGCGCGGAATTTCCCGACGCCAGTTTTGCCGATCTCAGCTGGATTCTGAACGGCTACACCATTGTCTATGCAGCGTTGTTGATTCCGTTCGGCGGGCTCGCCGACAAGTGGGGACGCAAGCGTGCTTTCCTTGCGGGCCTGACGATATTCACGCTGGCCAGCGTCGGCGGCGCGCTGTCGGGCGCGATGTGGTCGCTCATACTCTGCCGCGTGTTGCAAGCAGCGGGAGCCGCGATGCTCACTCCGAGCAGCCTCGGCCTTATTTTGACGGTTCTTCCTCCGCAAAAGCGGGCGGGGGCCGTCAAGATCTGGGCGACGACATCTGCGATTGCTGCAGCAGTCGGTCCGGCCCTCGGCGGGGTCCTTGCAGAATATTCATGGCGTTGGATTTTCATCATCAATCTGCCGGTCGGGATTCTTGCCGGCATTGCAGCTGCATCGCTGATACCAACGATACAGCCGGTCAGTGCCTCGACCAGAAAGCTCGATCTGTTCGGCGCCATGCTTACTGCAATCGCCGTGGGATCACTGTCTCTCGCCGTCGTCGAGCATGATCAATCGACCACGTCGGAAGTCATAATCTACTATGCCTTAGCCATTCTGGCCGCGGCCTGGCTCGTAAGGAGAATCCTGTTTCACCAGGCGCCCATCGTAGACCCGAGCCTCTTCAAGGTTTCGACATTTACCTGGGCGAACGTCACCATCATTCTGTTCTGCACGGCCTTTGCCGCTATGTTTCTCAGCCTCGCAATCTGGTTGCAAACAGTTGCCGGCCTTTCCTTGATCGAGACCGGATTTGCAATTGTCCCTGGCCCTGTTTGCGTGCCCATAGCCGCTTACGTCGTTCAGAAGTTTGCATATACCACGTCACCGCGAGCGCTTGTGATCGTCGGCAATGTCATTTTCGCGATTGGAGCGTTGGGCCTCGCCTTCATGGCGTCAACCGCCCCCCGCTACAGCATAGATATCATGCCGGCATGGATGTTGGTTGGTATCGGCATCGGCATCGCCATGCCGACCATGATTGGGAGCGCAACGCGCGATCTTCCGGCAAACATGGCAGCGACGGGTAGTGCAGTGGTCAATACAAGCCGGCAGTTGGGCTATGTTCTGGGTGTGGCACTGCTGGTGGCGGTTCTGGGCTCTCTCAGTCTCGCCCCGGACCAGGCATTGCATGCTTTTCAAACGAGTTGGCAACTCATCGCTCTCGGCGCTGCGCTCAGCGCGTTGACGGCGCTGGGCATGCGGAGGACGGCTTGACCTCCAGCTTCTCGAGAACGGCTCTTCCACCTTGTCTGACCAGGCGAAAAGCGACCGCGACGCGGTCCCACATCGATCAACAGCAGGAAGGTTTGCCATGCAACAGAAAGAAGTGAGCGATGCCGAAGACCGAGCTGCAGGCTTTGCTGACAAGCTGCTCCGGATCAAGCGACCGCCTATAGATCAGCAGTTTCAGGCACTGTTGAACACCGAATCCATAACAATGCAGGTCGAGGCGCCGGGCGACTGGCCCGATGGCCGCCAGATCGAGGTGCGAGTCCATCGCTGGGGGAAGGGGCCAAATGCACTGCTTGTCCATGGATGGCAAGGGCTGCGTTCCGATCTCATCGGCATAGGGCGCAAGCTCGCAGAGGCCGGCCACACAGTCTGGTTTCCCGACCTTCCCGGCCATGGAGATTCGGCCGGTGAGCGATTGTCCATTCCGTTGGCAGCCGCCGTTCTACGGGCCGTCGAGCGGCTGGCTGGACCTTTTGCTCTGGCAGCGGGGCATTCGATTGGAGGGGCCTGCGTGGTGCAAGCTCTGGACCAAGGTCTTTCAGCTGAGCGGATCGTCCTCCTCGCCACACCGACGCACTACGGGCACTTTGTCCGATTCATGGCGCGCAAGGCTGGGCTTGAAGGAGACGAAGACGCAATACTACGGCAGCTGGAAGGCCTGATCGGGCTCCATCCTGATCGCATAGACATGCGGCGACAGGCGGCGAAAATGTCCCAACCCGCCCTGTTTGTTCATTCATCCGATGACACGGTTGTGCCCTACAAGGGCGCGGAGGTTGTGGCTTCGATGTGGCCCGGCGCCCAGTGGCTCCTCGTCGATGGCCTAGGCCATCACCGAGAGTTCCTGAACGACAATGTTGTCCAGGAGCGGGTCTCTGCTTTCGCAGGCAGCGCCCCCGCGCATCTCAAACCCATTCTGGCGACCGCGCGACGCGCGAGCCTCTGAGCTCGGCTTCGCTATTCCCCTTAACGACAGTTATTGAAGCGCAAAGCTGCCGTTCGCGTCATAGAGGCCCATGCCCGTTTGGGGTCAAAAGCCGACATTCGAAGAGTCAGCGCACCACCTCCCGGTGGCCGCCGGGCAGGCGGGTGGCGATCAGTTTGTCGATGCGGCGGCCGTCGAGGTCGACGACCTCGAAGCGCCAGCCTTGCGCGTCGACGCATTCGCCGGTCGCCGGCAGATGGTGCATATGCGCCAGCACATAGCCGGCGACGGTTTCGTAGTCGCGGTTCTCCGGCAGGTCGATGCCGAGAACGTCGGCCATTTCGTCGGCCTGCATATAGCCGGCCAGCAGCCATGAGCCGTCCTCGCGCCTGACGGCGTTTTCCTCGTCGCCGGCGTCGGTATCGGCGCGGAACACGCCGGTGATGGCTTCCAGAATGTCGGCGGGGGTGACGATGCCTTCGAAGTGGCCGTATTCGTCATGGACGAGCGCCATCGGCACGTCCGATTCCTTGAGCTTGGACAACACGTCCAGTGCGTCGGCCTGATCGTAGACGATGGGTGCGGCGCGCACATGCTTGCGCGGATCGAGCGCGCGGCCGGCAAGCATGGCCGCCAGCACATCGCGGGTCTGGACGACGCCGACCATGACATCGACGCCGCCGTCACCGGCGGGCAGACGCGAATGCTGGGTCTCCATCAGCAATTTTCGGATCGCCGTTTCGTCGGACTGCAGATTGATCCAGTCGACTTCGGTGCGCGGCGTCATCACGGCGCGCACGGCGCGGTCGCCGAGGCGCATGACACCTGCGATCATGCGCCGCTCGTCGGATTCGATGGTGCCGTGATGCTCGGCCTCGGCGACCAGCATCTTGATCTCCTCGTCGGTGACCTTCTCTTCGCTTTCGCCGCGCTGGCCGAGCAGCCACAGGATGGCGCGGCCGGAAATGTCGAGGAGAAAGACAAGGGGCGCCGAGACGGTGGCCAGGATGGTCATCGCCGGGGCAGCGCGGGCGGCGACGCGCTCGGGATCGCGCAACGCGATCTGCTTGGGCACCAGTTCGCCGACGATCAGCGAGAAATAGGTGATGATGGCGACGACGATGCCGACGCCGAGCGGATCGGCGATGGTTTCACGGATGCCGGTCGAGGCCAGGAACTGGGCAAGCCGTTGCCCCAGCGTAGCACCCGAAAATGCGCCCGACAGCACGCCGACCAGGGTAATGCCGATCTGCACCGAGGACAGGAATTTTCCGGGATTGGAGCCGAGCGCCAATGCGCGGCCGGCGCCTTTGACGCCACGGTCGATCATCGCCTTGAGGCGGGCCGGCCGTGACGAGACGATGGCAAGTTCGGACATCGACAGAAGGCCGTTCACGCAGATGAGGACGACCACGATGGCGATTTCAACATAAAGCATGAGGGGTCAATAGCATTGCGGCGGGGCGATCGAAAATAGACGGCCGCCATTTTTCAGGGCCGTCCGTCAGGTGGCATCCCAGGGCGGCGACGAAAAGCGCTCGACCAGCGCGTCGACGACGACACGGACCTTCGGCGTCAGGTTGCGCGTGACTGGCCAGATGGCATTTACGACGACGTTTTCGACCAGACAATCCGACAGGACCATCGTGAGTTCGCCGCTTTTGAAACTGTCGGCAGCCAGCCAGGTCGGCAGGAAGGCGATGCCGCAACCGGCAAGGGCTGCATCGAGCATCGGTTCGCCGTGGCCGAGGACGAGCCGTGCCTTGGGCACGAAAGTCGCGAGATGGCCGTCGGCCTGCCTTATGACCCAGGGACGAACGACGCCGTCGCGGCCATAGCCGATCACACTGTGAGAGGCGAGATCCTCGAGCGATTGTGGCCTGCCGTGTTTTTCGAGATAGGCAGGCGCGGCACAGATCGCCGAGCGCTGGGCATAGATGCGACGCGCGGCGAGCGACAGGCTGTCATCGAGCTCGCCCATGCGAACCGCAAGGTCTATGCCTTCCTCGACCAGGTCGACGCGCCGGTCGTTGAAGGAGATCTCCATCGTCAGATCAGGGAATTGGCTGGAAATGTCGAACAGGACAGGCGCGACACATCGGCGGCCGAAGGCGAGCGGCACATCAATCCGAAGCCGGCCGGACGGGACCTGCCGGCGTGAGGCGAGCAGCGACTGTGCGGCTTCGATCTCAGCCAGCGCCCTGACACAGGCTTCGTAGTAGCTGACGCCCTCACTGGTCGGGCTGAGGCGGCGGGTGGTGCGGTTCAGCAAGCGGACACCAAGCCGCTGCTCCAATTGGGCGATCGACTTGCCAACCGCCGATTTCGTCACATGCAGCCGTTCGCCGGCGCCCGTGAAGCTGCCGGCCTCAATTGTCTGAACGAATGCGACGATGCCTTGCAGGTCGGCCGGTTCCATGAAGATTTCCTATTGTCAATTTCTAGTCCGCAATCAGTCGAAAATTATGCCGCATAGAAGCTCTATTTTCTATAGTCAGAAGGCATAGATGTCTCGCGTGGCCACCAATCACGGAGCGCGAAACGACATGAGCACTGACATCAACAGATCCTGGCAGATGAGCGGCTTCGGCCTGTCGAAGCTGGGCCAGGTGAGGGGCAAGTTGCCTGAGCCGGGGCCGCACGATTTGCTGGTGCGGACCAAGGCCGTATCGCTGAACTACAAGGACAAGATGATCGTCGATGGCGTGCTGATCCCCGACCTTGCCTTTCCCTTCGTGCCGACCTCCGATGCGGCGGGCTTGGTGATGGCTGTCGGCAGTGCCGTCAGCCGCTTCCAGGTCGGCCAGCGGGTGCTCGGGCAGGTGATCGCCGACTGGCCGGATGGCGATGCGCCGCCGGTGCTGCACAAGCGCACGCTGGGGTCGTCGCTGTCGGGCATGCTTTCCGACCATGTCATCTTCGGCGAGGACGCCGCTGTGCTGGCGCCGCCGTCGCTCAGCGATATCGAGGCGGCGACCCTGCCGATCGCGGCGCTGACCGCCTGGTTTGCCATGGCAGAGGCGACCAAGCCGGTGCCAGGCCAGAGCATTCTCATCCAGGGCACAGGTGGCGTGTCGCTGTTTGCGCTGCAGTTCGCCACCGCCTTCGGCCTGCGTGCCATCGTCACCTCAAGCAACGACGACAAGCTGGAGCGGGCAAGAAAACTCGGCGCCTGGCAAGTGATCAACTACCGCACCCAGCCGGCATGGGACGAGGCCGCGCGCGAGCTGACAAACGGCGTGGGTGTGAACCACGTGCTGGAAATGGTCGGTGGCGACAATGCGCGGCGATCGCTCAACGCGCTCGCCGCCGACGGTCGGCTGTCGATTATCGGCCTGCTGGGCAGCACGGAGCTCAGCTTTCCGATCATCCCGTTCATGCGCAACCGCATCACCGTGCAGGGCATGTCGGTTGGCCACAGGCGCGCCTTCGAGCGGATGAATCAGGCGATCGAGGCGCTGGCGATCAAGCCGGTCATCGACAAGGTCTTCGGCTTCGACGAGGTGCCGAAAGCCATGCAGCATCTGGAGAAAGGACCGTTCGGCAAGATTGTCATCACCACGAGCTGACCTTTCGGTCGTCTCATGGCAGCTGCTTCAACACCCCGACCACGGCCTTGCCGTCGGTGAAATAGGGATCGCCACCGCCATTGCGCCCGGCTTTGGTGGCGCCGATTCCAGGGATGTCGCTCGTCGAGACAAGCGTGCCGGCGGCGGTCAGGTCGCGGATCAGGGCGTCGCGCTCGGCGTCGATGTCGGGGCCTATATGATGGGTGACGGCACCGGTCTCATGGCTGAGGCCGATGCCGCGATCAAAGCTGGCCGAGCCCAGCCAGAGTGGGCGGCCATCGTCGCTGGTGGCGTCGGTCTGCCAGAAGCGGACGTGGTGACGTTGGTCGGCGCTGTCGCCGACCGGTTTTTCGAAGGCGAGGTCTTGGGACCGGCCTTCGAACAGCAGCCGGCTGACCGGCGCGTCGGGATAGGGGCGGCCGAACAAAACACTTTCGCCGATCTCGATCGCGGTCTTCAGCGTGACGGCGTCGGCCGTATCCCATCCTGCCACGGCGAAGGCGTGAACCAGTTCCTTCTGCGTGCCGACAAGGCCGACATTGATCGGATCGCCGGGAATGCCTTGCGGCGTGTGCGTCAGCATTTCGAAGCGCTGCGTACGAAAGCCGCGATCGTGAAACGTCCAGAATTCCGGCGCGGCGACATAGGCCAGCGCCAGATAGGCTGCGCAAAGCGCCACCAGCCAGGTCAATGCGCGTCGTCGCAGGCTTCGTTGGCTCATGAATGCGGCTCGATCCGTGCGGTATCTGTTGCCTGACAGACCCTGGAAATCAATGGCCAGCGGCGCGCAGCTGTTCTATCGTCGGCCATCGCTTTTTGGCTGGGTGGGCAGGGATGAAGCGGAAGCCGGTAGGTCGCGGTTCAATGGCACTGACGGCCGACCTCGTCGCGAGGGTCGAACGTATCGAACCGGATCCCGGTCCCGAGCCTGGAACAACCGACCATACCGACGCGGAGTTCGACGGCCTGGTCGAGCGGTTGCTTTCACAGCACCGGCCCGAAGTGCTGTGGGTCTTTGCCTATGGGTCGCTGATCTGGAATCCCGAATTCGACCATGTCGAGCAGCGCCCGGCCACGGCGCCAGGATGGCACCGCTCCTTCTGCCTGAAGCTGACCCGCTGGCGCGGAACCCGCGATTTGCCGGCCTTGATGCTGGCTCTCGATCGAGGCGGCAGCTGCAACGGCATCGTTTATCGGCTGCCTGCGCAAGACCATATTGGGCAACTTGGCCAATTGATGCGCCGGGAGATCGATGCCAACCCACCAACCAACGTGCCGTGCTGGATCAAGGTCAACACCAAGGACGGGCCGCTGCGTGCCCTCGCCTTCGTCGCCACGCCAGACGGCAGGGCCTATGCCGGCCGGTTGCCATTGGAGCAGGTTGCCGACACGCTGGCGCGGGCTGCCGGGCATTGGGGCTCGTCGGCGCAGTATCTGTTCCGAACCGTCAGCAAACTGGAGGAGAGCGGGATTCGCGACAGGAACCTTTGGCGCATCCAGGATCTGGTGGCTCGGCAAATCATCGCGTCCACGGGCGGCGCCCAGCACGCCCGATCTTCACCCTAGCGGCAGGCGCGATAGCCGCTCTTGCGGTTCTTGATGTCGAAATGGAAATGGTTGCGGTGGTCGTAATTGTAGCCGGGGCCAAGCACGGTGGTGAAATACTGGCAGCCATCGGCGCGCACTGTGTTGAGGAAGCCACGGGTGCGGAAGGCAAACAGGCCGGGCTTGCGCACATCGATGTCGTCGCCATTGTTGAGCTCGATGCTCATGACGTCGAGCGCGTTGCCCTTGCCATGCTCCGACAGGACACCTTCGCCGGCAATGTTGCGGCAGGAATAGCTCGAACCCTGATGGATGGTCTTGACACCGGAGAAATAGCGCCAGCGGGCGGACGGAACCAGTTCGTTCTTCGTCCAGCCGGCGAAGGTGGCGGCCATGTCGCAGGTCAGGGTGGCGGCAGGCTTCATCTGGATGCTGCCAATGGCCGAGACCTTGACCGGATAGTCGATGCCGCACTGGCCTTCGTGGATCGGCTGGACGTCAGTGTAGACGACGCCGAGGCGCCTCAGTTCGCTGCGGCAGTCGATCTCGCTGGCCGGCATCTGCTCGGGCTCAGACATTGGCTCGTCCATGCGCGGATAGGCGGCGGTCATGTAGGGGTTGGAGGGCACTAGGCTCTGCATGCCGCCGTATTGCGGAACGGCCGACGTTTGCGCGCCGACGTCGACCGCCGGCTGCAGCGAGAATACGCTGCCGGTGTTGCAGGCCGAAACGGCGGCGAGGGCAAGGCCGGTGGCCACCATCGCTGCACGTTTCGATTGGCGTGCGACCATCGCAGCGGCGCGAAATATTCCGGCCATGGGCGGAATCCCTGTCCCTAGATGTCCGGCATTTTAACGATCAAGGGTAAAGGAAAACTCAGCGGTTGCGTTCACGCCTGCGGCTGAATTGCGGCAAGCAGCCTTACGCCTACTGGCAGAATGTGCCGCCATGCCGGCGCGGTTCCAAATCGAGATGGAAATGCAGGGAATGATCGGGGTCAGAACCTGGTCCGAGCACGGTCTTGAACGGCCCGCAGGCCGCCTTGCGAACAGCGTTGAGGAATTTGCCGTCCTCCTCCGGCGGCGTAGGGCCGACTTCGATCTTCCGGCCATCCGACAGCGTGAAGCTGGCGATGTCGAGCGCGTCGCCAAAAGCGTGTTCCGACAGTTTCTTGGTGCCGTGGCGCGGCCGGCAGACAAAGGCCGATGCCTGGCTGATCGACTTCAGATCGGCGCCGAATTCGGCCTTCGCGGCCGGCTGGATGACATTGGCGGCAAAACGCGCGGCGGCCTCAGCCATCTGGCAATTGAGCTCGGTGCCGGGGCCGATGCCGATGGACTTGCCGAGCGTCATCAGTACCAGGGGATAGGGGATCGAGCAGCCGATTTCGGGATTGCTTTCCGCCTTGTGCTCCTCGAACTCGACGCCGAGCGTCTTCAGCCGCTCCCGGCACGCAAGTTCAGCCGCAGGCATTTTTTCATCCGGCAGGTCAGCCGAGCGCGGATCGGGAAGCATCTTCTCGCCGGCATCCGCTGGTTTTGGCCGCGGCTGCGGAGCGACGGCCGGTGGCTCGGTTTCCGGCGGCATGGCGGTATCGGGTTTTTGTGTCGGTGTCGGCACTGCCGCCGGCGGCTCCGGCGCGCTTTCCATCTCGGCCGACGACGATTCGGGGCGAGCCTGCTTTCTCTCATGGGACTTTTCTTGATTGAAGCGGTCGGACGCTCCGCCGGCCTTTGGAGCGTCCGTCTTCTGCTCATCCATCTCTGATGAGTCGACCTTTTCAGCATCCGCCGGCCGCGGTTCGGGCACGGGCATATCGGGCGATGCCACCGGATCCGGGGTTCTCCGATGCGTCGGCTCCTGTGTGACCTGTAGGTTGCTGCGCCGTTTCATCGGCTTCGCTGCTCGCCGCTTCGGGGGTTGCTCGGCCCTCGGTGTCAGCAGTTGCTCCACCCATGTCGGCTTGTGCTGTTTGTGGCGATGTCTGGCGTCAGCCGGCATTGTCAGCAAGGCCGTGAGGCCGATGACCAGTAAAACCCTGAATGTTCGGGAAAAATTAATCGACCCCATGGCTCTCAACGGCGGCAAGGCCTGGAGGTTGCCTTTGATCGGCCGCTCAGGCGATCACGATCGGTAACGGCGCTGTTATGCACCAATCGCTTCCAGCCCTTCCTCCAGCCAGTCGGCCAGCAGCGGCATGCCGAGCAGATATTTGGCCGTGCGCTTGTTGGCACGCTCTCGTGCGGCGGCCAGCGCGTCCGTCCATTCCGAGGCGTCGTAGTCGCCGCGGCCGACCCAGGCCAGCGCGATCAGTTCGGCCGCTTCATCGACATTGAGGTCGTTGATGAGTTCGCGCAGTTCCTCCTCGGTCAGGTTTTCGGAGCTCTCCTCGGCCAGGCCGTCATGATGGTGATTGTCGTGCGCCTCGCCGTCGAGCTCGACCTCGTGCTCGGCGCCATCGGCATAGTCTTCGTTGACGGCGGCGCTCAGCGCCTTGGCCTTGAGAATGAACAGGCGCACGGTGTCGGGACCGATCGAAAGCTCCCATTCCTTTTCAAGGCGCCGCTGCACTGGCCTTCTCCATCCTCCGTTCCCTGGATGATAGCGGATTTGCAGCGCTCGTCACGTCACGTTCGGCTTGCCGTGTTCACCTTTGGCAAAATCCCCGGCGCAGCGGAGCCTTGCCGAATGTCTGCGGGACGCCGGTCAGAGAATGTTTCGCGGCCATTACTTTTTCTGGGATGAAACGGACTTCGCCCTGCGTTATTGTTGCATTATCATCCTCAAGGAGGCTTCGATGCATAAAAGAGTGCTGATCCAGGCGGCCGCGGCGCTTGTCGCGCTGCAGTTCTTTGCGGTTCCGGTGTTTGCAGCCGGCGAGGGCGGTGGCGGCGGTGGTGGCGGCGGTGGCGGTGGTGAACAGACCACCACCAAGTGCAAGAAGGGCGAGGTCTGGGACAAGAAGCTGAAGAAGTGCGTGGCGCCGAAGTACGGCATGCTCGACGACGACAACATCTATGATGCCGGCCACGATCTGGCGATGGCCGGACGCTATGACGAGGCGATTGCCGTGCTCAGCCTTGCCGCCAACAAGCAGGATCCGCGCATCCTCAACTATCTCGGCTATTCGCATCGCCATTCCGGCCGCGTCACTGTCGGCCTCGGTTACTACGAGGAAGCACTGCGCATCGATCCCAACTACACGCTGGTGCGCGAATATCTTGGCGAGGCGCATCTGCAGATCGGCGATCTCGCCGGCGCCCGCGAACAGCTCAGCGAGATCGAAAAGCGCACGGGCAAGGGTTCTCGCGAATACGGCATGCTGTCGGAACAGATCGACCATTTCATGAGAAGCTGATTTACCCCAACGCTTCTCGAGCCGGCTGCGAGCAATCGCGGCCGGTTTTTTGTTGGCAAAACCGCATCTGCCGCGGCGGCAATTGTGTAACTGGCAGATGAATTTTCAAAATCCGATTTTTTGGCGTGAAAAACCCGCGAAGATTGCTATATTCAGGGAAATTGCGGTGAAACGGTTCCGTTAGCCCGAGGCTGCCGGACCGTTTTCTTTTTGTACCCATCGACAAGGCTTTCCCCGAAACGCGGGGGTGGCGGCAGGAAAGGTCAGGCATCATGAACAAGGTCCCGATGACAGGCGAGGGGTTCGCGTCATTGAAGGAAGAGCTGCGCTGGCGCCAGCAGGAAGAGCGGCCGCGCATCATCGAGGCGATCTCCGAGGCGCGCTCGCACGGCGACCTGTCCGAAAATGCCGAATACCATGCCGCGAAAGAGGCGCAGAGCCTCAATGAGGGCCGGGTCAACGAGCTTGAAGACTATATCGCGCGGGCCGAGGTGATCGACGTCAGCAAGCTCAGCGGCGACAAGGTCAAGTTCGGCGCCACTGTGGTGCTGGTCGATGAGGACACTGAGGAAAAGAAGACCTACCGGATCGTTGGCGACCAGGAAGCGGATGTGAAATCGGGCCGCATCTCGATCTCCTCGCCAATCGCGCGCGCGCTCATCGGCAAGGAAGTCGGCGACGCTATCGAAGTCAACGCGCCCGGCGGCGCGAGGGGTTATGAGATCGTCCAGGTGCAGTTTATCTAGGATCTTTCGATAATTCTGCTCTGGCAGCCAGCAACCTCTCGGCTTCCGCTATCACCTCATCCGCCGCAACGCGGCCGCCCGGCGTGGCCAGCAGCGTCGACGAATACGGCCCGCGCGGGCCGGTGAGACCGGGCTCGGTCGCCAGAAATATCGCGACGGTCGGCAGGCCGAAGGCGCTGGCTAGATGGGTAAGCCCGGTGTCGGCGCCGATGATCAGGGCAGAGCGGCCGATGATCGCGGCGATTTCGGCAAGCGATGATTTGGGCACCACAACAGTCTGTGGAACGGCCTTTGCGATGGCTTCGGCGACCGTTTTTTCCCTTGCGTCGGACCAGGTGGTGACCGGCGTCATCTTACGCTCAACGAGAAGGCGGGCGGTTTCGATCCAGTCGCCGACCGGCCATTTCTTGTCCTCGCGGCTGGTGCCGTGCAGCAGGAAGGCGGTTTTTCCTGCAATTCCGGTCAGACCGCCAGGCGGCGGCTGAATGCCTGATACCAACGTCGAAAAATCAGGGGTGTAGCCGAGCACCAGCCCGAACAGCCGTCTCGTCCGCTCGATAGCATGGAGATCGCGGGGCACGGCGTAGCGGCGGTCGTAGAACAGGCTCGCCGATGGCTCGCGCGCGCTCGACCGGTCGAAGCCGGCGATCGGTGCTTTCGCCTGTTTTGCCACCAGGGCCGACTTCAGCAGTCCTTGCGCATCGATGACGAGGTCGTAGTGGCAGGCCCGCAATGCGTTGCGCAATCCCAATGCCTCGTGCCAGGTGCCGCGGTCGAGCAGCGCCTTGCGCCAGCGTCTTATGGCCACGGTGTGGATGGTGCCGATTGCCGGGTGCAAGGCGACGATGCCGGCAAAAGCCTCTTCAACGCACCAGTCGAACGACACATCTGGACGGTTGCGGCGCGCATCCTCGACGGCGGGAAATGTGTGGATGACGTCGCCCATCGAGGAGGTTTTGACGATGAGCACCTTCATACGGCGGCCGGAATTTCCAGCAACCGGTCGGCTGCGGCCGCAACCCGTGCGACGTCCAGCGTCTTCAGGCAGTTGAGGTGGCCGAGCGGACAGATCTTCTGGTGGCAGGGCGAACATGACAGGCCGAGCCAGACCAACTCGCGGTGCTCGGCAAGCGGCGGCGTGTTTCGTGGCGATGTCGAGCCGTAGACGGCGACGATCGGCGTGCCGACCGCGGCGGCGACATGCATCAGCCCGCTGTCGTTCGACACCGCCAGCCTGGCCGCTGATATCAGGTCGATAGCGTCCTCAAGCCGCGTCTTGCCGGCGAGGTCGACGACGCCAGGCGCAAGTGCTGCGATTTCCGCCGTCACGCCGGCATCGTTTTTCGACCCGAACAGCGCGACCTGAAAACCTTTGGCCATCATGTCGCGCGCAAGGCCGGCATAACTCTCGCTCGGCCAGCGTTTGGCCGGCCCGAACTCGGCACCAGGCATAAGGGCCACGAATTTTTCCGCTCGCAACCCAAATCGACCGAGCAACACAGCCTGGTTGGCTGCATCGACGGTCAGCTTCGGAGCGCGGAATGCACCCCCCTGGGCGAGGCCGAAATAGGCTTGCGCGGTGCGCCGTTTCGCCGCCTCGGGCAACGGCACAATGTCGGTCAGCAGGCCATAGCGCATTTCACGCAAATTGCCGACGCGGCGCGGAATGCGGGCAAAGAACGGGATCAGCGCCGATTTCCAGCTGCCCGGCAGAACATAGGCCATGTCGTAGCGGCCACGCAGCAGGCGGCCGAAGCGGCGGCGAATGGTGAATTCGAGCGCACCGGGTTTCAGCGGAAAGTCGATCTGCTGGCGTAGCTCCGGCATGCGCTTGACCAAAGGTGCGGCCCAGGCCGGCGCCAGCACGTCGATCGCGGCGTTGGGATGCAGCTCTTTCAGCGCCGAGAACAGGCACTGCGCCATGACCATGTCGCCCACCCAGCGTGGGCCGATCACGAGGATCGTTGGGCTTTCAGCCATTCGACATAGTCTCTGACACCGGTTTCCACTGTCCGGAATTGGCCATTGTAACCGGCCGCGCGCAAACGGGACATATCAGCTTGCGTAAAGCTCTGGTAGCTGCCCTTGAGGTGGTCGGGGAATTCGATGAATTCGATCTCGCCTTTGCCCAGCGTGTCGATCACCGTTTCGGCTATGGCGCGAAAGGGCTGGGCGCGGCCGGTGCCGCAGTTGAAGATACCGCTCGAACCGCGCTTCCACAGCCACAGATTGACGTCGGCGACATCGCCGACATGGATGAAGTCACGGCTTTGCTCGCCAGGCCCGAAACCGTCATAAGCGCCGAACAGTTTTGGGTTCTGGCCTTGCTCGACCTGGTTGAACAGATGGAAGGCGACCGAGGCCATGGCGCCCTTGTGCGCCTCGCGTGGTCCATAGACGTTGAAGTAGCGCAGGCCCGCCACCTGCGAGTGATCGGTGTCGAAGACGGTGCGCCTGATATAGTCGTCGAACAGTTTCTTGGAATAGGCATAGACGTTGAGCGGCCGCTCGCATTGCGGCTCCTCGCGAAACTCTGCGCCGCCACCATAAACCGAGGCCGAGGAGGCATAGAGGAAGGGCACGCGCAACGCCTGGCAGGCATGCAGCAGACGCTTCGAATAGGCGTAATTCACCTCCATCATGAACTTGCCGTTCCACTCGGTGGTGGTCGAGCAGGCGCCCTGGTGGAACACGGCCTCGACGCGGCCGAGCGCGCCTGCTTCGAGCTGTGTCAGGAATTCGTCCTTGTCGAGATAATCGGCGATTTGCAGGTCAGCGAGATTGGCGATCTTGTGGCCGTTGGTGAGGTCGTCGACGACGACGATGTCGCTGTGACCTTCGGCATTGAGAGCGGCGACTATGTTGGAGCCGATCATGCCGGCGCCGCCCGTGACGATGATCATGGAAGCCTCTGGTTTGCCTTGCCGATTCCGGCCCTTATAGGGGAGGCTGGCTGGCCTGTCGATAAAGCAGGCACTTGAGATGGGCGCACGGGCCAGTCACAGTGGCGCCGCAAATCTCCCGCTTCAGTCGGCACGGGCCGACCGTCGGGGTGCGCCAGGAGCAAGACAATGCCGTCGACCGAACTGCTCATCGCGTTTTTCGCCACCACGGCGATCTTCGCCTATATCCCCGGCCCGGCCATGCTCTATGCCGCGGCGCAGACGATGGCGCGTGGTCGCTGGTCCGGCCTGACGGCGTCGTTGGGCATTCATCTTGGCGGCTATGTGCATGTCATCGCCGCCGCGACCGGGTTGTCGGTGCTTTTTCACGCCGTGCCGACGCTTTACATGGCGGTCAAGCTGGGCGGTGCGCTGTATCTGATCTGGCTCGGCGTCTCGCTGTTTCGCGCCAAGGCGCAAGGCGATGCGGTTCTGCCCGGCATCGAGCCGAAATCGGCCCGGCGGGCGTTTTTCGAGAGCATCACCGTCGAGGTGCTCAATCCCAAGACCGCGATCTTCTTCATGGCGTTCCTGCCGCAGTTCATCGATGCGTCGGCGGCGTTTCCGGTCTGGCTGCAGTTCGTCGTGCTGGGCATCATCGTCAATTTGATGTTCTCTTCGGCCGATATCGTCTGCGTGTTCCTGGCAGGTGCGGTGATCGGCCGGCTGCGCCGTTCCAGCCGTGCACAGCGGCTGATGCAGCGTGCGGGCGGCACGGTGCTGGTCGGACTGGGCGTGCATGTCGCCTTGCAGAAGGCCTGACCGGTTGAGCCGTTGCGGTGGTGTGCTGCCGTTGCGCTGCGCGGAATTGCGGTATATCGGCTTCGCCATGAACGATCCGACCCGTAAATTGACAATTTTCAGCACGACAGAGATCGGCTTCTCTCTCGAATTGCCAGTGACATGATCAAGCACAATCCGCCTTCTTCCGAACCCCTGCACCGCGCCATTGCCCGGTTCGGCAGCGTGACCGTGCTGGTCGTCGGCGACTTCATCCTCGACCGTTTCGTCAACGGCGTCATTGAGCGGATTTCGCCGGAAGCGCCGATCCCGGTGCTGCACGGGCGCGGCGAAACGTCTGCGATGGGCGGCGCCGGCAACGTCGTCGCCAACATCGTCTCGCTTGGTGCTGCCGCCATACCGGTGTCGGCAATCGGCGCCGACACGGCCGGAAACACACTGGTGCGCATGCTCGGGGAACTGGGCGTCGACACAAGCGGTCTGGCGCAAGACGGCGATCGCATGACCTCGTCGAAAAGCCGCTTCAGTGCGCTCAACCAGCAGGTGCTGCGCTTTGACGAGGAGGAGATCAAGCCGCTGGGCGACGGGGAGCGGGCGACGCTGATTCGGCATTTCCGCGCAGCGCTCAAACAGGCCGACATCGTCATCCTGTCCGACTACGGCAAGGGCATTTTGCTCGACGGCATTGCCGGCGAGCTGATCTCGATCTGCCGCGAGGCGGGAAAGCCGGTGCTGGTCGACCCGAAAGGGCGCGACTATGCGCGCTATGCCGGGGCGACGGCGATCACGCCCAACCGCAAGGAACTAGGCGAGGCCGTCGGCCGTGCGGTGTTTGCCGATGATGAGATCGTGGCGGCCGCGCGCGCATTGATTGCAGCCCATGGCTTCGATTTCGTCGTCGCGACGCGCAGCGAGAAAGGCATGAGCGTCGTCGGCTCGAACGATGCCCGGCATATTTCCACGCAGGCGCGCGAAGTGTTTGACGTCTCAGGCGCCGGCGACACGGTGATCGCAACATTTGCACTGGCGCTTGCCGCCGGCGGCGACCGTGTCATGGCCGCCTCCATCGCCAATGCCGCCGGCGGCGTGGTGGTGGGCAAACGCGGCACCGCGCGGCTGACGGTCGAGGAACTCACCGGCGCGCTGTTTCGCTCGCACGGGCCGACTGCCCACAAGGATGCGATCCTCGATGCCGCTTCGGCCGCGCGCATGGTCGCGGCGTGGAAGGACGAGGGCCTGAGCGTCGGCTTCACCAATGGCTGCTTCGACATCCTGCATGCCGGCCATGTCAGCCTCTTGCACGCCGCGCGCAGCCAGTGCGACCGGCTGGTTCTCGGCCTCAACAGCGATGCCTCTGTGCGTCGGCTGAAGGGTGCGGGACGTCCGGTCAACGACCAGCATGACCGTGCCTGTGTGCTGGCAGCGCTCGCCTCGGTCGACGCGGTCGTTGTCTTCGAGGAAGACACGCCGCTGGCGCTGATCGAAGCGCTGCTGCCCGACATACTGGTCAAGGGCGCCGATTACACGGTCGAGACCGTGGTCGGCGCCGACGTGGTGCAGAAGGCAGGCGGACGCGTCGTGCTGGTCGACCTCGTCGCCGGCAAAAGCACGACCGGCACCATCGGCAAACTGCGCGCTGGCAGCACCACCAACTGAGGTTTTCATGTCTGAGCTAAACGACTATCTGGTCCGCTCTGCGGCTGCGATCTCGGCGATGGTGGAGCGCGACCTCACGGCTGAGATGGAGCGGGCGGTGACGGCGGTCGTCGCGGCACTTTCTTCGGGCAAGGCGCTGCTGATCGCCGGTAATGGCGGTTCGGCCAGCGACGCCATCCACATCGCCGGCGAGCTGGTCGGCCGCTTCCTTAAGGAGCGCAAGGCCTACAACGTCATCGCGCTGCCGGCCAATGCCGCGGTGCTGACCGCCTGGGGCAATGACTATGGCTTCGACACCGTGTTTTCGCGCCAAGTCGAGGCGCATGGGTCGGCCGGCGGCGTGTTGCTCGCCATCTCGACCAGCGGCAATTCGCCGAGCATCCTCGCTGCCGCTCAACAGGCGCGGATCATGGGCATGACGGTGATCAGCCTGACCGGCGACACCGGCGGCAAGCTCAAGCCTTTGTCGGACATCCTGCTCAACGTGCCCTCGACCTCGACGCCGATCATCCAGCAAGGGCATCTGTGCCTCTATCACCATCTGTGCGAAGTGGTCGAAGCGCGCCTGAGCAATGGCTGACTGGACGTGAAGCCGAACCCATATCCACTCGAAGAGCCGGGGTTGTGGGTCGAGCGGATCGGCACCAGGGTTTTCGCCCCGGAAACGCCGGCGCTGTTCCTCGATCGCGATGGCACCATCAATGTCGATACGGGTTATCCCAGTGATCCGGCCGACATCGTCCTGCGGCCAGAAATGCTGCCAGTAATCCGAGCTGCCAATACCGTCGGCCTTCCTGCGGTCATAGTGTCCAATCAGTCAGGTATAGGCCGTGGCTATTTCGGCTGGCCGGAATTCGCCGCCGTGAATGCCAGACTGCTGGCACTTCTCGAAGCCGAGCAATGCCATATCGATATGGTGCTTGCCTGCGCCTACCATTCGAGCGGCACGGGTGAACTGGCGATAGGTGATCATCCGATGCGCAAGCCCAATCCGGGCATGATTTTGCGTGCTCGTGATCTGTTGGGTGTGGACATCGGTCGATCGATCATCGTCGGCGACAAGGCTGACGACATGGAAGCCGGTCGAAGGGCTGGGCTGGTGGAAGGCTGGCTGGTCGGCGGCCGGTTCAACAAAAAGGCCCCGGACGGCAGTTTTTCGACGCGCAAGCTGATGATGGGCAATGACTACCGCAGACTGTGCGACTCAATTGCCGGGTTAGGCGTGGCTTAGAACGCCACCAGCCCTTCGTCCTTGACGCGGCGGATGGTGAGCGCGGTGCGCACGGTGTCGACATTCGGCGCCGAAGCCAGTTGCTCGATAACGAAGGTCTGGAACGTGCCGAGGTCGCTCGCCACGCAATGCAGCAAAAAGTCGGATTCGCCCGAGACCATCCAGGCATCGCGCACGATCGGCCAGCCGCGCGTGCGTTCGGCGAAGGTTTTGAGCTCTGCATCGGCCTGGTGGTGCAGGCCGATGAGGCAGAAGGCGACGACGTCCATGCCGAGCGCGGGCGCATTGAGCAGCGCGCGATAGCCACGGATGATGCCGGTTTCCTCCAGCCGCCTGACGCGGCGCAGGCAAGGCGGTGCCGAAATGCCGACACGGCTCGACAGTTCGACATTGGTCATGCGCCCGTCGCCCTGGAGTTCGCGCAGGATCTTCCAGTCGATGGCGTCGAGGTCGGCTTTGAGCGGCATGGGCGGCTTTCGTGCAGCGCGAAAGAATCTTTCGTGATTTTGTAATTAAACGAGTTCACTGTCCATTCCATCCCTGCCTTTTGAAGGATTTCCTGGGCCTTTGAAGGATTTCTCGGGCTGTCGACACGGCGACAGCCCTTGGCGCGGAAGCTTTCCGGGGACGAATGCCGACTCGCCTTGCTGGCATGGCGGGCAGCACTTACATTACGCGCGATATCAAACGAGATTTCCATGCCACAATCACTGGCTGCTGTCCGCAGAGGCTTTAGATGACCACCAAGCACGCGCCTGTTCTTATCATCGGTTCCGGCCCTGCCGGCTATACGGCGGCGGTCTACGCTGCCCGCGCCATGCTGAAGCCGATGCTGGTCGCCGGCCTGCAGCAGGGCGGCCAGCTGATGATCACCACCGATGTCGAAAACTATCCCGGCTTCGCCGATCCGATCCAGGGTCCGTGGCTGATGGAACAGATGCTCAAGCAGGCCGAGCATGTCGGCACCGATATCATCAACGACATCATCACCGAGGTCGATCTCAATGTGCGGCCGTTCCGCGCCAAGGGCGATTCCGGCACCACCTACACCGCCGACGCACTGATCATCGCCACCGGCGCGCAGGCGAAATGGCTGGGCATTCCGACCGAACAGACCTTCATGGGGTTTGGCGTGTCGGCCTGCGCCACCTGCGACGGCTTCTTCTATCGCGGCAAAGATGTCGCGGTGATCGGCGGCGGCAATTCGGCGGTCGAGGAAGCGCTCTACCTCTCCAACCTCGCCAAAAGCGTGACGGTCATTCACCGGCGCAACGATTTTCGTGCCGAGCGTATCCTGCGCGAGCGGCTGTTCAAGAAGGAAAATGTCCGCGTCATCTGGGACACGATCGTCGACGAGATCACCGGCCGTCCCGGCAAGACGCCGCTGCCGCCCTCGGTGGAAGGGCTGAAGCTGCGCAACGCGGTGACCGGCGAGGAAACGCATCTCAAGGTCGACGGCGTGTTCGTGGCGATCGGCCATGCGCCGGCGGTCGAGCTGTTCGCCGGCAAGCTGAAGCAGAAGCCCAACGGCTATCTGTGGACGGCGCCGAATTCGACCCGCACCGACGTGCCCGGCGTGTTCGCCGCCGGCGACGTCACTGACGACATCTACCGCCAGGCGGTGACGGCGGCGGGGCTTGGCTGCATGGCCGCACTCGAGGCGGAAAAGTATCTGGCCGGCATTGAGGTACACCGCGAAGCGGCGGAATAAATCTAATCAAAGCGGCGGGACAAGCCGTTCAAAAGCCTGATTTTTCATTCAGACGCCAAACCAGAACGAGGGGAACTCATGGCGTTGGACTGGGACAAGCTACGCGTGTTTCACGCTGCGGCGGAAGCTGGGTCCTTTACCCACGCCGCCGAGACGCTGCATCTGTCGCAGTCGGCGATCTCACGCCAGGTCAGCGCGCTCGAACATGACGTCGGCGTGCCGCTGTTCAATCGCCACGCCCGCGGTCTCGTGCTGACCGAGCAAGGCGAGATGCTGTTTCGTACGGCGCATGACGTGCTGATGAAGCTGGAGACGATCAAGTCGCGGCTGACCGAGGCCAAGGACCGGCCTTCCGGCGTGCTGCGGGTGACGACGACGGTGGGCCTCGGCGCCGGCTGGCTGACCGAGCGGGTCCAGGAATTCATCGAACTCTATCCGGAAATCAGCCTGCAGCTGATCCTGGCCAATGAGGAACTCGACCTCACCATGCGCCAGGCGGATTGCGCGATCAGGCTGCGCCAGCCGCAGCAGCCGGACCTTATCCAGCGCCGCCTGTTCACCGTGCATTTCCACCTCTATGCCTCGCCGGCCTATGTCAACAAACACGGCAAGCCGGCTTCGGTGGCCGAGCTGAAGAACCATCGCATCGTCACCTTCGGCGTGCCGGTGCCCTCGCATCTGTCGGAATTGAACTGGCTGGAAACAGTCGGCGATTTCGAAGGCGGGCAGAGGGTGCCGACGCTGCAGATCAACGACATCCTGTCGATCAAGCGCGCCGTGCAGGGCGGTGCCGGCATCGCCATGCTGCCGGACTATGTGATCAGCAAGGAGTCAGGGCTGGTGCAGTTGCTGCCGGAGACCGAAGTGCCGTCCTTCGACACCTATTTCGCCTATCCGGACGCGATGAAGAACCAGGCCAAGCTGCATGTGTTTCGCGATTTCATCATCGCCAAAGCGCGCAGCTGGTCGTTTTGAACCTGATCCATTCCGAACGAATCTAGCCCCGCCAAGCCGTCAGCCGCGGCAGCCAGCCGGGGACGTTGCGGCGGTAGGTTTCGTATTCGGCGCCGTAGCGGCGGGCCAGCGTCGGCTCCTCATAGAGCTTCACAAACGAGATCATCGCGGTGGTGGCGATGACGGCGTAGACCACGACCGCCCAGCTCGAGAACAGCAGCGCCTGGCCAAGGATGATCGACAGCACGGCGACATACATCGGGTTGCGGACATGGCGATAGATGCCGCCGACCACCAGTCTTTCGGTCGGCGCCACCGGGGCGGGCGTGCCCAGGCCTTCGAGGGCAAAGCGGGCGAAGGAATGCAGCAGCAAGGCCGCGGCCGCGACAATGAGGATCGCGCCGACCGCGGAAAAGCCCGGCACGGCCGACAGCGGCAGATGGTAGCGATCCGTCAACAGCCAGGGCACCAGTCCGGCGACGACGCATGGTGCGGCGATGAAGAACAGCGCGCTACCGGCAATTGCCTGAGGTGTTCGCATCGAGGTCTCCCCGCCGGTTCACGGCCTGGTGCCGTAAAAATAAACGCCGGCTGCCCGATTCAGCATCATTCGGCGTTTTGCGAATTTCGGCAACAGAATCGGTTCGGATTGGCGGTTCCGCAATGGCTTTGGTGCCGGGCGCGCCCATTTTGGTGGTTTTTTCTGGTCCTATCGGGTCCGGGAATGGGTTGGACCACAGACTGCGTCTTTTTGCATGCGTGTGTTGCAAAATAGATGCTTGTTTCTTGGGCATGATGAGCACATATATAGTTCATCTCCTGGGCGCGTTCTCCTCCCATTAGCGCCCGCGAGTGTTCCCCTCTGGAGGTTAGCCTTAACAGGCACTTCCAATCAAACTCAGCCGGATCTTTATTGATCCGGCTTTTTTGTTGCCCGAACCCTGTTAGGGCCAGCGGAAAATTGACCAGCATTGCCGCGTAACAGTGACATGTAACCCCAGGTAACATGTCGCGGATGCACTCTATGGATTAAGCAGACCATAGGACGCGGTGTGGTTCGTTCGGGAGATGGGGGCATCACTCGAACGATCCGGGCTCAGGCGGCTACCGCGTCCGAACCTTTTTCTCTGCCGGCCAACACGGCGGAAATCGTGCGGCGGGCCTGCCGTTTTTACCTCCCACAAAGACGGTCCGCAAAACGGCGTCCGGATTATCCGGGCGCCGTTTTCATGTCGGTGCCGATGGCGAAGGCAAGCCGCCAAACGCCTGTCTCAGGCAGCCTTGCCGTTGGCGTTCATCGCCTCGTCGGCAAGCCGCCCGGTGAGCTCGGCCATGTGATCGAAAACGCTGCGATAGGTGGCAACGCCTGCTGTCGCCGAGCGCAATTCGATGATCAGGTCGCCGATCTCGGCTTGTGGCATGGTCGCCTCGACGACATCCCATCCCGGCCAATCGGGCCGCGCGTCATAGCCGAGGATCTGGCCGCGCCGCTGCGGGATCAGGGCAATGATCTTCGAGGTGGCGTCGGACGGCGTGACGATCTCGACCTTCATCACCGGTTCAAGCAGCACCGGCGAGCAGGCGGCCATGCCTTCCTTCATCGCCAGCTTGGCCGCCATCTGGAAGGCCATGTCCGAAGAATCGACGGCATGGTAGGAGCCGTCGGAAAGGTTGACGGCGACATCGACCACCGCAAAGCCAAGAGGGCCGGATTTCAGATAGTCGCGCACGCCGGTCTCGACCGACTGGATATAGGTTTTCGGCACAACGCCACCGGTGATGGTGTCTGAGAACTGGAAACCGGAGCCGCGCGGCAGCGGCTTGATCTCGATCACCACGTCGCCGAACTGGCCGTGGCCGCCCGACTGCTTCTTGTGGCGGCCGCGCTGCTGGACTGACTTGCGGATCGTCTCGCGGTAGGGCACCGCCGGAGCGTGGCCTTCGACCGGAATCTGGTTCTTGCCCTCCAGCCGTTCGCGCACGACGCGCAGATGCATCTCGCCATGCCCGGACAGCACGGTTTCCGCCGAATCCTGATTGTGGCGCAGGCTGAGCGAGGGATCCTCCTCGGCGAGGCGCTGGATGGCGGCCGACATCTTGACCTCGTCCTTGCGTTCCTTCGGCCGCAGCGCGAAGGCGAAGACCGGCTGCGGTGGCGTCAGGGTGACCAGCGGCTTGATGCCACCTTTGGCCGAGCTCAGCGTCTGGCCGGTCTTGACGTCGTCGAGCTTGCCCAGCGCCACCGTATCGCCGGCCTTGGCCGAGGTCAGTTTCGACTGGTCCTTGCCGAGCATTCTGTAGATGCCAGAGACTTTTGCCGTCTCGCCCGTCGAGAGATAGAGCTCCGAGGCGTCGGCAAGCTGGCCGGACAGGATGCGCGACACCGAAAGCTTGCCGCCATGCGCGGTGTGAATGGTCTTCATCACCTGGACCACGGTCGCATTGCCGTCGGGAGCGCCGAGGCGCTTGCGGGTCGCTTCGATATCGGGGGCATCGTGGCGGATCGCCTTCAAGAGGCGCAGCACACCATTGCCCTTTTCGGCGGTGCCGATCAGCACCGGCGTCACGATGCCGGCGCGCAGGTCGGCGGCGAGATCGTCGAAGATCTCGTCCTTGGGTGGTTCGATCTCCTCCAGCAACTGCTCCATCAACTGGTCGTCGTGGTCGGCGAGCGTCTCCAGCATGGAGAAACGCGCCTCGAGTTCGCGCGCCTTGTCGTCGCCGGGAATCTGGGCAACCTCGCTTTCGGCATATTCGCGATAGATGTAGGCGCGCTCCAGCGCGAGATCGATCGAGCCGACGACGACGCCATCCTTGCGCAGCGGAATCTGGCGCAACAGCAGCGGCACCGAGCTTGCCGGCTGCAGCATCTTCAGCGTGTCGCGCACGCCGGCGATTGCCTTGTCGACCTTGTTCAGGAACAGGATGCGCGGCACGCCGAGATCGTCGAGCTTGCGCATGATCAGCTGCAAGGCGGGGATCTTCTTCTCGTCGGCTTCGGCGACGACCACGGCGAGGTCGCAAGCGGCCAGCACCGGCTCGGCCTCGAAGGAGAATTCGATCGAGCCGGGGCAGTCGACGAAGGTGATCTGCTCGCCCATGAATTCGGTGGTGGCGACGGTCGCCTCGACGCTCATGGCGTGGGCGCGCGCCTCGGGCGAATGATCGGAAACGGTGTTTCCTGATGAAACGGGGTTCTGGCGGGGAATGGCGCCCGTACGGGCGAGTATGGCTTCGAGAAGTGTCGTCTTACCGCTTGCGAAGGGACCGACTATGGCAATGCATTTCGGTCCCGTGCGTCGTCCTCCGGCGCGAGTACCCATGACTGACCTCCACTCAGGCGTTTCCCTGGGAGCGGCGGCCGGCCTGTCGACCGTCGCGGGCGGGGTTCTTTTCGTTCGCCACCTGCCCAAGACCATCGTCCCACGGGTTTGCCGGCGGGGCAAGGAAAATAGGAAGCCGGCACTGTTGGCTCGCCCAGGTGGTTGCACCGCCCGCGAGATCGGACGACACTGCCATCGGCGGAAGAGCGGGCGGCACCGCCATCGCCACGCCACCAGATTGAGGATTGCCTGTCATGAAGATCATTGCCTGCGGCAGCGTCGCGACCATCATCGCGCCGGAAAAGTACTTTACCGGCCGTGTGTTGCAGACGCCGGTCATCGAGAAGGAAGCGCCGGCGCGGCTACGCGCCACCATGGTCAGCTTCGAACCCGGCGCACGCACCCACTGGCACACCCATCCGCTTGGCCAGACGCTGTATGTCACCGCGGGCGCCGGTCGGGCGCAGAGCTGGGGTGGGCCGATCCAGGACATCAAGGCCGGCGACGTCATTTCGTTTGAACCGGGCGAAAAGCACTGGCATGGCGCCGGTCCGAAATCGGCGATGACGCACATGGCCATGCAGGAGGCGCTGGACGGCTCCCATGCCGACTGGATGGAGCAGGTGACCGACGAGCAGTATGGCGGCTGAGGCCACAAAGACTCTGTTGGAACCGGTGTAAAAAAACCCGGCCGCGCGGCCGGGTTTTTCATGGTTCTCGTCGATGTGCCGATCAGGTCAGCGATGCGGTAAAGCGCTGGATGCGCGTGCAGGCTTCCTCGAGCAGCGTCTCCGACGTGGCGTAGGAGATGCGGAAGTTGGGCCCAAGGCCAAAGGCCGAACCGAACACGACCGCGACGCCTTCGGCCTCGAGCAGTTCCGAGCAGAAAGTCTCGTCGGTGTCGATCACCTTGCCGGCTTTGGTCTTCTTGCCGATCAGCTGGGCGCAGGACGGATAGACGTAGAAGGCGCCTTCCGGCGACGGACAGGTGATGCCACGCGCCTGGTTGAGCATCGAGACGACGAGGTCGCGCCTTCCTTGAAAGATCGCCTTGTTCCTGGCGATGAAATCCTGCGGGCCGTTCAGCGCCTCGACCGAGGCCCATTGCGCGATGGTGCAGGCGCCGGAGGTCTGCTGGCCCTGGATCATGTCCATCGCCTTGATCAGCGCCACCGGACCCGCCGCATAACCGATGCGCCAGCCGGTCATGGCATAGGCCTTCGACACGCCGTTCATGGTCAGCGTGCGCTCGTAAAGCTTCGGCTCGACCTCGGCGATGGTCTTGAAGACGAAGTCGCCATAGGTCAGGTGCTCGTACATGTCGTCGGTCAGCACCCAGACATGGGGATGCTTCAACAGCACATCGGCGAGTGCGCGCAGTTCGGCTTCCGTGTAGGCAGCGCCCGACGGGTTCGACGGCGAGTTCATCAGCAGCCATTTGGTCTTCGGCGTGATCGCCTTTTCCAGAACCTGCGCCGTCAGCTTGAAGCCGTTGTCGATAGACGTGTCGGCAAAGGCCGAGGTGCCGCCGCAGATCGCCACCATTTCGGGATAGCTGACCCAGTAGGGACGCGGGATGATGACCTCGTCGCCGGGGTTCAGCGTCGCCATGAAGGCGTTGAACAGGATCTGCTTGCCGCCGGTGCCGACAATGGTCTGCTCCGGCCGGTAGTCGAGATTGTTCTCGCGCTTGAACTTTTTCGCGATCGCTTCGCGTAGCGGTGCGATGCCCGAAACCGGCGGATACTTGGTCTCGCCACGGCGAATGGCCTCGATCGCCGCATTCTTGATGTTGTCTGGCGTGTCGAAATCCGGCTCGCCGGCACCCAGGCCGATAATGTCACGGCCGGCGTTTTTCAGCTCGCGCGCTTTCTGCGTCACCGCGATGGTCGCGGAGGGCTTCACGCGGGAAAGGGCGTCGGCAAGAAAGGCCATGACCAAATGTCTCCAGAGAGGATCGGCGCGGCCACCAGCGGCCGCGGCGCTTCTCATGTCGCATCATTTAGCCAAGCGCAAGCATTGTCGGGTGAACCAGGGCTCAAATCCTCGGCAACACTAAATTCATTAACGAGGGGTAGACCCTTTGCATGGCAGGATCGCGGTCCAATTCCGCCCGTCTTGCGGAGCGAGGAACCGTGTCGAGCATCGGGCTTGCCCACCACATCGTCCGCCAGAATGACGGCACCTCCACCGGTGTCTGGGGCATCTATACGCTTCAGAGCGCCTTCCAGCCGATCTTCGCCTTCAGGAATGGCAAGCTGTCGGTTGTCGCGTTCGAGGGGCTTATCCGGCCGTTTCGCGACGGCGAGCCGCAATCGCCGATGAGTTTTTTCAGGAGCTGTCCGGCCGGCGACCGCCTGCATATCGAGGCGCTGACACGGACACTTCACCTTTTGAATGCCGGCGCATGCCTGCCGGAAGAGGCGTCCATCTTCATCAATTTCGACCCCTCGGTGTTCACCGATCGCGCCATCTCCGACCATGCGCTGCGCGACATGCGGCTGGTTCTGCAGGAGGCCGGCATCGATCCGCGCCGTGTCGTCTGCGAGGTGACCGAGCAGAAATCGGCATCGCAGGAAACGCTGTACAGTTTCGTCGCGGCGCTCAAGGCCAATGGTTTTCGCATCGCCGTCGACGATTACGGCGCCGACGAGTCCGACATCAACCGCGTCAAGGACCTCAAGCCGGACATCGTCAAGTTCGATGCGCACTGGATCACACAGCTGATGGAGTCCGGCGCCGGCTTTGCCCTGTTGACCGCCATGGTGACGAGCTTCGAACAGCAAGGCATCCGCACCGTGTTCGAGGGCATCGAGGAAGGCTGGCAGCTTGAGCTGGCCGAAAAATCGGGAGCCTCCATGGTGCAGGGTTTCGCGGTGGGGCGACCGGAACTGGCACCGACCAGTTTTCGTGCATTCGGCAAGGACACGCAGCCATCGGCCGCGGCAGCCGATGCTGGGACTTCCAAGCCAACCGCGGCGCCGTCGGCACGCCCGGTGAAAGCATTCGGGCGCAGGAAGACGCCATGATCCGCCCCGGCGACAGGCGGCGCAACGCCGGCGAGGCGATCTTTGCCGACGAGATCGGGATCGAATATGGCATCTATGGCGAGTTCCGGCTGAAGAGCGCCTATCAGCCGATCTTCATGCCGCGCGGCCGGTCACTGACGGCGGTCGCGGTCGAAGCGCTGGTCGAACCGCACCGCGCAGGCATGCCGGTTGCGCCATCGGTGTTTTTCGGCGGCGTGCCAGTAGAGGATCGCCTGTTTGTCGAAACCATGTGCCGGATGCTGCATCTCAGGAATTTCCGCAATATCGGCGTCGATGGGCTTAACCTGTTCTTCAACTACAACCCGCTGATCAACGATCATCCCGGACGGGCGCTGGCCGAAATCCGGCTGATGGCCAGGCATCTCGGCGATCTCGGCCTGCATCCGGCGATGCTGGTCTGCGAGATCACCGAGCAGGCGGCCGACGACAAGGTGCTCATCAGCCTGGTGCACGAGATGCGGCGTAGCGGCTTCCGCATCGCCATCGACGATTTTGGCACCGGCCACTCGACGGAAGAGCGGATAAGCCTTCTGCATCCCGACATCGTCAAGATCGACGGCGCCTGGTTTGCGGAATTCTGCCGCCATGCCGCCGCCGAGCGGTTTTTTCGGCCGCTCGTCTCCATGCTGCATGATCGCGGCGCCAAGGTGCTGGTCGAGGGGATCGAGCAGTCCGTGCACCTTCGCGTTGCGCTGGAGGGAGGTGTCGACCTGCTGCAGGGCTTTCTCTTGGCGCGGCCGGCGCTCGCCGGCACGATCTTCAATGAAGAACCGCTGCGCATCGACACGCTGCTCGGCACCGACAACAAGGTCATCCCGTTGCATCAACGCCGCTGATGGACGCGCCAAAACAAATCACTGGTTGACGCTGTTCCCGTCGCGATAATTGCCTCAGCTGGGGAACGCAGCCCCAAGGGAGCGGCAATGACCATACTTTACGGGATGATCGACAGCGGCAATTGCTACAAACCGCGCCTGTTGATGGCCAAGCTCGGCATCGCCTTCACCAACATCGAGGTGAGTTCGCACACCGGCGAGACGCGCAAGGCCGACTATGTCGCCAAGAACCCCAATGCCATGGTGCCGCTGCTGGAATTCGACGATGGTCGGCGGTTGGCCGAATCCAATGCCATCCTGCTCTATCTCGCCGAAGGCACGCGCTTCCTGCCGACCGACCGGTACGAGCGGGGGCTGGCCTATCAGTGGCTGTTCTTCGAGCAGTACAGCCACGAGCCCTATATCGCGGTGCGCAAGGCGCTGCTGACCTTTCCGGAAAGGGCCAGGGATGCGACGCCGGAGCGGCTGGCGGTGACGCTGGAGCGCGGCAACAAGGCGCTCGGCGTGATGAACAGGCATCTGGAAAGCAGCGCGTTCTTCGCCGGCGCTGCCCTCAGCGTCGCCGACATCGCGCTCTATGCCTATACGCACACGGCAGAGCAGGGCGGCTTCCAGCTCGACGCCTATCCGGCGGTGGCGGCCTGGCTGAAGCGGGTCGAGGCGGATCCGGGGCATGTGCCGATGGAATGGTTGGGATAAGCGATGTCGGCGATGAGAGCGTCCTTCTCCCCGTTCACGGGGAGAAGGTGGCGGCAGCCAGATGAGGGGCGGCGCCAGCTTCTCAAAGATTGGTCTGGTGATGGGAAGTTCTGATGTGTGGGCGCTGCCCCTCATCGCCCTGCCGGGCGTTCGTCATTCGAAAAGCCAAGCAATTGGCTTTTCGTCCGCTTCGCGGACCACTCCTCAACTCCCCGTAAACGGGGAGAAGGAGGCTGAACTCCAGGCAAATAAAAAGGCGGGATAAATCCCGCCTTCCCATTTCCGGTAGCCTGATCGGGAGCGTTTGGTCCGGGCTGGCAGCTATCTGCTGATCCAGCTTGTCGGGTCTTTTCGCTCCGGTGCGCTTCTCGCGCGACCGTCAGTACATCCGTGACTTGCCGCGCGCCCCGAGCTACCGCCCGGCGCGCGCCATTCGCAAAATCAGGCCGCCTTGCTCAGAGAACCAGCGGACGACTTGCCAGTGCGGCGGTCCTGCTCGATCTCGAAGTTGATCTTCTGGCCTTCGACCAGGGTCGACAGCCCAGCGCGCTCGACAGCGGAGATGTGAACGAAAACGTCCGCGCCGCCATTGTCAGGCTGGATGAAGCCGAAGCCCTTGGTGGAGTTAAACCACTTGACCGTACCAGTTGCCATTTAGATAGTCCTTCAACATTTGCTTTAGTTTGACCGAACCGAAGTCCAGCCGGTGTGCATCGAGATTTTGGAGATAGACGTCAGCAAACGCGAAGATCGCGAGGCCCGGATCGATCGGCCGAAATATCAATGGGACGCATATAGTCTGGTTTTGCACCAAAAACAAGATGGTGCGGAAAAAGGCGCCACCGCGGCGCTGCCCAACGACCGCCCCAATCGCGTGAAAGCGTTGCAAAATAAGGCCACGGCGCGCGCTCTTTTTTGGCACTCATTGTACGCTATGGCCTTGATTGTGCGCATGTTCCTTGCTGAAAAACCGATTGTGCGTTTCGAGGTCTGCGCGGCGGGAAGATCGTAGCGCCTTCTGGCGTTCGTCCGGTTTTGGGAGAAGACCATGAAAACCATTCTGCTTGCCGCATGCCTGACGCTGGTTGCCGCCGAGGCGCAGGCGATCTCGCGCTATGACCCCACCCATATGAGCTGCGGCGAGGTGCAGGCGACGATCGCCAGGCAAGGCGCGGTCATCCTGCGCTACCAGTCGACGCGCGTGCCTGGGCTGCCGCTCTACGATCGCTATGTGCAGAGCGAACAATTCTGCAACATTGGCGAGGTCAGGAAGCGCGTCTATGTGCCAAGCGCCGACACGAAATCCTGCCCGGTCTACATCTGCAAGCGGGTGGATTCGGAGAGGCGTTTCCGCCGGCGACTTCTCCCGGACTAGAGTTTTCCAGGCGTTATCCCGAAACAGGGTCGGGCTCACGTGCCGGCCTTAGAATCCGAACGATACCTGTGCCGGCGGCGGCGGGCCGACGCGCACGCCTTCCATCGCCAGCATCTTTTCCTTGGTGGCCGAGCCGCCCGGTGCCGAAAATCCGCCGATCTTGCCGCCTGCGGCAAGAATGCGATGGCACGGGATGACCAGCGGCACCGGGTTGGCGCCGAGGGCAGATCCCGTTTCCCGCGCGAGCCCGCCATGGCCGGCGCGCTTGGCCAGTTCGCCATAGGTGGTGGTTTCGCCATAGCTCAGTTTTCGCGCCGCGTCGTAGATGGCAAGGCGGAAATCGTCGACGCCGGCGAGATCGACCGGCACGCCGGAGAAATCGATATCCTCGCCAGCCGCATAGGCCTTGATCGAGGCGATCAGTTCGACCACCCATTGCGGCTGGTCGGTGGAGGTGGAAACACCGGCATGGCGAAACAGCCGGCGCTCAACCGCCTCGCGACTGCGCTCGGGCAGGCAAAGCCGGATCAGGCCTGTCTCGCTCCAGGCGATGCCCATGAAGCCGATCACTGTTTCTAACACTGCGTGGCCGGCTGTGATCGCGGGTGCGTTTTCCATGGTGGCTCCTTTTCGCAAAAGGCCAAGAAACGGCTAGGTGTCTGGTACAGATAGGGAACAATATCGCAGCTTGCACCCGACCTCGCCACCCGAAAACCACCTGATGGCCCTGATTGCCGCAGGAAAAGCGCTGGTGTAAGGACTTCTTAACAACCCGACAAACTGGACCCCCGCGGCTTGCCAGCGAAAATCATCATCACCGCAATCGGCGTGCTCGCTGCCGCGGCCGGCCTCAGCGGCTGCACCTCGACATCGCAGACCAAGCCTATGCCGGCGCTTGCCGCGGCCGCCACGCCTGCCGTCGTGGACGACACGCCGACGGTTGCGCTGCCTGAAACCGTGGCCGTGCTGCCGGAACCGTCCGGTCTTGCCCAGGTTCAGACGGCGGCGCTAGCCGGCGGCGAGACGGTCGCCGCGGCGACGCTAGGCGCGCCGGCGACACCTGGCGCGGCGCTGCCGCCGCCCGCGCAGCCTGGCGCGGCGCTGGCCCAGCCGGCCGCCTTTGCCGGCTCGACACCCATCGCCGGACAGTTTCCGCCACCGCCGGCCGTGATGGCCGGCACATCGCCGACAAGCCCCGGCTCCATCAAGGCCGTCTATGCCACCGCGGCCGTCGCCATGCCGATCACCGGGCAGACGATGAAGGCAGCACCGATGCCTGGCGTTCAACAAGTCGCCTATGTGGTGCCTGAGAATCCGGCGCTGCTCGCGCCTCCCGGCCAGCCCGAGGAGCATGCAGCCGGACCGCGCGGCGAAATCGAGCGGCTGATCGAGAAATATGCCGCGCTCTATCAGGTGCCGGTGGATCTGGTGCGCCATGTCGTCAACCGCGAGAGCACCTTCAACCCGAAGGCCTACAATCACGGCCATTGGGGGCTGATGCAGATCAAGCACGCGACGGCGCGCGGCATGGGGTATCTCGGACCGGCAAGCGGCCTGTTCGATGCCGAGACCAATCTCAAATATGCGGTGAAGTATCTGCGCGGCGCCTGGCTGGTCTCCGACGGCAATGCCAAGCGCGCCGACCGGCTCTACCAGACCGGCTATTACTACGACGCCAAGCGCAAGGGCCTGCTGGAAGAAACCGGCCTTGGCCGCGACCGTTCACGGCGGCGCCTGCAGCCCGATGCCTGAGCCGCGTCCGCCGGCGCTCAACGACATCCGGCTGCGCAAGATCCTCGACGACACGCTCGTTATGCCGCGCTGGCCCGAAGGCTTTGTCATGCGCGGCTTTGCGACTTCTGATGCGCTCGCCTTGCATGCGCTGCTGACAGAAGTGTTCGACGACGGCAGCGACGGTCCGTTCGACGAATGGTGGCCACGCATTGCAGGTGACGCCGAATTCGATCCGGCCTTGTGCTTCCTGGTCATCGACGACAAGGGCCGGCTGGCGGGGGCGGCGCTCTGCTGGACGCGGGCCTTCGTCAAGGACCTTGCCGTCCACCCCGAGGCGCGCGGCAGGGGTATTGCCGAGGCGCTGATGTGGCACGCCTTCGCCGTCTTTCATGCGCGCGGCGCCGCTTATGTCGACCTGAAGACCAACACCGTCGAGAACGCTGCGGCTGTCCGGCTCTACGAGCGGCTGGGTATGACGCCTGTCGCCTGGGAAGGGTAGGGCGGTTTCTGCTGCCGCGAAGCCACGCGCCCGAGGAATGCGTTGGGTTTGTGAACTGCTTCACATAGGCCGCTGCAGGCAAATGTTAACCACATATCCACGCCGCTCGGCCGATCAGGGATCTGCGAGAGGCAAGATATCGGAGTGGGCTGCGCCGGCATGTGTCGGTCCCTCCCGGGCGGGTCTCAGGCGGGGGTTTGGGACCCGCCTGTTCTTGGCGGTTCGCTCGCAAGCTTGCTTCTTCAGCTCGGTATCGGTGTGTCTGACGCCCGCTCAGATGTCAGGTGCGTTGCCGATCTTTCGTTTGAGCTCGAGCGCCCAGGCGCGGCCTTCGTCGCCGCCCCATAGCAGCCAGGCGATGTGGCCTGCCGACGGGTTCGCCTCATTGCCGTAATTCTTGCCGCGCTTGTCGACCTCGTGGCGGGCGAAATAACTGACCATGCGGCGGATGGTGGAGGGGGCGAGCTTTTCGCGGTTCATCAGTTCGGTGGCCCGCGCCACGCCGATCTCGGTACCGCCGCGGCCGAATTTTTCGCGCAGCCGCAGACCCTTGGCAGCGTTGTCGGCAACGATCTGCGGGCAGCGCAGGTCGATCTCGTCATCGTCGGCTTCGCGCATTTTTTTCCCCCGATCCTGCAAGCTCTAGCCGATGGGAAGAATGCGGGGAAGCGGGACAGGTTCCGCAGTGCGGCACAGCGGTGGCGTGAAAAATGTCGGAAGCGATCGCTGCCAAACGTCCTTGGTTTGCAGAGCAACCGCGCCGGGACGCCGGCGCGACGAACCAGGGAGCCGACCATGATCACCTTTCCCAACGAATCCGCGAAATACCGCACCGCCCGCCAAAGACTGCTGCAGAAGGAAATCGAGCTGCGCCGGGTCATGGAAGACGTCGCCGTGGCGCGGCGCGCGCTACCGCCGGGCGGGCTGGTGCCGCAGGACTATGTGTTCGACAGGCTCGGCGCCGATGGTCGGCCGGCCAAGGTCAAATTGTCGGAGCTGTTTGCGCCGGGCAAGGACACGCTGATCATCTACTCCATGATGTTTCCGCGCCATCCCAAGGAAACGCGAGACGTGGCCACCAGCGGCGGCACGGCGAAGCTTGCGCGGCCGGACCAGCCATGCCCATCCTGCACCGGCCTGCTCGATCAGTTCGACGGTGCCGTCGGCCATCTCGAAGCCGCCGGGTTCAATTTCGCCGTGGTCGGCAAGACCGCGCTCGACAATCTGCTCACGCTTGGCCGCGATAGAGGCTGGCGCAACATGCGGCTCCTGTCCTGCGCCTCCAACAGCTTCAAGCGCGACTACAATGCGGAAGCCCCCGATGGCGCGCAGCTGCCGTTGCTGTCGGTGTTCCACCGCGATGCCGATGGTGTCAGGCATTTCTGGAGCTCGGAGCTTGGCTTCGCGCCGCAGGAACCCGGCCAGGACCCGCGCGCCATCGGCACGTGCGAGCCCCTGTGGAACCTGATGGATCTTACGCCGCAAGGCGGCCGGATTGGCACGAGCAATTGCAGTATGGCGAGGCGTGCTGCCATTGAGGGGGAGGGCCGTGGTGCTTCAGAGATGACCTGGCGCTCTACGGCGCCCCCCTCTGTCCTGCCGGACATCTCCCCCACTTGGAGGGAGATCGGCCGACACCGCAGCCTTCGCCAATTGTCAACGTCGCAGAGAAGCCGGCGCGAAAGCTGCCAATCTCCCCACCTGTGGGGGAGATGTCCGGCAGGACAGAGGGGGGGCGCCGTAGGGCGCCACGGCAGGCGCTTCAGATGCCTGCACCAACTCGAGGGAGAATCCCATGCCCAAGATCGACCTGTCCGCCGTGCCCGCCCGCAAAGGCTCGGGCTACCCCGCACCCTTCGATGCACCCTGCGCAACCCGCACCCGGCGGCGCCTCGGCGATGCCGGTGGCCTCACCGATTTTGGCGTCAATCTGATGACATTGCCATCAGGCGGCTGGTCCAGCCAGCGCCACTGGCACAGCCATGAGGACGAGTTCGTCTATGTGCTGGAAGGCGAACTGGTGCTGGTCGAAGACGGCGGCGAGACGCTGCTGCGCGCCGGCGACTGCGCCACCTTTGCCAAGAACAGCGGCAATGGCCATCATTTGATCAACCGGTCCGCCACGACGGCGCTCTATCTGGAGGTCGGCTCACGCAATCCCGACGATGTCATCACTTGCTCCGACATCGACATGATGAGCCCCAGTTCCGACGGACGGTTCTTGCACAAGGACGGCACGCCGTATCCGGGGCAGGGGTGAGGACTGGACCATTCGTCGGCGCTGGCGTTCGCCGGACAGCGCGATAAGCTCCCTGCCAAACCCAGGGAGATTGTCATGAAAAAAGAAGTCATCGAGGTGCCGGTGATGTCGGCCAAGGTGCGGGCGCTTGGCCTGCCATGCTCGACCGCAGTCAGGGCCAACGGCTTCGTGTTCATCTCGGCGACGCCGCCGGTGGACATGGTGACCGGCGAAATGGTGCGCGGCGACATCGAAACGCAGACTGAAGCGTCGCTGAAGGCGCTGAAACATTGCCTGGAAGCGGCTGGCACTTCGCTCGACAACGTGGTGATGGTGCGCATCTACGCCGTCAATTCCGGCTTCTACAACGCCATCAACCGGGTCTATGCCAAGTACTTCAGCGTGAACCCGCCGGCGCGCAGCTTCGTGCCGGTGGCGTCATGGCCGATGGAGTTTGATATCGAGATCGAGTGTGTGGCGGTGGCGTGAGGCATTGGAAATAGAAACTGCTTTGGCGCTTCTAGGAGCTTGAACCAGTCCTTTCCTGTCAATTTCAAACGATCAATTTCGTCTTCAGCAAGCAAACCACAGTGGCGCGGCGCAGCGACTTCGAGTCCGCCTTCTGGCCATCAGTCGTGTTGAAGACGATCTGCCCTGGCGGTTGCGGATGGCGCCCTCGATGTACGGGCGGCCTTCCAGCAGCTTGTTGATTTTTGCCTGCCTTGTGCGTCGGCGTCAGGGCGCCCATAGTCACGGGCGGCCGCGGTGCCGGCCAAGGAATGACAATGCTTGAGCAGCCGGAGCAATGAGCACGAGCCCACTACGTGTGGCGGTCGTTGGCGGCGGCATTGGCGGCGCCGCCACTGCTTACGCCCTGCATCAACGCGGCATTGACGTTCGTCTCTACGAGCAGGCGGCAGCCCTGGCCGAGGTTGGGGCCGGCGTCGCGATCCAGCCGAACGGTGTCCGGATGCTTCGGCGGCTCGGTCTCGGCTACGAGCTGATCCGCTCGGGAGCCAGATGGATCGACCCACAGTTTCGTCGCGCCGATGGATCCTATGCCGCGGCAATGTGGCCCCCCGAGCTTGCCAGCCAGATCGAGTTCCACGGCATGCACCGCGCCGATTTGCTGGCAATGTTCGTCGACCGGCTATCTCCCGACGTTGTGAAGACTGGTCACAGATGCATCGGCTTCGAACAGGATGACGAGCAGGCCGTCATCACTTTCGCCAATGGCTTGCGCACCACGGCCGACGTCGTGATCGCGGCTGACGGCATCCATTCAACCCTTCAGCAGTTCGTCGTTGCCCCGTCCGCCCCGCTCTATTCGGGATCGGTCGCCTATCGAGGGGTGATCCCGGCGGCGAGCGTCTCGTGGCCGTCGGGGGCGATGCGCAACTGGCTCGGTCCGGGCCGGCATTTTCTCGTCTTTCCGGTGCGCGCCGGCCAACTCATCAACTACGTCGGCTTTGTCACGACTGATGAGCCGATGAAGGAGTCATGGTCGGCACGGGGCGAGCCCGCCACCCTTGCCCGGGAGTTCGCCGGCTGGGATCCAATGGTCGAGACGATCATTGCCCAGGTGAAAGCGACGTTTCGCTGGGGCCTGTTCGATCGCGAGCCGCTGGCGCGCTGGACTTGCGGGCGCCTGACCCTTTTGGGTGACGCCGCCCACCCGATGCTGCCGCACATTGGACAAGGAGCCAACCAGGCCATCGAAGACGCCGTTGCCCTGGCCACCGTGCTGAGCCATGCAGACCGCAAGTCTGCCCCACGGGCGCTGTTGATTTACGAGCAGCTACGGCGTGAGCGGACTGCCGGCGTCCAGCGCATGTCACGCGTGAGTGGCGCTCGCTATGACGCCTCCAGCGGCGACTTGCATAGCCGCGACCGCCAGCTTGACGCCCAGCGGCAGGAACGCGCCTGGGTCTGGAACCACGACGCCTATGCCGAAGCCGAGGCGGCCGCCGCTTCGCTAGTCTAGGCGAAATACTCCTGCAGCGGCCGCACCTCGAGGCTCCCTGCCTTCAGCGCCGCAATCGCTTCCGCCACCGCAGCCGCACCCGACAGCGTGGTGTAATACGGCACCTTCTGCATCAGCGTGGCGCGGCGCAGCGATTTTGAGTCCGATACCGCTTTCTGCCCATCCGTCGTGTTGAAGACGATCTGCACCTGGCGGTTGCGGATGGCGTCCTCGATGTGGGGGCGGCCTTCCAGCACCTTGTTGATTTTCTGGGCGTCGACGCCGTTTTCGGCGAGGAAGCGCTGCGTGCCGGAGGTCGCCAGCACCTTGAAGCCGAGGCCGGCCAGACGCTTCACGGCGCCGAGGATACCCTTCTTGTCCTCGTCGCGCACCGAGACGAACAGCGTGCCGGAGCGCGGCAGGTCGACGCCGGCCCCTAACTGGCTCTTGGCGAAGGCGAGCGCAAAGTCGCGGTCGAGGCCCATGACTTCGCCGGTTGAGCGCATTTCCGGCCCGAGCAAGATGTCGACGCCGGGGAAGCGGGCGAAGGGGAAGACAGCTTCCTTGACCGCGATGTGGCCGGGGTTACGGGGGTCTGGCATGGCGCCGTAATGGGCGAAGGCGTCTTCCAGTTTCTCGCCAGCCATGATGCGGGCAGCGATCTTGGCGATCGGCCGGCCGATGGTCTTGGCGACGAAGGGCACGGTGCGTGACGCGCGCGGATTGACCTCCAGCACATAGACGACGCCGTCCTTGATCGCATACTGCACGTTCATCAGGCCGCCGACATTGAGCGCGCGGGCAAGGGCTGCCGTCTGGCGCTCCAGCTCATCCACCAGTTCCGAGGGAAGCGAGTGCACCGGCAGCGAGCAGGCGCTGTCGCCCGAATGGATGCCGGCCTCCTCGATGTGCTCAAGAATGCCGGAGACGAAGGTCGCCTTGCCGTCGCACAGGCAGTCGACATCGACCTCGATGGCGCCCGAGAGATAGGTGTCGAACAGCAGCGGGTTCTTGCCCAAGAGCGTGTTGATCTGGCCGGTCTTGTCGTTGGGGTATTTCTGCTTGATGTCCTCCGGCACCAGGCCGGGCACGGTGTCGAGCAGATAGGTTTGCAGCATGCCCTCGTCATGGATGATCTGCATGGCGCGGCCGCCCAGCACATAGGAGGGGCGCACCACCAGGGGGAAGCCGAGCTCACCGGCGACGAGGCGGGCCTGCTCGACCGAATAGGCGATGCCGTTCTTGGGCTGGGTGAGGCCGAGCCTGTGCAGCAGCTTCTGGAAACGGTCGCGGTCTTCGGCGAGATCGATCATGTCGGGTGACGTGCCGAGGATCGGGATGCCGGCCTTCTCCAGCGCGTCGGCGAGCTTCAGCGGCGTCTGGCCGCCGAACTGGACGATGACGCCGACCAGCTCGCCCGATGCCTGTTCGGCGCGCAGGATCTCCAGCACGTCCTCGGCCGTCAGCGGCTCGAAATAGAGCCGGTCGGAAGTGTCGTAGTCGGTCGACACGGTCTCCGGATTGCAGTTGATCATTATCGCCTCATAGCCGGCGTCGCGCAGCGCGAAGGCCGCGTGGCAGCAGCAATAGTCGAACTCAATGCCCTGGCCGATGCGGTTGGGACCGCCACCGAGGATGACGACCTTCTTGCGCGACGACACCTGCGCCTCGTTCGCAAGCGCGCCGGCGAACGGCACTTCATAGGTCGAGTACATGTAGGCGGTGGGCGAGGCGAACTCGGCCGCACAGGTGTCGATGCGCTTATAAACCGGATGAACGTCGAGCTTTTCGCGAATCTTCGCAATCACTTCGGCGTCGGTCTTCGTCAATGAGGCGAGGCGGGCATCGGAGAAGCCCATGGCCTTCAGCATGCGCAGATTGACGGCGTCCTCGGGGATGCCGTGCTCGCGGATGCGGGCTTCCATATCAAGGATGCCGGCGATCTGTTCGAGGAACCACGGGTCGATCTTGCACATGGCGTGCACGTCTTCGAGCGAAGTGCCCATGCGGATCGCCTGCGCCACCATGCGCAGCCGGTCGGGCGTCGGCGTGCCCAAGGCGGCGCGAATAGCGTTGCGGTCGTCGGCGTGGTTGGCGATTGCTGCTCCGTGGCCGAGGCCGGGGATCTCGATCTCGTCCAACCCGGTAAGGCCGGTTTCGAGACCACGCAACGCCTTCTGCAGCGATTCCTGGAAGGTGCGACCGATGGCCATGACTTCGCCGACCGACTTCATCGACGTGGTCAGCACCGGCTCGGCGCCGGGGAATTTCTCGAAGGCAAAGCGCGGGATCTTGGTGACGACATAGTCGATCGACGGCTCGAAGGAAGCTGGCGTGGCGCCGCCGGTGATGTCGTTCTCCAGCTCGTCCAGCGTGTAGCCGACGGCGAGCTTTGCCGCGATCTTGGCGATCGGGAAACCGGTCGCCTTGGAGGCGAGCGCGGAGGAGCGCGAAACGCGCGGGTTCATCTCGATGACGACGAGGCGGCCGTCGGCAGGGTTGACGGCGAACTGGACGTTGGAGCCGCCGGTCTCGACGCCGATCTCTCTGAGCACCGCGATCGAGGCATTTCGCATCATCTGGTATTCTTTGTCGGTCAGCGTCAGCGCCGGGGCGACGGTGATCGAATCGCCGGTGTGCACGCCCATCGGGTCGATGTTCTCGATCGAGCAGACGATGATGCAATTGTCCGCCTTGTCGCGGACGACCTCCATCTCATACTCCTTCCAGCCGAGCACGCTTTCCTCGATCAGCACTTCGGTGGTCGGCGAGGCGTCGAGGCCGGATTGGACGATCTCGTAGAATTCGGCACGGTTGTAGGCGATGCCGCCGCCGGTGCCGCCCATGGTGAAGGACGGGCGGATGATGGCGGGCAGCCCGACATGGTCGAGCGCCTGGGCGGCGATCGCCATGCCATGGCTGATGTAGCGCTGCTTGCGGTCGCCTTCGCCGAGGTTCCAGCGGGTTTCCAGCGCGTCGAGCGCCGCGTCGAGATTGTCCGGCTTCTCGGCCTTGAGTGCGGCGCGCTCGGCCTCATGCGTCTTGCGGTCGGTGTTCTTGACGTCGGTGGCGTTGGCCAGCATCGACTTTGGTGTTTCGAGGCCGATCTTCTGCATCGCCTCGCGAAACAAAGCGCGGTCCTCGGCCTTGTCGATGGCCGTGGCGTCGGCGCCGATCATCTCGACATTGTAGCGGTCGAGCACGCCCATGCGACGCAGCGACAAAGCGGTGTTGAGCGCGGTCTGGCCGCCCATGGTCGGCAGCAGCGCGTCCGGCCGCTCCTTGGCGATGATCTTGGCCACCACTTCCGGCGTGATCGGCTCGATATAGGTGGCGTCGGCCAGTTCCGGATCGGTCATGATGGTGGCCGGGTTGGAATTGACCAGGATGACGCGGAAGCCTTCCTCCTTCAGCGCCTTGCAGGCCTGGGTGCCGGAATAGTCGAACTCGCAGGCCTGACCGATGACGATGGGGCCGGCCCCGATGATCAGGATCGACTTGATGTCAGTGCGTCTTGGCATGTCATAGGTCCGTTCGGCGGGCGGCTTGCACAAAAAACCGGGACGGGAAGACCCGGCCGGTTGTGCTCGCGATTCTGGTATCAGGCTAGGAGGGCCTTATAGGGAAGAGTTTTGGCGGATGTAACCCCGAAAATGAGGGTTCTTGCTAATCCCCAAGCGCCAGCGCATCCGTAATCTCGAACCGCTCAGACACGCCGACACGGACGATGCTCAGGCTGCCCTCTCGAGTGAAGCGGAAGTCGCCGGGCGCGTTCGAGCTGGTCGGCAGGCCGGCGGAAAAGCTGATGACACGCGTGCCGCCATCGGGCCAGGTCACGGTCACGTCGGCCTTGCCGGCGTCCATGCGGACGATGCTTGCCGCACAGCTTGTCATCGGCTGGCCGATATAGCGGGCGCAGGGAACCTCGCCGGTGGCAGTGGGGGCGGGCGCGTTTGGCGCCGGCGCTTCTATCTCCCCGGCCGACGGGTCGGCCGCGAACGCCATTGTGTAGGCATCCTCGATGGCGGTCTTGCCGATAATTTCAGCCGCCGTCTGAGCGGCTTCAGGATCGCCCAGCCGCGCTGTCAGGCCGGGCGGCGGCAGGTCCGTTGTTGCAGAGGACGCGCCGGCGCCGGGCGTGTCAGCATCCGAAACGGCCACCGGGTTCTCAGGGTTCAGATAGCGGGCCGGAGCCCATCCCGCCAGTTGCGGATTGGCGATGTCCTCGACCTTGCACCAGCGATGCCCGTTGACGTCGTTGCAGCCGAGGTTCTTCACGCTCGAACCGCTCGGCAGGCGCGCTTCGGTCTTGCCGATCGGCGATGGCGTGGCGCGGACGTTGAGAAGATCGCCCGGGGCGAGGTTGGTGACGATGGAGATGACCAGAGCCGGATCGTCCTCGGCCTTGGCCGCGATTGCCGCCAGCAGCAGCGGAGCGGCAATCAGCGCGGCCAGCGTCGTCCGGAAGGAAAGTGTGCGCCTCATCATCTGGCCGTGGGCGATCGATTGCATTGCCGAGAATGCGGCCAGACTCACGAGCGCCACCGCATGCCACGCCGGTTTAATAAGCAACGACATGGCGCTATGTAAGCCCGAAAATACGGCTGGTTTGCGGGGAGTGCCGTCCGGCTCTGCGGGGACATGAACGCGTTCCGCGTTCAACCCGGCATATACCCGGTTCGCAGCGCGTAGGCCCATTCCGGCCTTCCCGCCTGCTCGGCCTGCCGTGCCGCCGCCTCGTGGTCGTAGTCGACGGCGATGGTTTCGAAGATGTCGGGGCGGCCGCCACCCAATGTGACGATGCCGTAGCGCGCGTGCGGCGAGCCTTGCTCGGAGACGTGTGCCGGCGGCGTCGAATCGTCATAGGCGGGGCAGCCGATGCTGCCCGGATTGAAGATGACCGGACCACCGGGAATGCGGATCAGCTCGCTGCGGTGGCTGTGACCGCACAGCACGATGCGGCATGACGGGTCGAGGCTCTTCAGCCGCCGCTTGATCGCTGCCAGCGGCGCGCGCACCAACTGGCCATCGGTAATCGCGTCAGCCAGATATTTCTCGTCATGGTCGGGCCGGGCGTGAAAGGCGATCACGCCGGGCGCGATCTCCAGCGTCAGCGGCTGGGCGAACAGTACCTCGCGCTGTGCCACGGTCAGCCGCTCCTGCGCATAGCGGTCGGACGCCCACATCGTGTCGTCGGCCGGGTCGCGGGCGACGCGGCGGTCGTGGTTGCCGCGCACCGTCGGCAGGTTGAGCATTTCCAGCCGTTCAAAAGTCTCGCGCGGCCAGAGCGGACCAGAGACGCTGTCGCCGAGATTGACGGTGAGGTCCGCGCCGCCGCGCTGCTTCAGATCTTCGAGCACCGCGTCGAGGGCCAGCACGTTGCCGTGGATATCGGCGAGGACGGCGATGCGCATTCAGAAGCTCCGGTTGGTTCGAAGCTTCGCATATCAGCACAGCAGCCGGGGTTCTACCGGTTCTGTGCTGAGTCCTGTCGTGTCGCGCTAGGAGAAATTTCAATATCGTGGCCACCGACCGCGGGCAGGGCCGTATCCTCGCCAGCAGCGGCAATGACGCTGTCGAGCAGGCCGGGGAAGCGGGCGTCGAGGTCGTCGCGGCGCAACGTGATCAGCCGGCTGGTGCCGACCACCTCGGCGCGGGTGACGCCGGCTTCGCGCAGTTTGGCCAGGTGATAGCTGAGATTGGTTTTCGAGCCGAGATCGAGGAACTGGCTGCAGTTCAGCGGCACGCCTTCCTTGCTGGCGAGATAGCGCACGATGGCGAGCCTGGTCGGGTCGCCGAGCACGGCAAGCACGATCGGCAGGCTGATCTGGTCGGTGTTGGGGTGGGGCAAGGTCATGCCGCTGAATTAAGCACAATCGGGGCCGATTTCAACGCATCTCCTCCTTTGGCCGGGTGCACACAGTTTCTCGTTTCGCGATCCGTCCTGACACAGGGCTGTCAGCAGGATCGAGCTATTTATGCTGCCGGACATTGACATGATGGCACCTTATGTCCAATTGTTCAATAACTTTTGAACTAAGGACACCCGTCATGGACAAGCGCCTCTTCTGGCTTGCGCTCGGATCGTTCACGATCTCGACCGAAGGTTTTGTCATTTCCAGCCTGCTGCCCGATATCGCCACCGATGCCGGCATCTCCATTCCGCTGGCCGGCACGCTGATCACCGCCTTTGCGCTCGCCTATGCGCTCGGCACGCCGATCCTGGCGACTCTGACCGGCGAATGGGATCGGCGCCGCGTCATCCTGTGGACGCTGGTGTTCTTCGTGCTCGGCAATCTGGCGGCCGCATTGAGTTCCTCCTTCGAATTGCTGCTGATCGCTCGCATCGTCATGGCGCTGTCTTCCGGCCTGTTTGCGGCCACAGCGCAAGGCACGGCGGTGGCGCTTGTCGATAGCCACCACCGGGCGCGCGCCATCGCCGTCGTCGTCGGCGGCACCACGGTGGCGGTTGCGGTCGGTGCTCCGCTCGGCGCGCTGGTCGCGGCCTTCGCCGGCTGGCGCGGCACGTTCTATGCCATCGCCGGCCTCGGCGCGCTTGCCGGCGCCATCCTGTGGTACCGGCTGCCGCGCGGCATCGTCGGCACCAGGCTGCCGCTCAGGCAACGGCTTGCCGCGGCTCTTCGTCCTGGCGTGATGCCGATCCTGTTGACGACGCTGCTGGCGCTGACCGGCGCCTTCACCGTCTTTGCCTATGTCGCACCGCTGGCCGTTCAAGGCGGCGGGCTGAGCCCGATCGCGCTGCCCGGCATGCTGCTCGCCTTCGGCATAGGCGCGGTCATCGGCAACATCGCAGGCGGCCAGGCCGCCGATCGTTTTGGCGCGACGCGTACCGTCGGCTGGTCGCTGGGATTGAGTGCGGCGATGCTGGTCATGCTGTCGGTCATCCCGACCTTCCTGCCGCACCACATCGCCGGTCCGGCGCTGATGGCGATGATGGTGCCGTGGGGCATCGTCGGCTGGGCGTTCCCGCCGGCGCAGGCCAGCCGCATCATCAAGCTGGCGCCCGATGCCGCCCCGATCGTGCTGTCGCTCAACGGCTCGGCGCTCTATCTCGGCGTGGCGCTGGGCGCCGTGGTCGGTGGTGCCGTGCTGCGCTACGGCGCGCCGGCCGATCTCGGCCTGATCGCGGCGGCGTTCCCGATCGTGGGACTGGGCGTCGTGCTGGCCGGCCGCTGGGCGACGCGGCCGGTGGCCATGCCGGCCGAATAGTCTTGCGCCAAAGTCGCCGGCCGCCTCAGCTGGCCGGCGACGTGTCAAAATCGAGCGCGGCGATGCCGTCGAGCGCCTCGCGCAGGTTCGCGGCCTGCTCCTTGCCGACCACATCTTCGAAACGCTGTTGGGCGACATGCCACAGCTTCATCACCTCATCGAGCTTGACCAGGCCCAACGGCGTCAGCCTCACACGCTTGATGCGGCGGTCGTTCGGATCGGCGAAGGTCTCGAGAAAGCCGTCACGGATCAGCGGCTTCAGCGTGTGGCCGAGCGCCGACAGATCCATGACCAGGGCAGCGGCAATGGCGCCCATGGCCGGCTCGTTGCCGACATGGATCTGGTAGAGCAGGCCCTGCTGCGTCGCCTTGAGCCCCGAGGGCGCCAGCACATCATCATAGAACTGGCCGAGCTTGCGCGCCGCACGCCGCAGCATGGCGTTGTTGCAGAGCGTCAGGCCGGGCAGAGCATCTTGCGACATGGGGTTTCCTTGGCGACGGCGACAAGATGGTCGTCCGCGCCACCCACAAATAATCTCCGTTCAGATCATTGACAAGATAGTGGCATATGCCTACTTCGTTAATAGTGGCATATGCCACTAATTGAATGGAGCGACTTTGGCGAGGCGAGGGCAGTTGCCCACGGAGCCCGGCAACCAGGGTCGAAACGAAGCAATCGGTCGAACACAAGGAACAGGACAATGAGTGTAGAAAACAACAAGGGCACGGCGGTCGTCACCGGTGCCTCGTCGGGCATTGGCGCGGTCTATGCCGACCGGCTTGCCGGCCAGGGTTATGATCTGGTGCTGGTGGCGCGGCGCGCCGACCGGCTCGAGGAACTGGCTGAGAAGCTGCGCTACGCCTACGATCGCAAGGTCAGTGTGATCAGCGCCGATCTTGCCGACGACAACGACGTCCGCCGGGTCGAACAGGCGATATCAGCCGACCACAGCGTGACGCTGCTCGTCAACAATGCCGGCCTCGGCGGTGCGCAGGTGGTGGCCACGGCGGACGCCGACGTGGCCGAGCGCATGATCAAGGTCAATGTCATCGCCTTGACGCGGCTGACCCGCGCGGTGCTGCCGGGCCTGATCGCGCGCAACCGCGGCGCCATCGTCAACATCGCCTCGGTGCTGGCCTTCGACACGTCGTTGGGCGGCATCTACAGCGGCACCAAGGCCTATGTCGTCAACTTCACCGAAGCCCTGCAGCGCGAAGTCGCCGACACCGAAGTGAAGGTGCAGGCGGTTCTGCCGGGCGCGACCCGGACCGATTTCTGGGAACTCGCCGGCAGCGATATCGAACAGCTTCCGAAGGAGATCGTCATGACCGCCGACGATCTGGTCGATGCCGCACTTGTCGGCCTGGCCAGAGGCGAAGCCGTCACCGCGCCCGCGCTTGCCGATGCGGCCAAGCTGGACATTTTCCTCGGCGCCCGGCAAGCCTTCTACGGCAGCCTGCACGCCAACAAGCCGGCGGCGCGCTACGCGGCTTGAAGCCACCTCTGTCCCCCACTGTGGCGCTACGCCATGCACGTATCTTCTGTGACTGGCGTGACTGATCGGCCCGAGGCTTGATTACCACGTGGTTCCCCCAATCCGTCGCTGCTTCGCAGCGCCACCTTTCCCCCCTCCGGAGGGAAAGGAAGGGAGCGTTGCTGGGCAAGCGTTGGCGGCAAAAAGCCTGGCGCCTTTCCTCTACCCCGTCGATCGGGGGAGAGGTGGCTCGGCGAAGCCGAGACGGAGTGGGGGTCGACCGTGCACCATAAGACAATGCATGCGCCAAGTTGCCATGCACGCTATCGCCAAAGACCAACTGCTTGGAAATGTGTGGATGCAGTAGCGCTATGGCGGGGGCAAGAACCCAGGTTCTGCAAGGCCGACGCTTCTAATGCGTCCGCCACATCGGAATGATCGAGGCGGCGAGCAACAGGCCGAGTGCGATGTTGAGCACGCGCCACTGCCGCTCGGTTCTAAGCAACCGGGCGAGCAGCGTGCCCGCCACGCACCACAGCGACAGCGATACCGCGGCGGCGAGGCCAAAGACCGCGCCGAGCAAAAGGGCAAGTTGCAGCGGTCCGTCGGCCAGTGCCGCGAACGATGCCGCAGCGCCAAGTCCCATCGCCCAGCCTTTTGGATTCATCCACTGCAGGCCGGCGCCGCCGAGAAAACTGTTCGGCCTGGCCATCGCCACGTCGAGATTGGGCGGTCCGCTGCGGCCGATCTTGAGGGCGAGCCAGACGAGATAGAGCGAGCCGGCGATCTTCATTGCCAGTTGCAAGGATGGTACGGCCGCCAGCAGCCCGGCGAGCCCGGCCGCACCGGCAGCAGCCACGGTGGCCAGACCAGCGGCGCTGCCGGCCATCAGCGGGACAGAACGGCGAAAGCCGAACTGCGCGCCGGACGCCGTCGACAAGGTCGTCGCCATGCCCGGCGTGGAGGTGGCGACCAGCGCGAACAGGACGAGGGGAAGGATAGTCTCAAACATGCTGGCTTCTCTCCAGGGAGGCCGCATGCTAGGCGTCATCCTGCATCAGTAAATGCAATGTTTGTGATGGTTGGCATTAGGGATTATAATGTCACCATGATCCGCAATCTTGACACGACCCTGATCCGCACCTTCGTCACCGTTGCCGACAAAGCCAGCATGACGGCGGCCGCCAACGCTTTGCACCTGACGCAGGGCGCCGTCAGCCAGCAGATCAAGCGGCTGGAGGAGGTTTTGGGCTGCAGCCTGTTCGAGCGCGACCGGCGCGGGCTGAGGCTCACGCGCTCCGGGGAGCGGGTGTTCGGCAAGGGCAAACGCCTGCTCGGTCTCAATGACGAGATCTGGGCCGAGATGGCGGGCAATGCGGTTGCGGGCGAGGTGCGGCTCGGCGTGCCCTACGACCTTGTCGGCACCTTGCTGGCGCCGGTCTTGAAGAGCTACGCCGAAACCTATCCGCAGGTCGAGATCTCGCTGGTCTGCGCCTCGTCGCCGGAACTCGCCGCGGCATTGGCGACCGGCACAATAGACCTCGCCGTCATCGAAGAGCGCGTCGGCCCGTCCGCCGGCGAATGCCTGGTCATCGACCGGCTGGTCTGGGTGGGCGCCAAGGGCGGTATCGCGCGTCGCAAACGCCCGCTGCCGGTGTCGATGGTCGCCGACACCTGCGCGTTTCGGCCAGCGGTGCTGTCGGCTCTTGGCGAACACGGGGTTGAATGGCGCACCGTGTTCGAAAACGGCAACATCGACGCGACGACGGCGACGGTGCGCTCGGACCTCGCCGTCACCACCTGGCTGGCGTCGACCGTGCCTGTTGATCTCGACATTCTCTCTGGCGATCCGGAACTGCCGGCCTTGCCGAATTTTTCGATCAACTTGCACCTGCCGAAGCATGGCGTCGGGCCGGCGGCGCAGGAGTTTGCACGCCACATCCGCGATGGGCTGGCGCGGCGGGCGGTGGCGGCTTGAGGCCAAGCAGAACTTGGTTTCCTCTCCCCCGTCGATCGGGGGAGAGGTGTCGAGCGAAGCTCGACGGAGTGGGGGTCGATCTTTTCCGCCTGATTACCGCTGGCCTGAGTCTTCTTGCCCGCCTGGTTCTGCCTGTCTTACAGCGCTGCGTTTGGCAAATGGCTTCCCCCACTCCGTCGCTGCTTCGCAGCGCCACCTCTCCCCCCTTCGGAGGGAGAGGAAAGGTGCCAAGGCCGTCCCGCTACTTCCAGTTCTTGCGCCGTTCGATCTCTGCCTCGGACGGCTTCTCCGGAACAAACGACCCAACCTTGATCTCCCCGCCGCGCACATAGGTCGCCATGATGACGCCGGTGGTCGAGGCTTGCGAGCGGGTCAGCTTGAAAGCAGCGGGCAGCGTGCCGTTGCCGAACAGCCGCTTGCCCTTGCCCAGCACCAGCGGGAAGATCAGCAGGCTGATCTCGTCGATCAGATCGTTGGCGAGCAAGGTCTGGATCAGCTCGCTCGATCCCTGGACGAGCAGGTCGGGACCGTCTTCCTGCTTGAGCTGGCGCAGCGTCGCCACAACGTCGGGCCCACGCGACTGGCTGTTCTGCCAGGACAGCGTTTCGGGCCGGTGCGTCGCCACATATTTGGTGACGGCGTTGAAGCTGTCGGCGATCGGATCGTTCTCCTGATAGGGCCAATGGGCGGCGAAGATGTCGTAGGTCTTGCGGCCGAGCAGCAGCGCGAAGGGTTTGGAAAACGTCTCGTCCATGGCGGCACCCATGACGTCGTCCCAATAGTGGAACGTCCAGCCGCCATATTCGAAGCGCTCGACCGGATCTTCCTCCGGCCCGCCGGGCGCTTGCATGACGCCGTCGAGGCTGACGAATGTTGCGGCGATGATCTTCCTCATTGGGGTGCTCCTTTTCATGGTCCCGCCGTCAAGGCCGGACTTCGACCCAAGGACGGGTGAGCGGACGTCTGCCCGACAGCTGCCTGAGAAATTTCCGGCATTCCGGCCCCTCGAAGATCACAAGGCAGTCTTGCCTTTGGTTCGTGAAGCTGGCGGTCTGTCGTTAAGGCTCTGTGACGAAAACCAGACGTCGCCGATGATGGCTGTGGCGGTCCCGTCCGGGGGCCTGTCTGATGTCAGCCAGATCGAACGGCTGAGCGCGGCCTGTTCGCGGTCGGGGATTTTCGCTGCCGGACTTGCGACCGAGGCACCGACGCAAGGGATGAACCAGGAGCCCATGAACGGGTCGCAGGCAAAGCCCTTTTTGGTGCGGGTCACCAGCACCGCCAGGGCGACACGCTCGGCCGGACGCCATGGGAAGATCAGGCGACCGCCCGGCCTCAACGCCTTCAGCCATCCGGCCGGTGGTGCGGCGACGCCGGCATTGACATAGATGACATCTGATGGTGGCAGCGTGGTGGTGACGGCATCGCCATGGATGACGGTCACATTGCCATAGGCTTCGAGATTCTTTGTCGCGCGGCGGGCGAGATCGGCCTCCAGTTCGAAGGCGGTGACAGCGCCGCCGGGCGAAACCAGCCGCGCCAGTAAGGCGGTGTAGTAGCCGGTGCCGGCGCCGATATGGGTGACGGCCTCGCCCGGTTTGGGCGCGATCTTGCCGATCCACATGGCGTGCAGGGAGGGCTCGCCATTGTTGATGCCCTTGTCGGCATCGAGGGCTACCAGCACGTCCTGATAGATGTGAACCGGATCGGCGCTTGGGGTCACGACCTTGCCATTGCCGGCTGTAACCATCCTGCCAACGATGACCGTCCATGGTCCTGGGCCAAGAAAGGCTTCGCGCGGCACCGTGGCGAAAGCCTCTTCGAGACGCGGATCGGCCGAGCCGGAATTGGCAGCCATCAGCCGCGCGTAGAATTTTCGAGCTTCCGCAAGGACGGTCATCGCCCGTCAAGATAGCGCAGACAGCCGATTTGTCGCGTCGGTTTGTCGGACAAACCGGTGAGGGAGCAGTTGGACTGTTCGTTGCTCAGCCGACGCCGAAGACGGTGTCGTAGAGCAGCTTGAAGTTGAGCACCAGGATGATGGCGGCGACCACCCATGCGAGTGCGGCGACGCTGCGTGGTATCGCGAGATTGCCCATCTTCTTCTTGTCGGAGACGAACTGCACCAGCGGAACCACCGCGAAGGGCAGTTGCATAGACAGGATGACCTGGCTGAAGACGAGCAACTGGCCGGTTCCTTTTTCGCCATAGAGCGCGGTGACGATCACCACCGGAACGATGGCGATGCCGCGCGTCACCAGGCGCCGCGCCCATTGCGGGATGCGCAGGCGCAGGAAACCTTCCATGACGATCTGGCCGGCGAGCGTCGCCGTCACCGTCGAATTCAGGCCGGAGGCAAGCAGCGCCACCGCAAACAGGGTGGAGGCGATGCCGAGGCCAAGCAACGGCGACAGCAGTTCAAAGGCCTTGCCGATCTCGGCGACGTCCTGATGACCGGTGCCGTGGAAGGCCACTGCCGACACGATCAGGATGGACGCGTTGATGAACAGAGCCAGCATCAGGGCGATGGTTGAGTCGGTGGTTGCCCATTTGATGGCGTCGCGCTTGCCTTTCTCGGTGCGCTCATAGGCACGCGTCTGCACGATCGAGGAGTGCAGGTAAAGATTGTGCGGCATGACGGTGGCGCCGATGATGCCGATGGCGATGTACAGCATCGCCGGGTTGGTGACGATCTCGGACGACGGCACGAACATGGCGTGCAGGACCGAGCCAACCGGTGGAGAGGCGGCAAAGATCTGAATGGCGAAGCAGCCGAAGATGATGATCAAAAGCGCGATGATGAAGGCTTCGAGGAAGCGAAAACCCTTGTTCATCAGCAGAAGCAGCAGGAAAGCGTCGAGCGCGGTGATCAGCGCGCCGCCGATCAGCGGAATGCCGAACAGTAGCTGCAGAGCAATCGCCGTGCCGATGACCTCGGCGAGGTCGCAGGCGATGATGGCCAGTTCGCAGGCGATCCACAGCATGAAGTTCACTGGCCGCGGATAGTAGGCGCGGCAAGCCTGGGCGAGGTCGCGGCCGGTGGCGATGCCGAGCCGCGCTGCGAGCGCCTGCAGCAGGATGGCCATCAGGTTCGACAGCAAGATGATGAAGAGCAAGGTGTAGCCGAACTGGGCGCCGCCGGCGAGGTCGGTCGCCCAGTTGCCGGGGTCCATGTAGCCCACCGAGACCATGTAGCCCGGACCCATAAAAGCGAACAGCCGGCGAAACCAGACGCCCGAACTCGGCACGGCGATCGAGGAATTGACTTCGCGCAGGCTGGGCTGGTCGTCCTCTTCCGGCCGGGCAAATCGCCACATGGATCGGGATTCAGAGGTGGCTTGGGCTTCCGACATAAAGGGGATTTCCGCTGGGATTGGTGGATGTTGCCGCCAATCTATGCCACGGCTGAACATTATGCAATATGCTATATTTCATTGTATGTGCTTTTTAGGGACCCCTTGTCAGAGAGCAGGGGGCAATCGGGGGAACCCAGTTGCGCCTGCCAAGGAATGCAAATAAACGGCCAGAACATTTCAAGCTCGTGCTATGAATGTTCAATATCGGGACATCCGCCGACGGCCAGAAGGAGCGCGTATTGGCGCTGAAAAACAGACCCGTACCGCGCGAACCGCTGCCTGACGCCGACGTCCATTCTGAGGGATTCCGGCAGACGCGCGAAGCGCGCCGCAGCGCGCTGGTCGAGGATTATGTCGAGCTGATCGCCGACCTGATCGAGGACGGCAATGAGGCGCGGCAGGTCGACATCGCGGCAAGGCTCGGCGTTGCCCAGCCGACCGTGGCCAAGATGCTGACCCGGCTGTGCACCGACGGGCTGGTGTCCAGGAAACCCTATCGCGGTGTCTTCCTGACCGAGGCCGGCCGCAAGGTTGCCGAGGAGAGCCGCATTCGCCACCAGACTGTGGAAGCCTTCCTGCGCTCGCTCGGCGTAAGCGCCGAAACGGCGCGCATCGATGCCGAGGGCATCGAGCACCATGTCAGCGCCGAGACGCTCGAAGCGTTTCGCAAGGCGATGACCGCGCCCCGCTAATCCCCGCCCCACAGACCTACCGGAACCGCCGCATCACGGATGCGTTGAGGAGCATGCCGCGCGGTTGGCGCGAGGCCGAGGAGGACATCATGGGCGTTGAACAGGCACCGACAGCGAAGGGCAAGCAGGCGGCAAAGGGATTGAAGCAAGCTGCGGCGAAGGACGAGCGCAAGACGGAAGCCGAAACCGGCCGGCCGCTGAAAAAGGGCGCTGCCCGTTTCGAGGAGCGTTCGAAAAGCTCGGACGGCAAGAGCGCAGGCGCCAAGCAGAAGAGTTGAGATTTGCCCCAGGGCGGCGCCTTTACTCTTGGGTGTCTTGCACCCAGCTGCGCGGATGACCGTCGACGCGGAACTGAAAGATGAAATAGGGCGGGATGCAGGTGCCCTTGCCGGGTTTCGCCTCCGCCAGATCATCGTAGCCGGCGGTGCAGATATAGTCCTCGCGGCAGGGATGGGCCTTGTCGCAGGCGCGTAGACCAGCTGTCTTGGTGAATTCCTTGGTGCAGAATTTATGATCCTTGCCTGAGGCGATGCAGTCGTTGAAACCGGTCTTGGCAAGCCGTCCGCAAGTCGCCTCGTCGGGCAGTTTTTCGCAGCTCGCCTTGCGCAGCATGCCGCCTGGAAAGCCGCCAGTCTTCTGCTCGGGATTGTCATAACGCTGGCGCGCGGCGCCATAGCCGGCGAGCTTTATCGGCGGTTTCTTGTCCCTGACAGGGTCGATGGCGCAGGCCTTTGCGGTTGCCGGCGACAGACGGCAATATTTGTCGTCGCCCCATTTGGACATCTTGATCTCGCCGAACTCGACGGGGTCGCCGACAGCGGTTCCCGCTTCGCTGACGCAGGTGCCGAAACCCGGATGGATGGCGCTCTCATGCACGCCGGCGCAACGCAGGCCTTCGCCGCAGGTCCAATCCTTGAAGCTCGCATCCTCGCCGCGATAGCAGATCGAGCCCCAGCCATTGTAGAGATCAGTGCCTTTCAACGCCTCGGCATACTTGGCGTCCGGCCGGGCAGCGAAGCCGCGGGTAAAATCCGGATGGCCGCCGGCGGCAAATTCCTCGACGATGGCGCGGCGGCGCGGCAGGTCGGCGAAGAACACCGCAGAGCCCGGCACCAAGACCGCGTTGCGGCGTGGTTCGCTGGCCGGATCGGCGCCGGTGTAGTGGAAGCCGGCAATGCCGTGCGTCTGGTGGCAGCCGGTGCAGCTCATCTCGTTGAGCCGCAGGTTGAAGCCGGCCACCGACTTCACAGTTTTCAGCTCGTTGCCCCTGGCGACATAGTCTTTCAGCGCCTTGTCGACGGCGTCGTCATCGAGCAGCCCATAGGCCAGATTGTTCTGCGACCGGCTCATGCCGCCCGGCGCCACCGAGATGGCGCTGGTCACCAGGAACTTTTCGTCGATGACCAGCCGGCCGCGGTCGAGGTCGTAGATGTTGCGGTCGGTGAGCAGCCATTTGGCGAAGGCCTGCCTGTCGGCCAGCACCACTTTGCGGTCGATCTCGTTCTCCATCTTCGATTCTTGGAAGGTGGAGGTGGCAGGATCCCATTTGAAGATTTTCAGCAAATATTCCGCGTGGCCGCCGAAATCGCGGCGGGTCGAGGCCGACAGCCGCAAAACCTGCATGTTGAGCTCGAGCCGCATGATCTGCGAGGAATTCAGCATGGCGTTGGAAAGCGGGCCTTCGTCCGAGCGCAACCATGCCGCCAGTTGGTCGGGCGCGAGGTCCTTCTGCCCGGCGGCAAGCCAGCGTTTGGCGACATCCGCACAGGAGGCGCCAATGGCACTTGGACGATCCTTTGAGGCACGGGCTTGCGCCTCGGTGGGCCTGGCGTTGAAAACCAGGCTCATGGTCAGCGGCAGGCGAGACGAGATGCGCTGGCCAGGTGTCTCCTCGACCGAATAATGAAAGCGGTAGATCAGCCTGATCTCGCCGCATTGGGTGTGGCCGAGATAGCCGCGATCCATGCGGTTGACGACGCCGGTGAGGTCGAGCGTCGAGCCGTCGTCGTCGATGTATCTGGGGTTGAACTTCTGGCTGCTGTCCTTCGATTTGGCCAGTGCCGCGACATAAGGGTCTGGGCTGTTGCCGGGCTCGTCGATGATCTGTTGTTTGACGGCGTTGCGGACCGGGGTCAGCGCGCGTACCGAAAACAGTCCATGGTTGTCGACATCGCGCGTCAGGCCAAGTGCTGGCCCAAGCAGGCGGCTGATCGAGAGGCCGCCGCGCTCGAGCGCTTGCAAGGTTGCGGGGTCGGTGACGGCGACGCTGGAATCGAGCGTGACGGCGCCGGCCGACCAGGGGCCGAGGCAAAGCAGCGCCGCCAGCAACAAGAATCGGCCGATCGTTCGCAAGCGCCCTCACACCCCTGTTCAAGTTGGATGCTACAGCGCCTGTGCCGTCTCGGCCAGAGCGGCGAAGCGGCGACGCTAGCGGCGAAAAATGCTGTGACTTGGTGCAACCATTGGGCTAATTGTTTGTTGGGTCGGACCGGGCCATGACATCGGCTGGGTCAACCGAAACGTGCATCGCGGGGAGTTGCCATGCTCTGGAAGGGCCGTCGTCAGAGTGACAATGTCGAGGACGAGCGCAGCGACAGCGGTGGCGGCGGTGGGCTAGGCGGCGGGAGCCCCGGTCAGTTTCGTGTCCCGATTGGCGGCCGCACCGGTGGCGGCGGCAGCATCTTGCTCGTCATCCTGGTGGTGCTTGCTGGATGGTATTTTGGTTTCGATCCATCACAGATCCTGGGCGGCGGCGATGGCGGCCTGCTGCCGGGCGGCGACGGTCAGATTACCGACAACAGCGGCGGGCAGGACGCCGGTACCGGTGCGCCGGCCTCCGACGAGATGAAGCAGTTCGTTTCGACGGTGCTGGCCGAAACCGAGGACACCTGGACCGGTATTTTCCAGGCCAACGGCCTGAAATATGAGGATCCCAAGCTGGTTCTGTTCAGCGGCCAGATACGCTCGGCCTGCGGTGCCGCCTCGACCGCGGCTGGACCGTTCTACTGTCCCGGCGACCACAAGGTCTATCTCGACACCAGCTTCTTCCAGCAGCTCGACCAGCAGTTCGGTGCCTCGGGCGACTTCGCCCAGGCCTATGTGATCGCGCATGAGGTTGGCCATCACGTGCAGAACCTGACCGGCATCCTGCCCAAGTTCAATAAAATGCGGCAAGGCATGAGCGAGGCCGATGCCAACCACATGTCGGTGCAGGTTGAACTCCAGGCTGACTGCTTTGCCGGCATCTGGGCGCACTTCACCGCGCAGAAGGGCATTCTGGAACAGGGCGACATCGAAGAGGCGCTGAACGCGGCGCAGAAGATCGGCGACGACACGTTGCAGAAGAAGATGCAGGGCTACGTCGTGCCGGAAAGCTTCAACCATGGCACGTCGCAGCAGCGGCAGACATGGCTGGCGCGAGGCTACAAGAGCGGCAAGCTTTCGGACTGCGACACGTTCAACAATCCGATCTGAAGCACTGGCCGATCTGAGGCACTGGCCGATCTGAGGCACTGGAATTCTTCCGAAAAACCGGCGCTTCCAACGATGCGCACGGTAGCATCCATCATGGCAAGTGATGTCAGGATGAGAATATCTGACCTGTTCCCTTATTGTTCCTGGCGGTGGGCTCGCCTATAAGGTGCGTCCGCCTGCGCCCCAGGGCGAGCAGAGGAGCTAGACCACCATGATCGACCCCAAAACCGCCAGGCGGGGCCTTGCGCTCGTTTTCACCACGCTGCTGCTCGACATTATCGGCTTCGGCATCATCATGCCGGTGCTGCCCGCCTATCTCAGGGAACTGACCGGCGTCAGCATCAGCGGCGCGGCTATCGAGGGCGGCTGGCTGTTCTTTGTCTATGCCGCGATGCAGTTCTTCTTCGCGCCCATCATGGGCGGGTTGAGCGACCGCTTTGGACGGCGGCCGATCCTGCTCGCCTCGGTGCTGACCTGTGCCATCGACAATCTGATCTGCGCCGTCGCCTGGTCGTACCCGATGCTGTTCATCGGGCGTGTGCTGGCCGGCATTTCGGGCGCCAGCTACTCGACGACGTCGGCCTTCATCGCCGATATCTCGAACGATGAGAACCGGGCGAAGAATTTCGGCCTGCTTGGCATCGCTTTTGGCGTCGGCTTCGTCATCGGACCGGTTCTGGGCGGGCTGCTCGGCACGCTCGGTCCGCGCGTACCGTTCTATTTTGCCGCCGGGCTTGCTCTGCTGAATTTCCTGATCGCGATGTTTTTCTTGCCGGAAACGCTGGACGAAAAACACCGGCGCCGGTTCGAGTGGAAACGCGCCAACCCTGTGGGAACGCTCCTCCAGATGCGCCAATACAAAGGCATCGGCTGGATCGGTCTTGTCTTCTTTCTGATGACGCTCGGGCACATGATGTATCCGGCGGTCTGGTCGTTCGTCTCCACTTACCGCTATGGCTGGAACCAACAGCAGATCGGCTTTTCGCTGGGTGCCTTCGGCCTGTGCGGAGCGATCGTCATGGCGACGGTGCTGCCGCGTGTGATCCCAAGGCTTGGTGAGTGGAAGACGGCGGCAATCGGTCTGGCGTTCACGGCACTCAGCGCCTTCGGCTATGCCTTCGCGTCGCAAGGCTGGATGATCTATGCCGTGATCGTCGTCGGCTGTCTCGAAGCGTTGGCCGACCCGCCGCTCAGGAGTCTGGCCGCCGCCAAGGTGCCACCTTCGGCGCAAGGCGAACTCCAGGGCGCTATGACCTCGATCTTCTCGATCACCTCGATCATCACGCCGCTGCTCTATACGGCGATCTTTTCCTGGTTCACCGGGCCGAGCGCGCCGGTGACCTTCGGTGGCGCGCCCTATCTGGTCGGCGGGTTGTTCATGACGCTGGCGCTCATCGTCTTCGTCACCAAAGTGGCGAGGTCGGCGGCACTTGGAAAAGTTGCGACCGGCGTCGCGGAAGATGGGGCCAAGATATGAGCCATGCGAGCCGCATCGTCCTGACGTGACGTTTGCGCCGCCCCTCATTGCCCTGCCGGGCATTTCTCCCCGTATAGTGACGGGGAGAAAGACGCCGTCGCCGCCGCTTTCGCCAATCGTCAACGTTGCTGTAAGAGCGCCGAGGTTGCGACAAGCCCCTTCTCCCCGTTTACGGGGAGAAGATGCCGGCAGGCAGATGAGGGGCGGCTCTAACGGATCGGCTCAAGCACGCTCCGCCAGCAATTCCTCTCCGCGCTTCTCGCGAATGAGATTGACGAAGCGGCGGAACAGGTAGTGCGAATCCTGCGGGCCGGGCGAGGCTTCGGGGTGATGCTGGACCGAGAACACCGGTCTTCCGGTCAGCGCGATGCCGCAGTTCGAACCGTCGAACAGCGAGACATGGGTTTCCTCGACGCCGTCGGGCAGCGAGTCGGCATCGACGGCAAAGCCGTGATTCATCGAGACGATCTCGACCTTGCCGGTGGTGTGGTCCTTGACTGGGTGGTTGGCGCCGTGATGGCCCTGGTGCATCTTGGCGGTCTTGCCGCCGAGCGCCAGCGCCAGCATCTGGTGGCCGAGGCAGATGCCGAACACCGGGATGTCGGTCTTCAACAGGTCCTGGATGACCGGCACGGCATAGTCGCCTGTGGCTTCCGGGTCGCCGGGGCCGTTGGAGAGGAAGATACCGTCCGGCTGCATGGCGAGGATTTCTTCGGCGCCGGTGTTGGCCGGCACCACGGTGACCTTGGCGCCGAGGCCGGCAAGCAGCCGCAATATGTTGCGCTTGACGCCGTAATCGATGGCGATGACATGCATGGACGGATCGGCCTGTTCGCCAAAGCCTTCGTTCCAGACCCATTGCGTCTCGCGCCAGACCGAGGACTGGCCTGACGTGACCTCCTTGGCGAGATCGAGCCCAATCAGGCCGGACCACGCGGCGGCGCGGCGCTTGAGATCATCAAGGTCGAAGACGCCGTCGGGCGCGTGCGCAATGACGGCATTGGGCATGCCCTTTTCGCGGATCAGCGCGGTCAGCGCGCGGGTGTCGATACCCGACAGAGCAACGATGCCGCGCTTCTTCAGCCACTGGTCGAGGCCGGTGCCGGCGCGGTAGTTGGACGGGTTGGTGACATCGGCCTTAAACACGGCGCCGACGGCGCCTGAACGTGCCACCGGGTTGAGATCCTCGATGTCCTCGTCATTGGTGCCGATGTTGCCGATATGCGGAAAGGTGAAGGTTACGATCTGGCCGGCATAGGACGGATCGGTGAGGATTTCCTGGTAGCCGGTGAGCGCGGTGTTGAAACAGACTTCGGCGACGGCGGAGCCGGTGGCGCCGAGACCGCGACCCTCGATGACCGTGCCGTCGGCAAGCACCAGCAGCGCGGTCGGCTTTTCGATGGTCCAGGCGGGCGTCACATCAGCCATGGCGGCACTCCTATCAGGCTGCGCGCTTCGACCGACCTAGTGGGCCTGCTGCGCAGCAATCGGCGCGGCAGCGATTTCTCGAGCCTGCGCGCGTCAATTCATTGTCTTATGCAAGGCCGAGTACATAGGGGAAGGTGCCAGAACGGTCAATGATGCAGCCAGTGACCAGCATCGATTTATTTCGTCGAACAATATCAGTGATTTGACGGCGTCTTCGGGGGTTTGCCTTGCGCATTCGCCGGGGCTATTGTCCGCGCCGATCGAAGGAGAAAGCATCATGCGTGGCAAAATCGCCGAATCCCTGAAGAGCGCGATGAAGGCGCAGGACAAGCGCCGGCTGCCGACGCTACGGCTGATCCAGGCCGCCATCCATGACCGCGACATCCTCAATCGCGGGTCCGGCAAGGAGCCGGCCAGCGACGAAGAGATCCTGCAGATCCTGGCCAAGATGGTGAAGCAGCGCGAGGAGTCGGCCAAGGCCTTCGACGACGGCAAGCGGCCTGAACTTGCCGCGCAGGAGCGCGACGAGATGGCCATCATCCGTGATTTTCTACCGACGCAGCTCGACGATGCCGCGGTGACGGCCGCGGCGCGTGAGGCGATCGCTGCCACCGGTGCCGCCAGCCAGAAGGATATGGGCAAGGTGATCGCTGCGCTGAAGCAGAAATATGCCGGCCAGATGGATTTCGGCAAAGCGAGCGGCATCGTCAAAGGCCTGCTGCAGTAAGGATTTCCCCGCTGCCGCCGTTCGGGTGTGAGCCGACGCCGGCTTGGCGCTGATGCCTATTCGGCGGCGGCGGGGACAGGCGGGGTAGCGTTGCTGCGCCCCTCCGAAATGTAGGAAACGGCGGCGACCGCCACCGCGACCAGCATGGCAAGCGCGCCGACGACCGGCAGGCTGCGATAGCCATAGCCAGCATTGAGCAGGGCGGAACCGAGCGACGCGGCCAGCGCGATGCCGACATTGAAGCCGGACGGAATGAGCGACGAGGCGAGGTTGGAGGCGTCTGCCGTCCAGGCCAGGATGCGGGTCTGGATCGGCGTGCCGATGGCGAAGTTGAGACCGCCCCAGATGACGATCGCCACAACCATCGGCAGGGGATAGGGGCTGACGGCAAAGATGACGACAAGGGTTACCGCCTGCAGGAGAAGCATGGTGATGAGCGACGGCATCAATTTCCAGTCGGACAATTTGCCACCAAGGAAGACGCCGATCGTCGCGCCGACGCCGTTGAGCAGCAGCACCCACGGGATCAGGTTCTCGTCGAGGTGGGTCACCTCAAGCAAGGTCGGCGTGATGTAGGTGAACAGCCCGAACTGACCGATCATCAGCATCAGCATCAGGATGAGTGACGTCCAGACCTGCTGGCGCGCCAGCACGCGGACTTCGCGCGCAAGGCTGGCCGACGGACTCGACGATCCCGTCTTGCGCGGCAGCAGCGCAAGCATGGCAAGCGTCGCCACCACGCCGAGCCCGCACATGACCCAGAACGTCGCCCGCCAGCCCCAGAGATTGCCGATCGCGGTGCCGGCGGGAACGCCGATGACGTTGGAGACGGTGAGGCCCGACAGGATGACCGCGACAGCCATGCCGCGCTTGTCCTCGGGGACGAGGCCGACCGCGACCACCATGGCGACACCGAAATAGGCGCCATGCGCCACGGCTACGGCAATCCGCAGCAGCAGCATGGAGGCAAAGTCGGGCGCCAGCGCGCAGGCAGCCTGGCCGATGGTGAAAGCGACGGCAAGGCCGAGCAGCAGGGCCTTGCGGGAAACGCTCTTGGTGGCGAGCGCCAGCAACGGGCCGCCAATGGCGATGCCGGTGGCGTAGCCGGAGACGAGATAGCCTGATGTGGGGATCGAAACGCCAAGGCCGTCCGCCACCTGCGGCAGCACGCCGGCGATGACGAACTCGGTGGTGCCGAAGGCAAAGGCGGCAAAGAACAGGGCGAAAAGGGGAAGCATGGCGCGGAAGCGATCCTCGACTGAGGAAGCCTCAAACCACGGATGGGCGCCGCCGGCAATGCAGAAATTGTCGCCGACGCTTTAGGTTTTCTTGATCGGGATCGTCTCGCCTTCAGCCACGCTGGCAAGGCTACGCCGCCGTTTTCCGTCCGTAGGGAATCTTCAGCCACGCGCGCTCATGAAAATAGTAAAGCAGCGACTTGGTGACGACCTCAGTCGCGCCGATGGCCGCGGCAAGCTTGATGCTGCCGGTTACGACGAGCGAGATGATCATCGTGTCGATGGTGCCGGTGACGCGCCAGGAGAGCGCCTTGGCGAAACTGCGCGAATGCGTATCCATCGACTTTCCTCCCGGTGGACTTTTGATCAATCCTTAGCCGACGGACAGGAGGCGGCGCAAAGATATTCTTGCGGCCAGCTGAACTCGTGAGACCGCTCAGCTCGCCTTCAGCCGCGAGCCGGTGAGCAGGCCGCGTTCTTCGAGCACGGGGTAGGCCATCGACGCCAGCAGCGAGTTGATCTGCTTGAGGTCGCGGATGGTGTCGAGATGGATCGAGCTGGTCTCGACGCTCTTGGCGGTGCCGTCGCGCAGTCGCACGAAATGGCTGGCGCTGGTTTCCTTCTCGCGGTCGCGCAGCCGGTCCTTTTCCAGGACAAGCTGGCGGGCGGTCTCGGGATCGCGCGATACCAGAACGTTGAAGGCAAGTCGCGCATTTGCAAGCACCGAGGCGTGGAAGGCGCAAAGCTCGCGCCAGCCCTCGGGCGTGAACTCAAGCCCGCGCTCGAGCTTCTTCTTCACATGCACCAGCATGTTGCGCACGATGATGTCGCCGACCTGTTCGAGCTTGACGCAGGCGCCGATCAGCTCCTGGCAGCGCAATGCCTCATCTTCGGTCAGCGGGTTCTTGGTGACCTTGGCCAGATAGAGCTTGATCGCCGCGTGCTTCCGGTCGACGCGGTCGTCGAGTGCCGCCAGCGCCTTGATCTTGTCGGCGTCGGCGCTCTCATAGAGCTCGATGATGCGCTTGAGCATAATCTCGACCGTCTCGCAGACCCGCACCACCTCGCGCGCTGCGTTGGCCAGTGCTTGGCTCGGCATGTCCAGCGCACTGTCGTTGAGCGCGGACAATTCGACGACGTCGAGCGCATTGGCCGGTAGCGGCGGGGTGCCGAGCGCCACGATCTTCTCCGAAGCGCGATAGACGAGGCCCGCCAGCGGCAGGCCGGCGAGCAGGATCAGGACATTGAACAGGATGTGGGCGTTGACGATCTGGTCGGGCACGGTGGCGCCGAGAAAGGCGACCGGCGGCTTGAAGGTCATGAACAGGATCAGCATCACCAGCGAGCCCATGCCGCGCATCAAAAGGTTGCCGATCGGCACGACGCGTACGCCGGGCTCGGCATTGCGGGTCAGCAGCGGGGCGATGATCGACGAGCCGAGATTGACGCCGAGCACCAGCACGATGCCGAGCTCCGGCGGGATGAAGCCGCGGCCGGCGAGCGTCACCATCAGCAAAACGGCGGCGATCGAGGAATGGAACAGCCAGGTGATGAGCGCCGCCAGCAGATAGGCGGTTACGGGATCGCCGGAGAAGTAGTTGACGATCATCGGCATCAGCGTGCTCTGGCGCAGCGGCTCCGACGCCTGGCCGATCATTTCCAGCGACAGCAGCAACAGGCCGATGCCAACCAGGATGCGGCCGAACTGGCGCCAGTCGCGCCGCTCGGTGGCCATGAACATGACGGTGCCGGCGGCAAGGCAGATCGGCACCAGCAGCGACAGGTCGAAGGTCAAAAGCTTGACGACAAGGGCCGAGCCGATCTCGGCGCCGCGCACCGCAAGCTGGCCCGATATCCCTGAGACGATGCCGGCGCCGGCGAAGGAACCGACCAGCAGAGTGACGGCGGTGGAGCTCTGCAGCGCGATCGACAGGCCGCAGCCGGCCAGCACCGCCATGATCGGATTGCGCATGGTGGCGCGCAGTTTGTGGCGCAGCACATCGCCATAGGCGCGCTCGACGCCGGTCTTGACCATGCGGGTGGCAAACAGCATCAGCGCCACGGCGCCGGCCAGATGCAGGAGGACGACGGAGCCGCTCATCTTGTTGTGTGCATGCCAACAGGGGCCGCCACGCGGACAGCGTGGCGAGCGGGGTGAAAGACAGGGGTACGAATCATGATCATGGCAGCGACCGATAATAGTCCGAATATTTTAGCCGGATAATAAAATCTTGTCGATTTCAGGGACTGTTGCGGCGCGACAGGCGGTGTCGGAAAATGGACGGATGTCGAATTGGCTGCGGTGGTGTGGCGGATCGGCTGAGGTCGCTGCACTGACGGCGTCTGCCTTTGCGATGATGTTCAATTCTCTTGGATAAACGAAGGAATTCATTACATAATTGTAATGCGCGCGTTCAGTTTTAGTTCATCCCCTGGCCGCTACTCCTTGGGCATCGACAACCAAGGAGACTCCTATGAAACGCATTGTTCTTTCCGTTCTCGCTGTCTCGATGCTGGCCGCCACGTCCCTGACGGGTCAGGCTGCACCGCTGAATGTGCCCGCAGCACCGCAGTCGAATTACACGCAGGTCGACTGGCAGCAGCCCGGCAAGCACGTCGACGTCAGGAAGCGCGTCATCGTCAAGAAGCGCGTCGTGGTGAGAAACAACCACTGGAGGCACGGCCAGAAATATTCCGGCTGGAAGCGCCACCAGCCGATCCGCGACTACGGTCGCTATGGCCTGCATCGTCCCGGCCGCGGCCAGGAGTGGATCCGCGTCGGCAACGACTATGTGCTGGTCAGCATCCTCTCCGGCATCATCTTCGGCGCCATCGCCGCGCACTGATCCGGGCTTATGCTGAACCATGAAAGGAAGGCGGTCAGTGACGGCCGCCTTCCATTTTTGCCCTGTGGAAACCGGGTATGGCTCGCATTGGGGGTCGTCGGATTTCGCCGGTATGATTATATGGTGGAGAAAAGAGTTTCCCATGCGCTTTCCGCCCGCCTTCCTCGACGAGATACGCGACCGCGTGCCGATTTCCTCGGTGATCGGCCAGCGCGTCGCGTGGGACCGCAAGAAGACCAACGCGTCGCGCGGCGACTATTGGGCGTGCTGTCCGTTCCATGGCGAAAAGAGCCCGTCCTTCCACTGCGAGGACAAGAAGGGCCGCTACCATTGTTTCGGCTGCTCGGTTTCGGGCGATCACTTCAAGTTCCTGACCGAGCTTGACGGCATGAGTTTTCCCGAAGCGGTCCAGAAGATCGCCGATATGGCCGGCGTGCCGATGCCGGTTCGCGATGCCAATGAGGAGCGGCGCGAGAAGGAACGCGCCAGCCTGACCGATGTCATGGAAATGGCGACCGCCTTCTTCCAGGAGCGGTTGCAAGGGCCTGAGGGGGCAAAGGCCCGCGCCTATCTCAGGGACCGCGGGCTGACGCCGGCGACGCAGCAGTCGTTCCGGCTCGGCTATGCCCCGGACAGCCGCAACGCGCTGAAGGAGCATCTTGCGGCCAAGGGCGTGCCGAAGGCCGACATTGAGGCTTGCGGGCTGGTGCGTCATGGCGACGACATTCCGGTGTCCTATGACTGGTTCCGCGATCGCATCATGTTTCCGATCCCGGATTCGAGAGGCAAGATCATCGCCTTCGGTGGCCGGGCGCTGGCGCCCGATGCGCTGGCCAAATACATGAACTCGCCCGACACCGAGCTCTTCCACAAGGGCAATGTGCTCTACAATTTCGCTCGGGCTCGCAAGGCGCTGGCCAAGGGCGGTACGGTCATTGCCGTCGAAGGTTATATGGACGTCATCGCACTGGCGCAGGCCGGTTTTGAGAATGCCGTGGCGCCGCTCGGCACCGCACTCACCGAAAACCAGTTCGAACTGTTGTGGCGCATGGCGCCGGAACCGATGCTGTGCTTCGACGGCGACCAGGCCGGGCTGAAGGCGGCATGGCGGGCCGCCGACATGGCGTTGCCGGCGGCGCAGGCGGGGCGCTCGGCGCGTTTTGCGCTGTTGCCGGAGGGCAAGGACCCTGACGATCTGGTCAAGGCCGAAGGGCCGGATGCGTTCCGGGCGGTGCTTGCCGAGGCGCGACCGCTGGTCGACCTGTTGTGGATGCGCGAGACGACGGGCGGTGTCTTCGACACACCGGAGCGGCGGGCGGAACTGCAAAAAACGCTGCTGGAACTCACCAGCCGCATCCGCGACGAAAGCACGCGCTATCACTACCAGCAGGAAATGCGCGAGCGGGTGCGGAACTTCTTCAGTGCCCAGCGTACTGTTCGGCAAGATCGTCAGGATTGGAAACCGGGCCAGGGCAAGGCGCCCGCGCCCGGCGGACAGTTCGCGAAAGGCAGCGGCGCCGGCGGGCGCGCCGCGATCACAGAAAGCCTCGGCCGCTCCGCCATGCTCAAGCGCGGCGGCGAGATGATGTCGGTGCGCGAGGCGACGATCATCGTGGCGCTGATCAATCATCCGGCGCTGATCGACGAGAACTTCGCCCATGTCGAGTTCCTCGACCTCGCCAACACCGATCTGAAGCGGCTGCATGCAGCTATCCTCGACGCCATGGCGCATGACATGGCCAATGACCGCGCCGCGGTGATCGCGACAATTGAGCGCGCCGGCTGCAGCGACATCTGGGCGCGCTCGGTGGCGCTGATCAAGCGCGCCAGGCAATGGCCGGCGCTGGAAACCGCGGCGCTCGACGATGCCCGCGACGCCTTCAACCAGGCCCTGCACTTGCAGCGCAGCGCGCGCACCTTACATAGAGAGCTGAAACAGGCGCAAGCGGCGCTCGATGTGGATCCTTCGGACGAAAATTTCCGGCATCTGGTCGAGATTCAGGCGCAATTCAATGATGTGCAAGCGACGGAAGCGTTGATCGAAGGGTTTGGCGTGTCTTCAGGGCGTGCCGGGCGCGTCTAGGTCGAAGCCTGCGTCGAAGTGAAAGAGCAAGAACGTGCTTACGCGTCGAATTGGGCGCGCGGCGCTCTAAGTCGGGTAATTGATTCGCTTTTTTCATGCGAATCATGCGAGAGGCGCTTGACCTTCTGGCAGAATGGCGGAATCAGGACGATTCGAAACGTTAACCGCACCCGGCGTCGATGGGCAATGCAACGATGTGAGGTACTGATCACTGGACAGGCAAGCTGCCTGCCACAGATATCAGGGTTAATCTGGACTTAACGAGAGATGCAGTTACTGGGCCCGGTGAAGCGCGTTTGACAACGAGCGCATCCGATTTGACCGGTCCGGCAGCATACGCGGCTTCAATGTTCAGCCGCTAGGAGAAAACAAAGACTATGGCGACAAAGGAAAAGGAAGAGGTCGAAACCGAACGCGAAGGCGCCACCGATGGCCCTCTGCTCGACCTTTCCGATGATGCTGTCAAGAAGATGATCAAGGCCGCCAAGAAGCGCGGCTATGTCACCATGGACGAGCTGAATTCGGTGCTGCCCTCGGAGGAAGTCACCTCCGAGCAGATCGAGGACACGATGGCGATGCTGTCCGACATGGGCATCAACGTGGTCGAGGACGACGAGCAGGGCGAGGAGCCCGAAGCCACTGATACGGCCGCCGACGCCGAGGAAGACGCCAACGAGCTGGCCGAGCAGACCGGCACCGCGGTTGCCGCGACGACCACCAAGAAAGAGCCGACCGACCGCACCGACGATCCGGTGCGCATGTATCTGCGCGAGATGGGCTCGGTCGAGCTTTTGTCGCGCGAAGGCGAAATAGCCATCGCCAAGCGCATCGAAGCCGGTCGCGAGACGATGATTGCGGGCCTGTGCGAGAGCCCGCTGACTTTCCAGGCCATCATTATCTGGCGTGACGAGCTCAACGAATCCAAGATCCTGCTGCGCGAGATCATCGATCTCGAGGCGACCTATGCCGGCCCCGAGGCCAAGCAGGCACCGGTGGTCGAGCGCATTGAGGAAGCGCCCAAGGTTGAGGAAAGGTCGCGCCGTTCGCGCGACGAGGAAGAAGACGTCACCAATGTCGGCGCTGATACGCGCGGGCTGGTCGACGACGACGAGGAAGATGAGGACGAGGCCAGCCTGTCGCTGGCGGCAATGGAAGCCGAACTGCGCCCGCAGGTGATGGAGACGCTCGACGTCATCGCCGACACCTACAAGAAGCTGCGCAAGCTGCAGGACCAGCAGGTCGAGAACCGGCTGGCTGCCGCCGGCACTTTGTCGCCCAGCCAGGACCGCCGGCTGAAGGAGCTGAAGGACCAGCTGATCAAGGCGGTGAAGTCGCTGTCGCTCAACACGGCGCGCATCGAGGCGCTGGTCGAGCAGCTCTACGACATCAACAAGCGCCTGGTGCAGAACGAGGGCAAGCTGCTCAGGCTCGCCGAAAGCTACGGCGTGCGCCGCGAGGAGTTCCTGAAGGAATATCAGGGTTCCGAGCTCGACCCGAACTGGACGCGCTCGATCGGCAATCTGACCTCGCGCGGCTGGAAGGAATTCACCAAGAACGAGAAGGATGCGATCCGCGACCTGCGCGCCGAGATCCAGAACCTCGCCACCGAAACGGCGATCTCGATCCTGGAATTCCGCAAGATCGTCAACCAGGTGCAGAAGGGCGAGCGCGAAGCCGCGATCGCCAAGAAGGAAATGGTCGAGGCCAATCTGCGCCTCGTCATCTCCATCGCCAAGAAATACACCAATCGCGGCCTGCAGTTCCTCGACCTGATCCAGGAAGGCAATATCGGCCTGATGAAGGCGGTCGACAAATTCGAATACCGCCGCGGCTACAAGTTCTCGACCTACGCGACATGGTGGATCCGGCAGGCGATCACGCGTTCGATCGCCGACCAGGCGCGCACCATCCGCATTCCGGTGCACATGATCGAGACGATCAACAAGATCGTGCGTACCTCGCGCCAGATGCTGCACGAGATCGGCCGCGAGCCGACGCCAGAGGAACTGGCGGAAAAGCTCGCAATGCCGCTCGAAAAAGTGCGCAAGGTGCTGAAGATCGCCAAGGAGCCGATCTCGCTCGAAACGCCGGTCGGCGACGAGGAGGATTCGCATCTGGGCGATTTCATCGAAGACAAGATGGCGATCCTGCCGATCGACGCGGCAATCCAGGCCAATCTGCGCGAGACCACGACGCGCGTGCTGGCCTCGCTGACGCCGCGCGAGGAGCGCGTTCTGCGTATGCGCTTCGGCATCGGCATGAACACCGACCACACGCTGGAAGAGGTTGGCCAGCAGTTCTCGGTCACCCGCGAGCGTATCCGCCAGATCGAAGCCAAGGCGTTGCGCAAGCTCAAGCACCCGAGCCGGAGCCGGAAGCTGCGCAGCTTCCTCGACAGTTGATACCCGCCACGGGTTGAGCAATTCAAAAAAGGGCGCCGACGGCGCCCTTTTTCGTTGGTGACGCCGGGGATCGCGTTGCCATAGGCGAGACCCTTGCCGCGCTCATCTTTCGGGCAGATAGTCTCCAGGTCGGATGCATGTTCTGGGCGACAACCCGGCTGCCCGCCCCGGCGAAGGTCAATGACCTGGCGCCGTGCTCCGTGGCCCCGGAGGGAGGTTGCGATGACAACTTACATCGTGCTTATCAACTGGACGGAGCAGGGCGCAAAAAATGTGCGCGACTCGCCAAAGCGGCTTGATGCCGCCCGGAAGATGCTGGGGGACATGGGCGGGTCGTTCAAGGCATTCTACCTGACCATGGGCGAATGCGACATGGTGGCGGTGGTCGAGGCGCCCGACGATGCGGTGCTCGCCCGCTTCTCGCTGATGCTGGCGAGTGGCGGCAACGTCAAGACGCGAACGCTGAAGGCTTTCCCGGAGGTTGCCTATCGCGAGATCATCGCATCACTCGGATAGGATACTGGCCAGACTCCAGCACCGAGCGACAAGACCAAATGATTTTCTTGATCGCTCACAGTCAGGCGCCGCTTGACGGCGCCTGATCCGGCGACAATGAAAAGAAATGCTCCTCTCGCTCGAGAAGAACTTCATTTTCATCCACATCCCGAAGACCGCCGGGAGCTCGATCACCCGTGCGCTGCGGCCGTGGTGCCTGAAGCCGAAGCCGACGCAGTGGCGGCGCCTGCTGTCGCATCTGCCGGTTCGCGAAGCGCCGGAAAAGGCAAATTTCAACCAGCATGACAGAGCCAGCTGGCTGCGGCGCAAGCTGCCCAACCCGCTCTACGACGGCGCCTACAAGTTCGCCGTGGTGCGCAACCCTTTCGACCTGGCCGTCTCCAATTTTCATCATTTGCGCAGGAGCACGCGGCGACGCCGGCATCGACAGGCGCAGGGCTGGGACTTCAAGGCTTTCCTGCACTATCTCGAACGCAAGAACCGCGTTGCAAAGATCGACCAGACAAGCTGGATCTCGGACGGCCAAGGAAACCTCATCGTCGATGAGGTCCTGCGTTTTGAGACGCTGGCCGAGCATTTCGATGGCCTGGTCGAACGGCTCGACCTGCCGGGCGACGTGACGCTTCCCAGGGCGAACGTCAACGCGCCCTTTGACTATCGCACGCACTATGATGACGAGGCGAAAAGCATCGTTCGGAGGCTCTATTTCAGAGATTTCGAGCGCTTCGGCTACGAATTCTGATTTCGGGCGCGTAACGGGAAGACGGGACGCGACGTCGTGGTAGGATGGGTGATGTCTGAACCGCATTCACATTCGCATCTGTGGCCCGGTGTGCCGCTTGCCCTCGGCTCTGCCGCCTTGTTTGGTGCGGCACCGCCGCTTTCCAAGCTGCTGCTCGATACCGTCAACCCCTTCATGCTGGCCGGCCTGCTCTACCTCGGCGCGGGTGTGGGGCTGGCCGTATTTCGCCTGCTTCGAGGCGCTGAAGCACGGGCCGGCGAAGCACAGCTGGCGCGCAGGGACATGCCATGGCTGGTGCTGGCCATCGGTATGGGCGGTATCTGCGGGCCAGTGCTTCTGATGTTCGGCCTCACACTGAATACGGCATCCAGCTCCGCGCTGCTGCTCAACCTCGAAGGGCTGGCGACGATGGCGATCGCCTGGCTCGTCTATCGCGAGAATGTCGACCGGCGTCTGCTTTTCGGTGCCTTCGCCATCCTTGCCGGCGCGGTTCTGTTGTCATGGGAGGGCAAGGGTGTCGCCTTCAACCTCGGCGCCCTGCTGGTGGCCGGAGCCTGCCTGGCATGGGGGCTGGACAACAATTTCACGCGCAAGATCTCAGCCACCGACCCGGTGGTCATTGCCATGCTCAAGGGCCTTGTGGCGGGCATCGTCAATGTCGGGCTCGGCTTCGTTGCCGGTGCATCATTTCCCGCCGCGCCCTTAGTCGCCGCCGCGGCCGCTGTCGGCTTCTTCGCCATCGGCGTCAGCCTGGTGATGTTCATCCTGGCGCTGCGCCATCTCGGTACGGCACGCACAGGAGCCTATTACTCGCTGGCGCCGTTCATCGGGGCGCTGCTTGCCATCGCTGTCGTCGGCGATCCCTTGACGCTGAAGCTGGCGATTGCCGGACTTCTGATGGGCGTCGGCCTGTGGCTGCATCTTTCTGAACGACACGATCACGAGCATGATCACCAGGCTCTTGAGCATGAGCATAGTCATGTGCATGACGAGCACCACCAGCACCATCATGACGGGCCGGTAACAGAGCCGCATTCGCACCTACACCGGCATGCGCCGATGCGCCACGCGCATGTGCACTATCCCGATCTGCATCACCGGCATGACCACGGCTGACATATGGCCGGGCCTCTGCTGACCGTCTGGTACAACACACGCTGCCCGGTCTGCGATGCCGGCATCGTCAGACAGAAGCGGCAGCTGATCGAGGCGATCAAGGCCGGGCGGATCGAATTTCGCGACATCAATGCCGAGCCGGCGGCGCTGGCCAAATACAATGTCTCGCTGGAAGACATCCGCCGCCGGCTGCACGCCACCGACGCGCAGGGCAAGCTGTTGGTCGGCGCCGATGTCGCGGTTGCCGTGTGGAGAGCGACGCCGGGCGAGGGCTGGCTGGCTTCGCTGTTCGGCAATCCCGTTGCGCTGCCGTTGTCGCGGTTTGGCTATGACCGCTTCGCCGATCTTCTCTATAGCTGGAACCGGCGCAAGGGCCGCTGGTAATTGGCATTCTTGCAGTTTGAAAGGCCCGGAAGCATTTCCGAGCCTTTCCCGTGGGCTTCTATCGGGTCGCAGGCTCGCACAGCCAGCCGACGATGCGGCGCACTACGGGCAGCACCAGCAGCAGCGTCGGAAACGCCACCAGCCAGGACAAACCCCAGGCGGTGAGCCAGATGGCTGGCAGACCGGGTTGGAAGCCGAGGCTTTTCAGCGTCGAGATGAACGAGACGATGAAGGTCATCAGCAGCGACAGCACCAATGGGCTGACGATCGTCGCATAGCGCGCAGGCAGTTTCCTGCGCTGGTTTTTCATGGTCATTGGGATTTTCCCTGAAGTGTCCGGTCCGTCGCATTGGCATCCATTGGCCGGTTGTCGGCACAATTGCCCGGAAAGACCGGGGTTGGATGCGTTGCTTGACGTCAGACGCTTACGGAGCAGCCCAAGGGCGCTCAAGCGGCCTTCTAGCCGGGCTGGCCGACGATATCAATCCCCGCTGGCGCCATTCCTAGATACATCGTAAGATATATCTTGACTCAACGGGAGCCTGCGCTTACTTAAGATATATCGTAAGATAGAACTCAAGAGCAATCAATGCACAAACATCATCATTCTGGCGAGCACCCGTTGCGCGCTTTCATGCACATGGCCGGCAAGTTCGGTGGCCGCGGCGGCGGCTTCGGCCCGTTCGGACATGGCGGTCGTGGCGGTGGTCGTGGTGGACCGGGCGACATGTTCCGCGCCGGACGCATGCTGGCCGATGGCGACCTCAAGCTGATCACGCTGTCGCTGTTGGCCGAGGCGCCGCGTCACGGCTATGACATCATCAAGGCGCTGGAAGAGCGCACCAGCGGCATCTACAGCCCAAGCCCGGGCGTCGTTTATCCGACGCTGACCTTCCTGGAAGAGGCCGGCTATGCCGCGTCAGCTGCCGACGGCAACAAGAAGGTGTTTTCGATCACCGAGGAAGGGCAGGCGCATCTCAACGAAAATCGCGAGATGATCGACGGCGTGCTCGAGCATCTCGAGCGGTTTGGTCGCAAAATGGCCAAGGCGCGCGACTGGTTCGGTTGGAACGACGACGGTGAGGAAGGCGGACGGCGCGGTGGACGTGGTCGCTCGGACGCTCGCGACGAGTTTCGCGCCGTGCGCCACCGCTTGCGTGCGGCTCTGGGCGACTTCGTCGATGCCCCGGCCGACAAGCAGGCCGAGGCGATCGCCATTCTCGAAGGCGCCGCCGAGGCACTGGAAGCGCTGTCACGCGGCTGACCTCTGGCGAGAACCCTTGCCCGTTTGACTGAGGAACGGTACTGAAAATCATCCTGCACCGCGAGGTGGTGCGGGATGATTGCCGTTGGAGGAAGCCCCCATGTCTTTTCTGAAGCGTCTTTTCGGCGGTGGCGGCGGTGAGGCGGGCGTGCCAAAGAGCGCTGCGCCGGCAAAGCAGGTCGAGCACAAGGGATTTTTGATCAGCGCCACGCCCTACAAGGCGGAGGGCGGCCAGTACCAAACCTGCGGCGTGGTCTCGAAGGAGGTCGGCGGCGTCATGAAGGAACACAAATTCATCCGCGCCGATCGCTTTGCCGGACTGGATGATGCGGTCGACATTTCGATCAAGAAAGGCATGCAGTTGGTCGACGAGCAAGGCGAGAGGATGTTCGGGTAGACCCGTTGCCGACAGACGGCTAAGCCAGTTTATACACCAAGCCCGGCCTCTTCGGCCCGGTTTCCTACGCCATTTTCTGTGCGGCAGACTGGACAAGGCCAAGTACCCGTTCCCATGATCCTCATCTTCAAGCTTCTCAGCACGCCGCTGCTTATCCTCGGTCTCACATTGCTAAGCCGGCGTTTCGGGCCGGCGGTGGGCGGATTGCTGATGGGGATTCCCTTGGTGACCGGCCCCGTATCGATCTTCACCGCATTGGAAAATGGCGCGGCCTTCGCCCGTCACGCTGCGATCGGCAATCTCGTCGGTCAGGTCTCGACCTGCATCTTCTGCTTCGTCTATGCCCGCGCGGCAAAGCGCTTCAATTGCTGGCTCAGCATGATCGCCGGGGTCGGCGCCTTCTTTCTCGCCACCTTTGTCTGGAACCTGGCTACCTGGGCATTCGTGGCGGCCATTGGGCTGCTTCTGGTGACGTTGTTGCTTCTGTCGTTCCTCACCAAGCCGGTGAATATGGAAGCGCTTGCCGGGATAACGCCCAGATGGGATCTTCCGGCGCGGATGCTCGTTTCGACAGGTTTCGTCTTTCTGATCACCCTGTCGACGAGGTACCTTGGGCCGCAACTCAGCGGGCTTGTGGCGCCGTTTCCGGTATTTGTTCTTGTCCTGGCGATGTTCACGCATTATCAGCGGGGAGCGCCCGCGGCCGCCAATCTGTTGCGCGGCGTGATCGTCGGGTCGTTTTCTTTCGCCGCCTTCTTTACCGTCGTGGCTCTGGCGCTTTCCGACCGCTCGCTGTCTGTTGCCTATGTGTTGGCCACCCTATCGAGCATGGCAGTCACCGGTGCGATCTATGTCTGCACAAAGGCCCCTGCATTTGTCGGGACCACTCCATTGATTGGTTCGGTTGCTGTCGCCCCGCTTAGCCCGAGCGCCGCCAGTGAGGATGGTTCGCCCTGACAGCAAAAAAGGCAGGCGCCGGGGCGCCTGCCTTTTTCAGTTCAGGTGGGGTAGTGTCGGGCGCTTTACGCCGCCGCCGCGATCTGCTGGCTGGCGGTCGCGGCCACCACGGCGTCGACCTTGGCGGTCGCCTTGGCGAGAGCCGCGGTGACGGCATCAGCGCCCATGCCGACGCCTTCGATGCGGATGACCTCGACATCGGTCATGCCGAGGAAGCCGAGGACTGAGCGCAGGTAGGGGACAGCGTGGTCCATCTGGACCGCAGCACCTTCGGAATAGATGCCGCCCGACGCGAGCACGATATAGACCTTCTTGCCGGAAACGAGGCCCTTGGGGCCGTTTTCGCCATAGGCAAAGCTCTTGCCGGAGCGGGCGATGTGGTCGACCCACGACTTCAGTGTCGAGGAGATGTTGAAGTTGATGAAGCCGGTGGCGAGGATCACGGTGTCGGCGGCGAACAGTTCGTCAAGTGCGACGTCAGAGACGCCGACCACTTCGGCCTGGCGCTGGGTTCGGGCTTCGACAGGCGTGTAGATACCGGTCGAATAATCGGCATCGATATGCGGCAGCGGGTTGGCGACGAGATCGCGCACCACAAGCGTCGCCGACGGATCGGCGGCAAGCAGCTTTTCAGCGAATTCAGTGGCGATACGGGTCGAGTGCGAGGCGTTGCCGCGCGGGCTGGATGTAACGAGAAGGATGGACATGGGGCTCTCCAGGGTTGGAATGAATTGTCCAGCCAGATATGGGGCCACCGACCCATTTGAAAAACTGGTATATTTTCTATAGTATCCATCTACAATCTGGATAAGACGATGCAACCCAACCCAACGCTCGACCAGCTTCAGATCCTCGTTGCCGTAGCCGACACCGGCAGTTTCTCGGCCGCCGGCCGCAAGCTCAACCGCGCGCAATCCGTCATCAGTTATGGCGTCGCCAATCTCGAGGCGCAGCTTGGGCTGAAACTGTTCGAGCGCGAGGGCACGCGCGAGCCGCAGCTGACCGAGATCGGCCGGGCGATGCTGGAAGATGCGCGGCGCATGGTCGACGTGCTGCAGCGTATCCGCTCGCGCGTCGACAGCCACCATCAGGGACTGGAGGCGGAGCTCGCGCTGGCGCTCGATGCGGCGCTGCCGGCGCCGGTGCTGGTGCGGGTGCTGAAAGCGTTCGAAGCGCAGTTTCCGACGGTGATGCTGCGCCTGCATATCGGCACGCTTGGCCTGATCCCCGACCTTGTCCTCAGCGAACAAGCCGATCTCGGCATTGGCGGCCTGCTGGGCGAGGTCGACGTGCATCTGGTGAACATCGGCTTCATGTCCATGGTGCCGGCGGCGGCAGCCAGTCATCCGCTGGCGCTGCTGCCGAAGCCCGTGGCGCTCGAGGAAGTGCGCGAACACATCCAACTCGTCGTCTCCGACCAGTCCGAGCGCACCAAGGGACGCGACTACGGCGTCTTTGCCTATCGCACCTGGCGGCTGACGGACATGCGCACCAAGCATGTGCTGATGCGCGCGGGGCTGGGTTGGGGCGGGTTGCCGCGCTGGCTGATCGCCGACGATCTGGCGAGCGGCCGGCTGGTGGAACTCGACCTCGAACCGTTCAAGGAGGCGAAAGCGCCGCTCTATGCCATGCATCGCGTCGACCGCAGCCCGAAGCCGGCAGCGGCCTGGCTGATCGACCAGTTCAAAAGTCAGCTCGGCTGCTTCAACGAGTTCGAGCCGGGGCAGGTGCCTGAGGAAGCGCCGGAGACAGTCCGTCGATCAGCGCCATGAGAACGGCGCGGTAATCTTCGGCTGAGGCGCCGGTCTCGATGGCGAGCGCTGCGCGGTCGAAGGCGGCGGCAAGCAGCGCCGTCAGCGCTTCGGCCGGCAACCGTGTCATTGCCTGCGCGCGCATCGCCGCAACGAGGCCCTCGCGCAAGGAGCGACTGCCGTGGCGGTTGTCGATTGCGTCCATGGCGGCGCGGCCAAGCACAGCCGGTCCGTCGAGCAACAGAAGCCGGGTGCGGCCGGGCGTGCGCATGGCGGCAAGATAGGCGTCGGAGCCGGCAATCAGTGCGTCGCGGGGGAACAAAGAGGGCGGCGAGGCGCGCTCGATCTCTTGCGCCACAGCCGCCGCCTCCTGCTCGACCACGGCGGCGAACAGCGCCTGCTTGTCGGCAAAGTGGTGATAGAGCGCGCCGCGGGTGACGCCGGCAGCCGCGACAATCTCGGGTGTGCCGGTCTCGGCATAGGATTTTTCGGTGAACAGTTTTCGCGCTGCCGCGATCAGGTCGGCGCGTGTCGCTTCGGTGCGGTCGCGGTTTGAGCGGCGAGCGGATTCTTGTTGCATACATGCAGCCTGTATGTTATTTCAACTTACATGCAGACTGTATGTTGTTCGGCGGGAGAAGGAAAGATGAAGACGACGAGCTATTATCCGGTGCTGATGACGGGCGACGTTGCCGGCACGGCAGCCTTCTATGTCAACCACTTCCGCTTCAAGCCGCTGTTTGCGAGCGACTGGTACGTGCATCTGCGGTCGACCGACAGCAAGCGCGTCAATCTCGGCATCGTCCAGGGCGACCATGAAACGATCCCGGAGGAGGGGCGGGGCCGCACATCAGGGCTGCTGATTAATTTCGAGGTCAGGGATCCGGACGCGGTCTACGAACGGATCCTTGCTGCCGGCCTGCCGATCCTGCGCAGTTTGCGCGACGAACCCTTCGGCCAGCGTCATTTCATCACCAAAGATCCCAATGGCGTGTTGATCGACGTGATCAAGCCGATCCCGCCGAGTGAAGAATTTCTGGCGCAATTTGTTGAAGGAGTGGCCGGCTAGACGGGCGGAGCAAGGCCTCAGCTGGCTCTTGCCACCGGCGTCACCGTCACCTGGCTCACTCCGGTGCGGCGCACGACGGTGCACAGCGTCTCGCGGCCGATGCGTTCGGCATCCAGCATGCGCACCAGATCGTCGACTCCGGTGACCGGGCGGCCGTCTATTGCCGCGATGATGTCGCCCTCCTTCAGGCCGGCCTTGGCCGCCGGGCCGTCCTTCTCGATGCTGCGCAGGCGCACGGCCGTACTGCTCGACACTTGCGACAGGAGGGCGGCGCGGCGTGGCAGGTTGGTTGTGTCCGCCGAAATGCCGATGAAGGCGCGCCGCACGCGGCCGAAGCGGATGATTTCCGAAATGACGAAGTTGGCGGTGTTGGAGGCGACAGCGAAGGCAATGCCTTGCGCGCCGTGGATCATGGCGGTGTTGACGCCAATGACCTCGCCGGCCGACGAAACCAGCGGCCCGCCGGAGTTGCCAGGGTTGAGTGCTGCGTCGGTCTGGATGACGTCGTCGATCAACCGGCCGGTGGAAGCGCGCATCGAGCGGCCGAGCGCCGAGACGACGCCTGCCGTAACCGTCCATTCGAAGCCCAACGGATTGCCGATGGCGATGGCGATCTGGCCGCGCCGCAGGCGTTTGGAATCGCCGAGCGGTGCGACGTCGGTAAAGCTGCCGTCGGCGCGCACCAGCGCGATGTCGGTGTCGGGGTCGCGGCCGAGCACGCGGCCTTCGCTGGAGGCGCCATCCGGCATCGAGACGCGCACCGTGCGGGCATCGCCGACGACATGGAAATTGGTGACGACCAGTCCGTCGGGTGCGATGACGAAGCCGGACCCATGGCCGCCGGCGCCACCGATGCGCTCGATGCGGCAGACGGCCGGACCGATGCGGTCGACCGCATCGGCGACGGTCGTCGAATAGGTGTCGAGCAAGGTATCGTCCGATTGGAATTTTTGGGCGGGAAGGGCCATCGACGGCTCCGTGTTATCAGGCCAAAGGATGACTATATGTGCGAAGCGGCCTATTCGGCCGCGACCTGACCAGATGGCCAGTCGAACCAGTAACTAGCCGTCAGGCGAGTACAAGCGAACGCGTAGCCGAGCGATATCTGGGGCATGAGAAAACCCAGGAGACACCAATGAGCGACTTCAACCTGAGCGCATTTTCCGATGCCATCGCCGACATCGCGGCAACCGCGGCACCGGTGGCGGCAAGCTTCGCCACGCATCACCACCGCACGGCAACCGCCTTCCATTGGCGCGACGGCTATTTCGTCACCGCCGAAGAGGCGGTGGAAACCGGCGAAGAGATCGAGTTGACGCTGGCCTCCGGCGAAACCGTCAAAGCCGAATTGGTCGGGCGCGACCCTTCGACCGGTGTCGCCTTGCTGAAGCCGGCAGGTGCTGTCAGCGCACCGGCCCTGGCCAAAGCGGGCGCGGTGCGGCCGGGCAACCTGGCCATCGCCGTTGGCAACAGTGACGGCGCGGCGCTCGCCGTGTTCGGCACGGTCGCCGAGGTTGGCCCGGCCTGGCGCTCGATGCGCGGCGGCACGATCGACCAGCGCATCAACCTTGCGGTCGGTGCCGGCGGCCGTTTCGAGGGTGGCCCGGTGCTCGACGCCAAGGGTGCGTTGATCGGCATGCTTTTGTTCGGTCCGCGCCGCCGCGCGTTGGTCATGCCCTACGAGACGATCGAGCGGGCAGTGGCGACGCTGCGCGAGAAAGGTCACGTCGCGCGCGGCTATCTCGGCGCCGGCCTGCACCCGATCCGCGATGGTAACGCGCATGGCGCCATGGTGATGAGCCTCGACGACAATGGTCCGGCCAAGGCCGCCGGTCTCTCTCTCGGCGACATCATCGTTTCGTGGAATGGCGAAGCGGTGCACGGTCCGCGCGAGCTGATCCGCAAGCTCGGGCCTGACAGCGCCGGCGCCTCGGTGACGCTTGGCGTGGTGCGCGGCGGCGAGACGCGCGAGGTCATGCTGACCATCGGCGAAAAGCCGCTGAGCTGAGAGGATCGATGGCAGGCAGCGAGGCTGACGGAATCGCAAGTGCCGGGATCATGGGGCGGCGGCTGACGGTGCTGATCGCGCTCGGTGATGCCGCGCGCGCCGAGCGCCTGTCTGCTGCGCTTGCCATGAGCGACGATCTGCTGCCGGTTGTCGTCGGCGGCGGCGAGGTGGCTGATGTCGCCATCGTGGATGGCGACGCGCCGGAAAACGCGCTGAGCGGCAGCGGCATTGATGCACACATCCCGCGTGTGCTGCTCTCCCCGGGGGCAAACCCCGTGCGGCCGACGGGTGCAGTGTTTGCCGTGCTGCCGGTGGCAGCGGACGCGCTGCTGATCGCGGCTGCCGTGCGGCTGGCGGCGGCGGGCTACCGGATTTCCGGCGAGGGCCGCCCGTTGTCTGACCGGCGTGACGATTTCCATGATGGCGATGGCGACCTGTTCGAAGATGAAACGCTTGACGGCGTTTCATCCAGGCCATCGCTTTCGCCGCGCGAGAGCGAGGTGCTGGCGCTGCTAGCGGAGGGCGCGCCCAACAAGGTCATCGCGCGGCGGCTCAACATTTCCGTGCATACGGCGAAGTTCCACGTCGCCGCGATCCTGATCAAGCTCGGCGCCGCCAACCGCACCGACGCGATTGCCATCGCAATGCGGCAGGGCCTGGTGCTGGTCTGATTTCGATCACACTGCTGCTTCGATGTCGGTCAGGCGGAAGTCATCGCCCTTGAACAGCAGCGGCATGGCTTCGAGCCGCGCCGTTGCATAGGCTATGCAGTCACCGAAGTTCAGCGCCGCCGGATGCCGGCCCTTGCCATAGCGCAGGAAGGCCTGGCGAGCGACGGCGGCGTGGTCGGCGGTGAAGGCGATGGTCTCGATAGAGGCGGTGCGCAGAAAGTCGTCGAGACGGTCCAGGATTTCATCCTGCCAGCCGCCCGCAAGCACCATCGTGGTTTCAAGAAAGGTCGGCGCCGCCATCAGGCGTCTTCTCGCCTGCGCGATAGCGAACGCGAAACGTTCGTGGCCTGGTTCTGCGCGCAGAATGGCGACAAGAGCCGAGGAATCGATGATCATTTCGTTGGGATTCCGAATTCATCATAACCGAGGATTTCGTCGTCGGTCATCGCGCCTTCCCGCTTTGGGATTTTTCCGGCCCTTTCGGAAATTGCCATCAATTGCTTAAACAGGTCGCTTGCTTCATCGCGCGGCACCAGCCGTTCGCGCGCAACTTCGCGCTCGAGGCTCTGGCGGATGGCCTCTGTAACCGAGACACGGCGGCGGCGGGCGAGCTCCCGCGCCAGTTGTTCGACTTCCATGTTTTTGATCGACAGTGCCATTCTATAATCTACCCATTTGTATAGAATATATATCAGCCAATCGGCAAATCCAATGGATTTCCTGTGTCCCGTCACGCCAGCCTCCCCAGCGTCACCACGGCTGCCCGACGCAACCTCTTGTATCCGGCACCTGCGCGGGCAAGGATCGTACAAAGAGGCATACGAAGCGGAGGAAAAATGTCGCTCAAGGGAAAGACGCTGTTCATCTCCGGCGGGTCGCGCGGCATTGGGCTGGCGATCGCGCTGCGCGCCGCGCACGACGGCGCCAATGTGACGATCGCCGCCAAGACCGCCGAGCCACATCCGAAGCTGCCGGGCACGATCTACACGGCGGCTGAAGAGATCGAACAGGCCGGCGGCAAGGCGCTGCCGATGCTGTGCGACATACGCGAGGAGGCTCAGGTCGCCGAAGCGGTGGCAAAAACCGTGGAGAAGTTCGGCGGCATTGACATCTGCATCAACAATGCCAGCGCCATCCAGCTCACCGGCACGCTGGAGACCGACATGAAGCGCTACGATCTGATGCACCAGATCAACACGCGCGGCACTTTCTTGGTTTCCAAAATGTGCATTCCGCACCTGAAGTTGGCGAAAAATCCTCATATTTTGAATCTGGCGCCGCCGCTCGACATGAAGGCCAAATGGTTCAAGAACCACGTCGCCTACACGATGGCCAAATTCGGCATGTCGATGTGCACGCTGGGCATGAGCGCGGAGTTCGCCAAGGACGGCATCGCGGTCAATTCCCTGTGGCCGATCTCGACCATCGATACGGCGGCGGTGCGCAATCTTCTGGGCGGTGCGACAGTGGTGGCAATGAGCCGTTCGCCCGACATCATGGCCGATGCCGCGCACGCGATCCTGATGCGGCCGTCGCGCGAGGCGACCGGCAATTTCTACATTGACGAGGAGGTGCTGCGCGCCGAGGGCGTCAGCGACTTTTCAGTCTATGCGCCAGGCGCAACCGGCCCGCTGGCCGGCGACTTCTTTGTCCCTGACGAAGTGTTTGCGAACTCGAGCACGAAGATAAAAGGCATCTACTAGCGGCACCACCGCTGGCGTCATTCCTCGCTGGCCTTCTTGGCTTTGCCCAGGCCCATCAGCCGGTCGATATAGGCAAGCATGAATGCCGAGAGGACGAAGGCGAGGTGGATGATGGTCAGCCACATCAACTGGTCGGTGGTGTAGGAGACCGAGTTCAGGAACACCTGCAAGAGGTGGATCGATGAGATGGCGACGATGGTCGAGGCGACCTTGACCTTCAGCGAGCCGACATCGATCGTGCCCAGCCAGTGAACCTCGCCGTCATTCTCGTCGAAACGGCTGACGAAGTTTTCGTAGCCGGAGATTATGACCATCACCACCAGCGAGGCGACCAGAGCCGCGTCGATCAGGCTGAGCATCTTCAGGATGGTGTCGGTCTCGCCGAGCGTGAAGGCCATGAGAACGAACTCATAGAGCTTCTTGCCGAAGGACAGTGCGTAGATGGCCAGCGCCAAGCCCAGTCCGAGATAGAAGACGACCAGCAGCCAGCGCGAAGCGAGAATGATCGATTCAATGGCGAGTTCGAGACGCTTCATAAGGTGGTTCCGGTTGTTTCTTCTCTAGGCTTATGCACGCCCTTCTTCCAAAATCGCCAGGCAATTCTTGGGTGGGGTGAATTGAGGGCGGTATTTCGGGCAGGCCGACACCGTTTGCAAGGGCAGTCGTTCCAAACAGAAACCCCGCCGGGAGGGCCGGCGGGGCTCATGTGTCCCGCTGGAGTCGGGACAGGGCAGGGAACGCCCTATCGTGAATCTGGGGTGGGTAACCGCGCGATTCAATGATCTCTTCGAATCGCGCGGTTCACATCTTGGTCAGTTGGCGCTTGCCACCGGTGCCACCAGCGAGGTGATGCGGCGGATGGCGACGCGGCGGTTCTCGCGGTTGGGCCCCTGCGTGTTGACCTTCAGATATTCCTCGCCATAGCCCTGCGTCGTCAGGTTTTCAGGCGGGATACCGAAGGCGTTGGTCAGGGCCTCCGCCACCGACTCGGCGCGGCGGTCCGACAGGGCCAGATTGGCCACCGGCGTGCCGACCGCGTCGGTATGGCCTTCGATCAGGAAGGTCTCGGCCGGGTTCTTCTTCAACAGCTTCTCCATGGCGCTGGCGACGCCCTCGAGTTTCTGCACTTCGGTGTCGGAAATCGAGGCCGAACCGAATTCGAAGTTGAGTGTGTCGAGGTCGACGCGCCGTGCAATGTCGCGCACGCGGGCCGATCGCTTCACCTCGTCGATCGAATAGAGGCGTTGGACTTTTTCAACCGGCGGCTGCTCGAGGAAGTCGTAGTAGTCGTCCGGGCTTTCGACGTCCTCGGAATCCAGAATGTACTCCCGGCGGGAGATGTTGAGCCGCATCGGCGGCAGGTCGTCGCCGGGATCGCGCCAGTCGTTATCGTCGTCATAGTGCCGCTCGTCGACATAGCTCAGCACATATTCGCGGCCGTCCGGCGTGATGCGCGAGCGCTGGATGACGTCGCCGTTGCGGTTGCGGATGGTGACGATCTGAGTGCCGTTGGCGCGCACCACGGTTTCGCGGGTGCGGCCGCGCGGCAGATCCTCGTAATAGACATCCTTGGCGCCGCGGTTCATGCGCGGACCGTCATTGCTTTCGACGATCGTCTGGTTGTTGAACTGGATAATGACGCGGTCGCCGATTTCCTTCAGCACGTCCACGCCCTTGGGACGCCGGCGGTCGCGAACATTCTCGTCGGGTGCGCGCTCGACGCGCGTGCCCTGTTCCTCCGTCACCGGAACGATCTTTTCAGGCTTGATCTCCTGCTGGGCTGCCTTGTCGTCGGTAGGCGGCGGTCCCTGATCGACCGGAGCCGGCTGTGGGGTTTGCACCTGTTCGCCGGTCTGCTGGTCGGGCTGGTTGCCGCCCTTGTCCTTGCCACCACCCTTGTGCTTGCGCAGGACATCCTTCTGGCTGTCCAGGATGGGGGCCGCGTTTGGATCGGTCGGGGCTTCGCCCTGAACCGGATTTTCACCCTGAACCGGCTGCTCGCCACTGACGGGCTGCTCACCAGTGACAGGCTGTTCGCCGGTAGCGGGCTGTTCAGCGGTTGCCGGCTGTTCGCCGACGGGTTTCTTGCCGTGCTTCTTCTTATCCAGGGGCTGTTCGCCCTCGACGGGAGCCGCCTGCTGGTCGGTCGGAAGCGGTTCGGCCTGCGGCACGGGCTCTCCGGCAGGTGCTTCTGTCTTGGCCGGAGCCTGTTCCGCAGGGGCGGCCTCGATTTGCTGGTCCTGCTTGTGCTTTTTCTTGCGCGGGTTTGCCTGCTCATTGTCGTTCGCAGGTGCGGCCTGTTCGGCAGGTGCGATCTGTTCGGCAGGTGCCGCCGGCTGGGCTGGCTGTTCGGCAGGGGCAGCCTCGATCTGCTGCTGCTGATCGTGCTTCTTCTTGCGCGGCTTGAGTGGCTGCTCATCGACTGCCGGGGCTGCCTGTTCCGCAGGCTGTTCGGCCGGTGCCGCTTCGATCTGCTGCTGCTGATCACGCTTTTTCTTGCGCGGCTTCAACGGCTGTTCGTCGACTGCAGGGGCAGCCTGCTCGGCTGCAGGAGCGGCCTGCTCTGCCGGCGCTGCCTCGATCTGCTGCTCCTGCTTATGCTTCTTCCTGCGCGGCTGCAGTTCTTCCACAGCGGGAGCGGCCTGTTCGGCTGGGGCAGCCTGCTCGGCTGGAGCCGATTCCGTCTGTTGCTGCTGGTCCCGCTTCTTCTTGCGGGGCTGTTCCTGCTCGACGGGTTGCTCGCTCTGCGCGGGCGCGGCCTGCTGTTCAGGCTCAGCCTTCTTCTTTTCCGGCTTCTTTTCCGGTTCTGCCTGCTGCCTCTGGGCACAGGCTTCGGCCGATTCACCTTCGACGCAAGCAGCTTGCGCCAGGATGAGCGGTGTTGCCGTGCGCTGCAACGGGGCGAATGTGGCACCGCTGTTCAGCGGGAACGCGCCCAACGGCGCGGATGCCATCAGCAGGCCAAGCGCTGTGCCTGCCAGAATCCGTGGTTGGCGTTTCATGTCAGAAATTCTCCTTGTGGGGTCCCATCCCTGCCCAAACTGTCCTTAACCGGATTGGTTCCAGTTTGCAGGCATTACCGGCAACGAAAGACGTTTGGCCGGCGTTTTGAAGGCGATTTCGTGTTTTTCGTATGGTGCGGCTGGCATTTGCGACCATCGCGCTGCTTGACCTTGACGCCAGCCCGGGCCACATCCCCGCAATGGACAAACCCTTCTGGAAAACCAAGACGTTGGAGGCGATGACCCCGACCGAGTGGGAGTCGCTCTGCGACGGGTGCGGCAAATGCTGCCTGTCGAAACTCGAGGACGAGGACACCGGCGAGATCTACTGGACAAGCGTCGGCTGCCGGCTGTTCGACGCTCAGACCTGCCGCTGCTCGGACTACGCCAACCGGCTGGCGCGTGTTCCCGACTGTGTCGGGCTGACACCGCAAAATGTGCGCACCATCAGCTGGCTGCCGAAGACATGCGCCTACCGGCTGGTCGCCGAGGGCCGCGATCTCTACTGGTGGCACAGGCTGGTTTCGGGAAGTGCCGAGACCGTGCACGAGGCCGGCATCTCGATCCGCGGCCGGGTCAGCGCCAGCGAGACCGACCTTGCCGAGCCGGAGGACTATTTCGACCATATGCTCGACGACGAGCCCTGACTCGTTTGCGGAACAGACTTTGCGCTCAAACGTTTTGGGCGATCAAACGTTTGGACACCCAGGCGTTTGCGAGATCGGATTTTTTTGAGGTTCAGGATCGTTTGCAAACGGGGAAGGCCGGAATTCCATCAGGGTTCGCCCGTCCCGCAGATTAACCGAAAATGAACAGCCGGTTCGCAATGAGTTCAGACTGCAAGGAGCATTCTCCGCTCCATCGGTTCGACGAAGACGGGCAAAAAGCCCTCAACAAGGAGAGAAGACAATGTTCAACGTGATCAAAACCGCGACGCTTTCGGCCATGATTGGCCTCAGCACGCTTGCCGCCATTCCCGCTGCTCATGCCGACAGCCTGTATCTCGGCTTCGGCAACGGCGACGACAGTTTCTTCCGCCGCGAGCATCGCCGTGACGACCGCGACTGGCGCCCTGACGACCGTGGCTGGCGCCGGTTCTGCTCGCCGGATCGTGCTCTCGACAAGGCCGAGCGCATGGGTCTGCACCGCGCCCGCATCGTCGACATCAATCGCCGCACGGTGAAGGTTGCGGGCCGCCAGTACGGCGATCGCGTGCTGGTCGTGTTTGCCAATGAGCGCGGTTGCCCGATCCTCTACCGCTAAAGCGAGATCGGCACGGGACACGACCGAAAGGTCGGTCCGGAGACATGACCTTCTCCGAAGGTCAGTCTGGAGTAGTATGAGCCCCTCCACACGGATGGGTGGCTCAAGCAAAACCCCGGAGGATCGATCCTCCGGGGTTTTTCATTTTCATGACTGACGTTTCAGGCGCCGGTCACTTCAGCTCGAAGGTGCCACTCACTTCAGCTCGAAAGTGACGGTAACCTGCACTGCATAGGAATTCTCGCCGGCCTGCACCGGAACCGCGGCACCGGCCGCATCGAAAGCCTTGGCGTTGATCGGCATCGGCGCTGGCGCGACATTCTGGTCGGTGATCTCAAGCACCCGGCCAATGCTGACGCCTGCGGCTTCCGCCAGTGTCTTGGCCTTGGCCATGGCGTTGGCGACCGCTTTCTTGCGGGCTTCGGTGATGGCCGCCGCCGGGTCTTCATTGGTGAAGGCGATGCCGCCACCCTGGTTGACGCCGAGCGATACCGCCTTGTCGAGAATGTCGCCGGTCTTGTCGATATCGCGGATGCGCACCGAAAGCGTGTTGGTCACCTGGTAGGCGACGAGCTCGGCCTCCTGGCTGCCGTCCGGCTTGTTGGTGTAGTTGTAGCGCGGGTTGATCTGGATGCCGGCGGTCTGCAGATCGCGTTCCTTGATGTCGGCCGATTTCATCGACGCAATCACGGCGGCCATGGCATCATTGTTGGCATCGAGTGCGGCGCGCGCGGTCTTTGCCTCACGCATGACGCTCAGCGTCAGCAGTGCCAGATCGGGTGCCATGGTCGCATCGCCTTCACCGGAGACAATGATGCGGGGTGATGGCAGCGAATCGGCAGCGTTGGCCATCGCCGGAAAAGCGATTGCGGCAGCAAGTGCTAGAGGCAAAAGATATCTGGTCATGAAAATCTCCTTGGTCTGCGATCTGGTCGCACCTGCCAAGTAGGGCGCGAATATGTGCTGATTTGGGCGATCGCTTCCAGCCCTTCCGGAAAGCCTTGTGCCGCCCCGGGAAAAACATTATCCAGCCAGCGTGGGGCCTGTAGCTCAATGGTTAGAGCCGGCGGCTCATAACCGCTTGGTTGGGGGTTCGAGTCCCTCCGGGCCCACCATAACCGCTGATGTTGTTGCCGAAAATTGCCGTCGGCCCAGAAGTTCTGGGCCAGTTGTGGGCCGCAAATCTCTCCCGTCTCTGTTGCTGTCTGGCATCGCCGGCAAGGCACCCAGATAAATCCGCTGGCATCTGTCCACATCGATGCCAACGTTTTCGACAAGCCAGAGGCCCAGAGGGGCATCTTGACCGAGGCGCCTGGCAGATCGGTAATGTCCCTTGAATTTGACGGGCTGTCGTTCGTCGCCGCTCGCCTGTCGTTCCGCAGTGGAGAGCTGTTGGAAACGGTACCTCTACAGTTGACCATGTTAATTTTTTCTGCCACAAATGAGGTAGAAAAAATTAACATGAGGTTCACGGGCCGTGACCGCTTCCCGCATCTTCTCCCAGGACTACGAGGTTAGTTCCCGTTTGGATCAACTCGGTCTTACCGCCGCCGAGTTAATCGAGGTAGTTAAGCAGGCAGTCGCCGCCAAGGCGAGCTATGTTCTGAACTTCCCGCTCAATGCGGCGGGTCAGCTTTCCTACATCTACGGCACTGGTGGCTTGCGTGACGTCCTACGTCTTAAGGGATGGGAAATCGACCGCACCGGAAACATCGAGGCGACCTTCAATCCGAAGACCGGGATGAAGATCGTCTTCCAGAACGTAGACAGCGCGTGCGACGACAGCCGCGATCCGAAGGCGATTTCTGATAAGGGGCCGGCGGCTACGCGCGCGGTCGATTCGGGGCAGAAGAATCTTTTCAAGGAGTTCGACGAGGAAGACGAGCGCCGCAATGCGCGCGAGAATGCATCGCTTTGGTATTTCTGCGTGTACATCAATGGCGACGATGTGAGGGCTGAACTCGCTTTCCCGATGAGCATCGAGGAAAAGCAGTTCAAAGACTTCAATGAACGAATCTACATCATCAAGCCCGGCGAGTGGGCTAGCATCATGCCGAAGGAAGGTGACGACGAAACGCCGGCCCAGGACTTCGAGATCAACGTCACCCGCAAGAAGTAGCAGTCATGTTCAGCGGTCAACGAATGAGCCTAGCGCGAAAAAGGCGCAGGCTCACCAGCAGAGGATTCGCCCAGCTTATCGGCGTGTCGCCCGTTACGATTACCCGGCTAGAGGGAGAAAAAAACGAACCGTCGCCGGAAACGGTCGATGCCATCGCAGCGGCGCTGAAGTTTCCACGGGAGTTCTTCTTTGGTGACGACGTCGATGAGGTCGAAAAAGACGCCGCAAGCTTTCGTAGTCTCACGGCGATGACGGCACGCGAGCGTGACGCCGCGCTCGCCTCCGGGTCGTTCGCCTACTTGCTATCCGACTACATCTCAGAGCGGTTCAACTTACCCGAGCCAAACTTGATCGATCTGAGCCATGAGCGTGATCCGTCTTCCGCGGCGCGCACTATTCGTCAGGTCTGGGCTTTGGGAGAGCAGCCGATCAGCAACATGATCAAGCTGCTGGAGTCGAAGGGTGTACGCGTCTTCTCGCTGGCTGAGAACACGAAGAACGTCGATGCATTCTCTTGTTGGCGGAACGATATTCCATACATTTTTCTGAACACCTTCAAGTCCGCTGAGCGAAGCAGGCTGGATGCCGCGCATGAACTGGCTCACCTAGTTCTTCATCGGCACGGTGGCCCGCGACAAGGTCGCGAAGCTGAGATCGAGGCGAACACCTTTGCCTCAGCATTTTTGATGCCGGTTGCCGACGTGAAATCTCGCGTTCCTTTTGTGAGGCGATTGGATGATCTTGTTACCGCTAAGCGGCGATGGGGTATTTCGACCGCTGCGCTTGCATATCGCCTTCATAAGCTAGGGATATTGAGCGACTGGCAGTATCGCACATTCTGCATTCAGATGAATGAGCGCGGCTTCCAGCAAAATGAACCAAATGGCGTTGCTCGCGAGGAATCGGTGGTGTGGAGGACAGTGCTTACGGCGCTTTGGAGCGAGAAAGTTTCGAAGCATAAAATCGCCGCTGATCTCAACTTGCCGCCTGACGAATTGGAAAACCTTGTCTTCGGTCTAACTGGTGATCCCGCACCGCCGGTTCGGCCGGCGGGCAGGCCGGACATTCGCCAAGTATCGTGAGCTTTCGTGCTTGGTACTAAGCATAGAAGTTCAGATATTGGTGATCATTGAGGGCACTTGGACCGCTTTGGATAGCGACAGCGGTCGTGACTGCGACTAGGCGCTCGCCCTCATGAACGACGTAAAGGTCCGTCTCGCCAATCGCGTCAGGCTGGGCGCAGGCCAGGAGACGGACGTTTCGTTATTTTACCACACGGATGACAGCCCGGCGTTTCATGGCGTCGCGTTTCGCCTCGCGCTCATTGATGGCGCGAGCAATATCCACCGCGATCCGCTTCTTGTTTGCCTCACGGACGTAGTCGTCGGTAACGGTCATCGATGAGTGCCCCATCGCCTCCATGATGGCGCGCGCCTGGATGTTGCATTCGGCGAGGTAGGTCCCGAAGGTGCGGCGCAAGCCATGGAGGGTGTAGCCGTCTGAAATTCCTGCCTGCCGGGTCCAGTGCTGCATCATCCCGGTCAGGCTCTTTTCCGAGAACGACGTTTTGTAAGCATTCTTCAAGACGGTGCCGCCTTGCGAGCGGTCGAGCGGCTCCAGCGCCGCCGCCAGCTTGTCGACGACCGGAATGAACATTTCTCTGCCGCCGTGTCGGTTGCGGTTCTTCTTTTGGCGGAAGTCGAAGGCTTCGATCAATTCCAATGAGCCGTCGAAAAGCTCGATCTCCTCGGTGACGAGGTCGTCCCACCCCAAGGCCGCGATGTCGCCGCGCCGGTTCCCGAGCCAGAAACCCAAGGCGTAGCAGGTGCGAGCAGGGGTGCCGATCGGATGGCGCGTCTCGAACTTCTCCCGCACGGCGACTGGCCACGCCGGGTTCCTCGTAGACTTGGGCACGCGCACCCGGATCGACAGTGACGGGTCATTCTGCGGCTTGATCCATTTTTCAACCTCCGTCGCGACCCAAAGCAGCTTCTTGATCGCCACCAACATGTGCTTCGCAACGGTGCGGTTGGTTGCGAAAATGGCTTCAATGACAGCGCGAAGCCGATCTGCGTCGAGGTGCTCCACCGGCGTGTCACGCCATGTCAAAGGATATCCGGGTTCAACCTTTAGGTTTAGAAAGCGTTCGATCAACCGGGCATTCTTCTGCTGTGTCGCACTGTCAAAGTCCAGCCATTCCATCGTGCCCTCAAGCCGTCTTGCGGCATGACCAAAGGACTTCGGCCGCGCTCGACCTGGCAGGTGGATGACCACTGCCTGCGTGCCAAGACCCTGGATTGCCTTTTGGTATTCGGCTTCGAACTCGGGATCTCCAGGCTGCCCGGGAAGTCGGATCTCGGGCATGCCCTTGGCGCGGTAACGGTAGATCACCTTCCCATTTTTGGCGCGCGATGAAACGCCGGGATAGCGCTCGTTCTTGAAAGGCCTGGCCATCAAATTCTCGTTTCAATCTGTCTTGCGGCGGCCTGACCGTATTGTATGAAAGGCCTACGCTTTCCTGGCGTTCCGGGTGCTCCGTTCAAGAAGGGTCTGAAGCTCAGTCTTCTCGTCGGGCAAGGAGGTGAACGCGATGTCGAGCGCAACACGGTCCCAAATGGTGCGGCTGTTGACGTGCTTTGGCGTAGGCATCCGTCCGTCGGCGACCATCTCGTCGAAAAGTGTTGAACCAACGCCGACGTAACGTGCAGCTTCATGTCTCGAGAGGCCCCTGGGCGGGTATGAGATTGTATCGCTCGTCATGCTGATCGCCCGGTGCCTAAGTGCGTTTGTAGGGCGCATCTAAGGTGGTGCAGACGGGGCGCCTATGGGCAATCTACGCTGTACTATAGGGGAAGTGCCTTTTCAGCCTGATGGGTCTGGGTGCGAGTGCTATTAGTCAAAAACCCAAGTTTTTGTGCGAACCGAGGGCGGGTCTATTCCCGCCGCCAACCCACCCTTTCTGCCGAAAAAAGGTGTACCCCTTCCCCTGCCAACTCCAGGTGCACGGGCGAACGAAAAGATCCGCGGCCGAGCCGGTTCCAAAACCTTCCAGCCGGCGGCGGAGCTGCAGGATGGAAATGCTGGCCCAAAATCCAGCTGGCCGCGCCGCTGTTCATTGCGCCTGCGGATCGACCGCTTTGCCGAGAAGATGTCGGCCGCGAGATGCAGGTGGATCGTTGGGGATAAGACTGCCAATCGGGTTCGAAAAACGCTGTGAGAGCCGTGGGCGAACTTGGGCCCCGAGGAAGGCCATTGGACACACATGGGCGGGTTGAGGAAGGAGGCAGAAGGAGCAGAGCGTACGAGGATCATTCAGAATCCTCAGGGTTAAACTTTGCGATGCGCTCGACGGCCTCTCGAAGCGTTGCCGCCTTCCGCCGGCCTCGCTCCTGGATCATCTCTCGGAGCCGATCAGGCGGGATGGTCGACTCGAAGTCCGCCGAGGTTATTTCGCCATCCTGATAGGTGAACTTGAGCGCCATTGCGCCGACCAGATTGACGTGTTGGGCAAGGACGGATGCGAGCTCGTTGAGGCTGGCGGCGTGGGCGTACAGGAGCGCGGTGGCTACAGGCGATCTGCGGATGATTGTATTGCTGACCAGGAGCTCGAAGCCCTTCCACCACATCAGTTCCCCGATGCCTCGCCCTGTGACCGAGGCAGCGGACTGAGCCGCGCTCACGTACCTGGCCAGAAAGTCGGTTTCATAAACCACTTCGTGGTCGCCTCGCGCCCAGTTTACCTCCGCGTTTCCCTTTTGGTTCACCGTCGCGTGGAGATAAGCCCGCGGTTTCCTGTTCTCATCGCGTACGGCGGAGCTCCAGTTGGCGGGATAGATAAGGACATCGACGTGTTCTTGGTTTAGGCCGCATGTGTAGTCGTCATCCAGCATCCATGCCAGATCCTCGTTCAGTCTGGATGGCCCGGCCCGATGGCGGTCTCGCGCCAGGGCCAGATAGTCGGAGCTCAAGATTGATGAGTCGAATAGTTTGATCATTTTTGAAAGTCCTGTGGAGTATGCAGGCTGGACGCCGTGAAATTCGGCTTCGGATCGCTATGTTAGGAACGAGTCGCCCGTTCGAAGCGGCGCATGACATGGTGGTAGACTTCAGGAGTCTTGTGGCCGGCGTCCGTCATCAGGGTAGCAGCACTTCGCAGCGTCTCGATCGTTGGCTTGAGGGCGGGGAACTGGTCATCTTCGTGATGAAGGTCCAGTTCCGAGGAGAGTTCGAGCAGGAGGTCCGTCAGCACTTTTGCCGTTGTCTGGTCGATGGTCATGTTGTGAGTTCCTAGTCGAGCTTGAGTGGTGTCTAATATATCTTTTTCAGTATGAAACTGAAGGTTTGAGATAGATAAATATGAACGTGCGCCGCGCAATAGGTCGAGCGACATTTTTTTCGCGGAGAATGCGCCGATGACCGAGACCGAATGGCAGCGGCTACTAAGCGGAGTCGTGAAGGCTGAGCTGAAGCTACGGGGTCTCAGCTACGCCGACTTGGTGAAAAAGCTGGCTGACATCGGCGTTCACGAAAAGGAAGTGAACATCGCCAACAAGCTTTCACGGGGAACCTTCACGGCAGTATTTTTTGCGCAGTGCCTAAAGGCCGTCGGATCGCAGAGGCTGAAGCTCGACTGACATTCGTCGGCGCGCCAGCGCCTGGTCCATGCAGTCTTCTATACGCAGCTACCGCAGCTGGTTGTGCTGTCGGGTAGAGGCCCTTGGACTGGCCCAGGTCCTGGCGCAGGCGGGATTTGCCCACTCGGAGACGATCTCGACGAAGTTCTCTTCCCCTAGAGTATCGCGAATTACGCGCCTAGCGGAGCGAGGTTGGCGGGACCACATGGGTCGGGCAAATCCATTGAAAGGAAACCAATGTCCAACAAATATTTGACAGTCTCAGAAGTTGCCGACGTGCTTGGTGTGCTCAAAGAAAATATTTTGCGAATGGCTGAACACGGGGCGCTCCCACCTCCGGTCACGACAAACGGTGAACCACACTTTCCTGAGGAGCCTATCTTGCGTCGACGCGAGGAGGAGGACGACGCTATCCCCTCTGCCGGCGTCTACCTCTCGACGGGCGAAGATTATTTCTACTATAGGGTGGTGAAGGCCAGCCACATGCTTATCCACAAAAACTGGCCATTCGCAGTTTTCAGTCTCTGGGACAAAAGCCTCCACATTCGCCCATGGCTCACACACTTGGTCGATGATCTTCCCGATCACGAGACCATCTTGCTTTCCTGTGAGGACGCAAATGTCCCAGAGGTCAGTTTGGAGGGTCTTCCAAATCCCACTTCAATCGCTTGGGGATATAGCTGGGCCGGGCAGTATGATTTGGATGTGACGGTCGAAGCTCCAAACGTGAGCCACTAATCCCAGCAAAAAAATAGTACCGCGTCATGGACGCCGGGTTTCAAATGCTCGGCGTCCAAAAGGCTGCACTTGTGTGGTTCGCGGCATGCGCACATCACGCGCCTCGCCGCGAGATCTGGCTGCAGCACGACGCAGCACACTTCGGTTGTTCCCCTCTTCGGTAGTCACAATCTGATCGGCACTGGCAGCGGCCAGGCAGTTCAGAAGGAAGAACCACGTGAACGAACAATACCCGATCGATCTCTACCCATACTTGGCTAAGCAAGAAGGAGCTCTAATGGTTGATACCAAGGTCGCTCTCAAACTTCACATCCCGCGAGATGCTCTCGTCGAACTCGTTAAGGCAGGGCTTGGCCCAAGGCCGCATCCCGCTTTCGCGTCAGACCACTACTGGTTTTTGAAGGAGGCTGTTTCGTTCTGGAAATCTTGGGCAGCTCGCGGAGCAAGTGACGAAGATATCAGGCAAGCGGCCGATATCATCCTGAAGGACGATCGAACTCGACGTATTCGTGAGTTCGAGCACTATGACAATGCAGACCCGCGGAGGTTTCTGACTACCCTGTTTTCGCGGAAGGCATGGTAAGTGCGCATGCCGTCTGACAGGAAGCAGATCAAGGACTACATCGAGAGGATGTTCGGGCAGGAAAGCCGGGGCAACCTCGTTGTGTTCGAGCGCGATCAATCGAACACACGGCGGAGGCATGCGGTTTTCCCGTACAGCAATCGGGAAGTCGCCTTCGACTTTTTGGCAGCACAGCCCGAAGGCATTCATCGATACCTCGCGGTAGCGCTTCACGATCACAACGCCGTCGAGAACCAGACGCGACGACAGGACACCGCCTGCGCCGTCGCCTTCCTGGCGCTCGACATTGATCTTGCCACTGGGGTGCACTCAGCCAAGAACCTGCCGGAGAACGAAAAACAAGCGTTCAAGCTGCTGGAGGAAGCGGGCTTGCCTGAGCCCACCTTGACCATCCATTCAGGTGGAGGGCTCTACCCGATATGGCAGTTCGAGCAACCCTTGCTCTTGAAGACGCAGGAAGATCGGAGCCGTGTTGAGCGGCTCTGGTCCGCCTGGAACGAACAGGCTGGGCTGGTCTGGGAGCGACACGGGCTCAAGCTGGACAGGATCGCGGAGCTCGCACGTGTCCTCCGGGTGCCGGGAACGTTCAACCCGAAGACAAAACCGGCCAAGCCTGTCCACATCATGTACGGGGCAAGTGGCCGGACATGGACGCTCGAACAACTGGAAGCCGTCGTCGCGACCCGAATGGCCCCAAGTTCCAACAGTTCGCCCAGCTCTGGCCAGCATACCGTGGCGGACGCGCTCCGAGACGAAATGAGGTCGGGCGACGAAGATGGAGGAAAGGATGCTGCCGGCGCCCTGGCCATGATCACGGCCTGCAGTTTCCTTCGTTCATGCGATGAGAGCAGCGGGCGCCTGACGGAGCCGCAGTGGAAGGACGCTGCGGACATTCTGGCGCACATCCCGCAAGGGCGGCGGTATTTCCACCTGATGTCCTCCCGTGATGACCGCTACTCGTATCAGCAGGCGGAGGACAAGCTGGATCACGCCAGCAAGTATCGCCCGAAGCTCTGCGAGACGATCGCCAAAACAAACTCCGAGTGTGAGGGCTGCCTCTTCCGGGAAGGAAGGGTCATTCGAACACCCGTCGCACTGGCAAAGACCGATCCCGGACTTGCGCCGCTGCAGGGGAAGTACGTGCTCGACACTAAATCGGGTTTGTTCTTCGACGTCTTGAACGGGCGAGACAAGACGAGGGAAGATTTCGATCGCTCCTACACGCGGGACATCCAGAAGAACCGAACGGCAAGCATCGCTTTCCGGAATTCGCGGGTGTCTTGCCTTGCCGACGAGCATGACTTCCTTGTTGGAAATGAAGAGCTCATCGTGGAGGAGAACGGCATCCGCAAGTTGAACACGTGGAAGGATGGAGGGGTGGTTGCCGCGGAAGGAGACGCTTCTCTTTGGCTTGACCATCTGCGCTATCTTCTACCGGGTGACGGTGAGAGGCGTTGGCTGCTTCAATACCTTGCTCACCTCGTTCAGCGGCCGGCCGACAAGATCAAATCGGCGATCCTGCTCCAATCCAAGCAAGGCGTCGGCAAGAACATCCTGGTGCGCGCCATCAAGCGCATGTTTCATGAGAACGATGTCCGCGAGGTGTACGGCGGCATTCTCGGGGAGCGTTGGCAGGCGGAGTTGGGAAACGTTCGTCTGTTGGCTCTCGACGAATTGCAGATCGATGAGCTCAAGACCGCCTACAACCGACTAAAGAGATGGGCCACCGAGGAGACTCAGTCGGTCGAGCGCAAGGGGGTTGATGCGTTCAACGTGAGGACGCCTCGCGGCATCATCATCATGACCAACAGCGATAAGCCGATGGCCATCGAGCATGACGACCGCAGGCTCTTCGTGTGCAAGGTGGAGGCACCGAAGCGGGAAGACGCCTACTACCGCCATCTCAGGAAGGTAGGCCACTCGGACGAGACCGTCGCCGCCTTTAAACACTACCTTCTGAACTTCGACCTCTCCGACTTCGACGCCAATGCTGAGCCGCCGCGAACCGGTGCGAAGGAAGAGTTGATCCGGGCCAGCGCGCCCGTGCTGGAACAGGTTATCGTTGACCTTCGAGAAACTGGCTCTGCGCCGTTCAATCGTCCCGTGTACCTGGCCGAGGACGTGGCCGAGGCGGTTGAAGCGCGAATGAGGAAGACGATCACGGTGCAGCAGATCACCCCAATCCTCAAGAGGCTCGGCGATTGCAAGCGGAGCACGAAGACGTCCGTTCCGCGCCTCGGACGGTCGCCGCGTGGCTATATCTGGGCGTGGCAGGAAGTCGAAAAGTGGATGGACGCTTCGAACGATGACGTCCGGGTTGCCCTGACGGGTAGAGATGCGGATGTCCTGTCATCGGGCCTGATGCCTGCCATCGCGGCCGCTGTCCAGCTGGCCAACTGACCAGGTGCGCGGAGCAAAGGACCATGCAGACTTATATCTCTACCAACCATCACTTTGAAGAAAAAGAGGTTGGACAGTTGGACAGTTGGACACCCAAGGGTATCGCCAAGCACGTCGACATTGAGCACTTTTACACGATGGCCACGACGACAAGCCTACCTCCGTGGCGGCCGATACCATCGCGCCTTGCAGCACGGTTCCTGGGCGCCAGCGTACAGAGTCTCGCGAACTGGCGCCTAAGAGAGGTGGGACCCGCAACCGAACCGATGCGGCGGGGGTATGGCAACCGCATATATTATCGTCCGGACAAGATCGCTGAGTGGCTCTCGGGTGGTAAATGTTCCGATTGGCAGTTCTCGGCGTTGTGGCTCGGCCAGATGGGCATGCCGCTCGACGTGATCAGCGAGGAGGCCGTACAAATACGTATCGCCCAGCTGGAGGCCGTGAACGACCTTTTCCCGGCGGTGAACCGGCTTTGGCGAAATTTCCGTGAAGTCGAGGCGGCCTAGCCCAGTGAAATAATTGTACTAGATGGCCGGGCACTCACTGTTGACTGCTGCCGCCTACAGGCGGCGGCCGACCGGTTGGGTCGAGTCTCTGACCGTGCTGACAAGCCCTACAAGGCCGCGTCGGTGAAGATGGTCAAGTCGCTCAAGCTCATCCAAGCAACGAGCGTCTGGTTCACAATTGTCGTCGTCTCTTGAATGCCGCCACCGGCTCATATCAGTCGAGGTGAACGAAATTGATGATCGAGAGCGGCCCGCCCGGGAACTGGACGAGGCGGCTTTGCTCGATGCCGCCGAGGTCGATCGTCGCGTAGCCGAGCTTGCCGGCCAGATCGGCGACCGTCTTCTTGGCATCCGCATCTTCGCCGGCGATAAAGTGTACCCGCCGACCTCCATCGGTCTTCGGATCCGCCTCGAGCGCATTGGCGACCAGATGATTGAACGCCTTCACGACGCGCGCGCCGGGCGCCCATGTCGCCACCGCCTGCGTCGATGCGCGGCCACCCAAATCGACGGGCTGGTAGGAAGGCACTTCGACCGCGTTGTTGGCGTCGATCAGGATGCGACCGTTCCAGGGGCCGAGGTTTGCCAGCGCGTCTTCCAGCCTATCCCAGTTCACCGCGAGGAAGACGATATCAGCTGCGGCGGCTTGCGCCGCCGTTGTCGCGGTGATGTTCGGGCCGAGTTCCTCGACGAGGTCCTGGAGCGTCTCCGGTCCGCGGCTGTTGGCGATGGACGCCTTGAATCCGGCATTCGCCAGCTTGCGTGCAATGGCGGTACCGATGGCGCCTGCGCCGATGATTCCGATGTTCATTTTATTGGTCCATTCCGACGTTGGATGATTGCGATAGCAGAGAATTAGGCCGGCACGGTTTCTAGCGTTAGTCAGCTCCGAGTTGAATCAGTTTCAAGCATACGTTATGATCGGTCTATGGAAACACTCGCCAATCTGGAGTCCTTCGTGCGCAGTGCAGAAGCAGGCAGCTTCTCGCTCGCCGCCCGTCGGCTGGGGCTCACGCCCGCGGCAGTCAGCCGTAATGTGGCGCAGCTTGAACGCAATCTCGGCGTGCGACTGTTCCAGCGCACCACGCGCGGGCTGACCACGACGGAGACCGGCGATCGTTTTCTTCTTTCGTTGCGCGCTGGTCTCGACGACATCCAGACGGCGATCGCGGACGTCACGCGCAACGCTGGTCAACCGGCAGGGACGCTCAAACTCACTGCGCCGGTGGGGTTCGGCGTCACATACCTGCTGCCGCTGATGCCGGCGTTTCGCGAGCGCTATCCAGCGGTGGTACTCGACTGGACCTTCGACAATCGCCCGCTAGACCTGATCGCGGGCGGTTTCGACGTGGCGATCGGGGCAGGGTTCGACATGCCAGACGGAATGGTCTCGCGCGAACTGACCCGAATCACCCTGATCGCTGTCGGCGCACCCGACCTGTTGCGCGGCCGGACTCTGCCGTCGGACCCCACCGAGTTGGCGCAATGGCCCTGCGTGACGATGCGCTCCCCGCTTAACAATCGCGTGCGGATCTGGATGATGCGGCAAGGCATGACGGAAATGGCCGCCGGGGAAACCCCGGTCATGATTGCCAATGATCCCGATGCGCTCTGCTCCGCCGTCGTCATGGGCATCGGCATTGGACTGGTCGCAGTGCCGCTTGCGAAGCCGCATCTCGAGAGCGGTGCGCTTGTGCGGCTGCTGCCTGAATGGAAGGTCGAGGTGGGGCCGATGTCACTATATTTTGCAGGGCAGAAGCTGTTGCCGGCGAAGACGCGGGCGTTCATCGATTTCGTCTCCGACGCTTTCAAAACAAGGAAGGTTCGTCAGCTGTTTGCAGCAATACCTGGCGACACCGGATAGCGGCGAGCGTTAAGATTAGTCGTGCGTCAGATCGGCCACCCGACGAAGCTTGCACCATTTTGGTACGACGAAACCCTTGGTTGGCCCGTCCGCGCTATTCTGAGCGCCCGGCGATCAGGTCAAGGTCGGCGAGATCGTCTGTTGACGATCGCAAGTCCGCGGCAGCGAGATTCTCCCGCAGATGGTGCGAGAAGATCTTCCCGGTCTTTCAACGAGCTTGGATCATACACCAATAGATCGATGGCCATTTCGATATCGCCAACCTGATCGTCATAGCAAAGGCATCGCAAAGGCCCGGCCTGGGCGTCAAGCCCGGGTGGAATGTTCGGCCAGCCGGTCGACCGGCTTTCGATCTGGGACGATGCGGCAATCTTTCAATTGTCGCGCCTCATCTCTGATTTCGCCGCGAGGGGCATGACCCATTGGGCGAGTACCGCTCGCAGATCATCCGAGATGCCGCGCGGTTTCCGAGTTTCGGTGTCCCCGGCAACGATGGTTAGGTCGGCGATGGCGACGCATTGGATTTGCGCGAAAAGCGCTTGTCTGAAGCGAATTGAGCTCACTCCTACGCGCGCGATTCCGAGCCCCGCATGAACAAGATTTGGCCACGTAAGTTCGGCCAAGTAGTGAATTTCAAAGTGCGCCAACAAAAATTTATATGGCCCGCATTCCCGAATGTCATTGGTGTTCAGGAGTAAACTTCGGTTGGATTCGATAATTGAATTGTAAGCTCCGTTGTTCACGTGACCATTTGCGTCGACATCTGCGAAACGAAGGTCGTGAGTAGTTATCCACCGGTATGTGGAAAGGGGATGGACAGCAGGCTTCACGCCATTGCGCGCAGTCGAAGGCACTCTGCTATATGACAATGTGTCCATATTTCTCCCCTATTCTTCATGAACCGGTCTGCAGAAACGCGCTCTGATTTTCGTCGACCTGCGCCATTCCGATTCTCGTGCTCGGGAATGTTCCGGAAGCCGATCGGTACTGCTGGAAACGCACCTGCCGCAAAGTGAGCATCTACTCAACCAATCGCTGCATTAGAACCTGATAGGCCGCATCAATGTCGGCACACACGGCAATTCTCATGGCTTCTGCGTTCTTGTCCCGCAAAGCCGCGAACATGTCCTGATGATAGGTGTTGGCCGTCGTGTAGGAACCGTGCAGCATGTTGAAATATGGACTGACCTGCAGCCACAGGTCTTTTATTATCTTCAGAAGAATTTCTGACCTTGCCGCCCGGTAGATCGCGAAGTGAAAGGTATAGTTCGCCCGGAGATAAGCCTTTACGTCGCCTGCGCCATTCGCCTCCTCAAGGGCGGCCAGATGGCGCGAGAACTCCGGAATCTCGGTATCGCTGCGCTTCTGCGCAGCCCAGGATGCGGCGATTCCCTCCACTTCAAAGCGGACATTGCGCAAGTCCGTCAGTTGCTTGCGGCTAAGAGCCGGGATGCCGATCGAACGGCCTGAGATCACGGTCAGAGCGTTGGCTGAACTCAGCCGGCGCAGCGCTTCGCGGACCGGCATCGGGCTGACGCCGAACGCATCGGCAAGGCTTTGAACCGTAACCGTTTCCCCAGGCACTATGCTCCCGTCCAGAATGAGCTCCGTGACGTGTCGAAAAACCTGGTCCTGGAGAGTTTCCTTTGAGAGCGGAACGATCTCGACGCCCTCTCTCTTATAAGCACCGTCGACCATTGAGCTCACTTTCCTTTCTGGCGGCTTTCCAGAAACGGCAATGCCGCCTTCCTCCGTGTGCGTCAAGCGAGCTGAAAAGTTCGATTTCTGTTTTCATCGTTGATCTTTGATCAAATGATGATAGGGTCTATTTCGCCGGATGACAAGCGTGGTGTTTGACCATGCTTCTCTGATCTGCGCGCAAAGTAGGGAGGAGTGAACGAGATGGAAATCGGATCAAAAATCCGGCGGCTCGCGCTGCTGGCGGGACTGGGTGCTATTGCGCTCGGATGTGGAACGACGGCGCAGGCGGCCGAGAAATACAAAATTTATTTGAGCATGAGCTATATCGGCAATGACTGGCAGGCGGAGGCGGCCAACATGGTCAAGGCCATGGCTGCGCACAAGAGCCTGGCCGACAAGGTCGATCTGCAGGTCCAGGTCGCGGGTCCCAACGCGCAACGCCAAATTCAGCAGATCAACGCAATGGTGCAAAGCGGCGCCAATGCGATCGTGGTATACCCGATCTCGCCGACCGCGCTCAACCAGGTGGTGAAGAATGCCTGTGACAAGGGCGTCAAGGTGTTTGCATACGACGCCGAGATCACCGAGCCTTGTGCCTACAACGTACACATCGACCAGTTGGAGGCGGGCAGGGTGACCGCCGAATGGCTGGTGAAAAAGCTCAACGGCAAGGGCAACATCATCGCCATCACCGGTGTTCCGGGAACATCCGTCGACGACCAACGTACAAAGGCCGCCAAGGAAGTCTTCGCCAAGTATCCCGACATCAAGATCGTCGGCGAGGCCGTCGGCATGTGGAGCCAGGCGGTCGCCCGCACCGAGTTGTCGAAAATTCTCGCGACCCAAAGTTGGGACAACATCAACGGGTTGTGGATGCAGGTCGGCTGCTTTACCGCCAACTCGATGCAGCTCGAAGCCGGCAAGAAGACCAGCGAACTCCTGCCTTGCGCCGGCGAGGGCTCCAATGGCGGCCGTATCCAGATGCTGCCGGAGGGCACCGAAGTCGAGGGTGCGGCGCCTCCCTATGCACCGGTGGGTGCACAACGCATTTCCTATGCCTCGCCGCCCTATTCCGGGGCGCTGGCGCTGAAGCTCGCCGTGCAGGCGCTTGAAGGCAAGGACGTTCCGAAGCTTACGATCCTGCCGCTGCCGCTCGTCACCAATGAGACGATCAAGCTGTGTGACGAAGGCACCTGGGCGGAGATGAAGGCCGGCTGCAACGCCTTCAAGCCGTCGCTGGTCTCCAATCCCGGCTGGTTCGCTTCGATCTTTTCGGACCAGACGCCTGAGGTCGGCCTCGCCGCCGCTCTCGTGGGTCAGCCAGAGAACTGAGCCCTCCCAAGGCTTGTTCGTTGCGGCGCACGGATGTTTGATCCGTGCGCCGTGCCATCACTTGCAACAATCGGTATTGATGATGTCCAACCCGCAGGTTCCGGCAGTTTCAGTCGACGGCGTCCGCAAGGCGTTCGGCCCGACGGTCGCGCTCGACGGCGTTTCATTCGATATCGCACCAGGTAGCGTTCATGCCCTGCTTGGGGAGAACGGCGCCGGCAAGTCAACGCTGGTCAAATTGCTGTCCGGACTCATGCACCCCAGCGAAGGCCGCTTCCGCATCTTTGGCGAGGACGCCGCGCTCAGTTCGCCGCGCGCTGCCCATGCGCTTGGCGTACAGACAGCGTTTCAGGAAATGACGCTGGTCCGGGACCTAACCGTGCTCGACAACATGCTGCTGCCTTATGCCCCAACGGGTGCAAGCGGGCTCGTCCGGCGCGCCGCAGCACGCAGGAGTGTGCAGCAGCACATAGAGGAATTGGGTTTTTCGGTGGATCTCGATGCGGAGGTGGCGAGCCTCGAGCTATCAGAAAGACAGAAGATAGAGATCGCCCGCGCCGTCTACCGCAAGCCACGCATCCTGTTGCTCGATGAGCCAACGTCGACGCTTGCGGGCCGTGACGTCGACTGGCTCGGCGATATTATCAAGAGGCTCACGAAGGCGGGCACGACGATTGTTTTCATAACCCACCGCATGCGCGAGGTTCGCGCTTTTTGCGATACGCTGACTATCCTGCGCAACGGCCGCCATATCGTGACGGTACCAACGGGCGAGATTTCGGATGCGGACGTCATCGAAAAGATCATCGGCCGCACCATAGAACAAACGTTTCCGCCGAAGCCTGCCTCTGAACAGGCGTTCGGCGCCCCGGTGCTTGGCGCCAGAGACCTGAAGGTCGGGCACAAGCTTGACGGTGTTGGCTTCGATCTGCGCCAGGGCGAGATTCTGGGTATCGCCGGGCTCCAGGGCATGGGGCAGCAGGATCTGTTTCTTGCCTGCTTCGGCATGGCCGAGATCGAGCGCGGTGGGGTGCTGGTGGACGGCCGCAAGGTATGGCTCGGCTCGCCAGCTGACGCACTAAGGCCGAACATGGCGATCGGCCTTGTGCCGGAAGACCGCAAATCGGAAGGTCTGTTCCTGAAACTGAGTGGGCGGCAGAACGCTTCGTTACCAGTCGTGTCGCGGTTCACGAAAATGGGCCTGATCGACGGCCGGACGGAGACGGCGGCGGTCCATTCCGCCTTCTCGACCGTCGAGGTTGACGGTCGAGCGCTATGGACGCGTGCGGGCGCCTTCTCGGGCGGCAATCAGCAGAAGATCGCCATCGCCAAATGGCTGGTCGCCGAAAGCCGCATTCTGCTTCTCTTCGACCCGACCCGGGGGATCGACGTCGGCACCAAGCACGAGCTCTACGTGATGATGCGCAACTACGTCGCCGCAGGCGGCTCGATCCTGCTGCACTCGACCGAAATCCCGGAACTTGTTCATCAATGCGACCGAGTGCTCGTGCTTTACGAGGGCCGCGTTGCCGCCGAACTTGAGGGGGATGAGATCACCGAACCGGCCATCATGCGGCCCGCGCTTGGGCATGGCCAAGTCGAGGACGTGGCGGCATGAGCGCTTTGACCGCTTCCGCATCGCGCGGCATTGGCGTCGGCCGTTGGGTGACGCGAAATCGCGGTGCGCTGATCGCGGTCGCGGTGTTTGCAGTGCTTCTATTCATCGTCGATTTCATCAGCGCTGGCCCGCTCACCTATTTCGACATCTCGTTCCTGTCGAGCGGCGGAGCCGCCTCGGCGATCGCCGCCATCGGCCAAACGATCGTCGTCCTGTCAGGCGGCTTCGACCTGTCGGCCGGTGCCGTCATTTCGCTGGTCAATGTCGTGCTGGCGTCCAGCATGGATCCGATGGCGCCGACCGCCAGCGTTGTACTGTGGACTGCGGTCGGCATCGCCATTGGCATGGGCGTTGGCGCCTTCAACGGCTTCTTCATCGCAGTGCTGCGCATGCAGCCGATCGTGGTGACGCTGTCGACCATGTTCATTCTGCAGGGCGTCACCTTGCTGGTCATGGACAAACCCGGCGGGATCGTCGGACCCGACCTCGGCGCCTTCTATCTCGGCGATGCGATTACCGGCTTTCTGCCGATGCCGCTGGTGGTGATCGCAGTGGTGCTCCTGGCTTGGCTTTGGCTTAAGGGAACGCGTTTCGGTACGGCTCTTTATGCTGTTGGCAGCGACCCGGATGTCGCTACTTCAGTAGGCGTTCGTGTCGTTCTCGTGCGCTTCATGGTCTATGTCATTGCCGGCGGCTGCTATGGCCTTGCCGGCGTGTTCATCAGCGCCCAGACTGGCAGTGGCGACCCGCTGGTCGGCAATCCTCTACTGCTCTCCATGTTCGCGGCCGTGGTCGTCGGTGGCACGCGGCTCGGCGGTGGGCAAGGTGGCCCTGTAGGAACGGCGTTCGGCGCCTTCATCCTGATGATGGTCGTCAACATCCTTCTTGTTCTCAACGTCTCGGCCTACTATGCGACCATCGCAGAAGGCACGATCCTGATCCTTGCCGTTCTCGCTGGCGCGATCTCGCATGGCTCCGTACTGGCAATACAGTTCCGCGCGGCGCGCGCCCGGCTCGCCGCGTGGCGGGCCGGCATGCTGCCATCGCAACTCGATAGCGTCGACCGGCGGTTGCGGATCGCCGGGCCGATCGGCGCCCGTGACGCAGCTCCCCGCCCGGCTTTTCACATCCGCAATGCCGAAATCCTGCGTTTCGCGCTGCCCGCTTATGTCTGCTTGCTGATCGTCGTTGTGGTCACGCAAATCTGGCTCGGACGCGCCATTCTCAATCCCGGCTATTGGAACTCGCTGCTGGTGCTGTCGTCGTTCCTGGCTGTGCTGGCGCTGGGGCAGGGCACGGTGATCCTGACCGGCGGTCTCGACCTGTCCGTGCCGTGGACGATCGGCATATCCGGCATCATCCTGACCGGCATGGTCAACGGCTCGGACGCCGCGCTGGTCTATGCGATGCCGGTCGTACTGCTGATAGCCTGCGCCATCGGCTTCGCCAACGGCGTCGGCATTGTCTATCTCGGCATCTCGCCGATCGTCATGACCCTCGCCACCAATGGCATCCTCCAAGGTTTTGCGCTGCTCTATTCGCAGGGAACACCGGCCGGCTTTTCCTCACCGATGCTGCGCTGGTTCATGACCGGCAAATTGCTTGGCTTCACACCCGTCATATTCTTCATGGTCGTCTTCGTGGCCGTCTCGGTGACGCTGCTCGGCCGCACCGCTTTCGGCCGCCGAGTCTACGGCATCGGCAACGGCCTGCGCGCCGCGCGGCTGTCCGGCATCGCGGTCGAGCGCACGCTGATCCTGGTCTACATGCTGTCGGCCGTCTGCGCGGCCGTGGTCGGCATCATGTTGACCGGCTTTTCGGGCCAGGCGAGCCTCGGCATGGGCGACGACTATCTGTTGCCATCGATCGCTGTGGTGGTGGTCGGCGGTGCGCTGATCACCGGCGGACGCGGCCACTATCTCGGCATGCTTGGCGGGGTGCTGTTGCTGACGGCGCTGCAGATGCTGCTGGCCGGCACCACGCTTCCCTACGCCACAAGGGCAATTCTTTACGGGCTGGTCGTTCTCGGCGCCGTCATGGCGCTGCGCGAACGGCGGCTGCAATGACAAGGACAGGACCATGAGCGCAAGCGCACCGGCATCGGCGGACGAATTTCTGGGCGGGCTGAAAGGCCAGCGCGTGCTGGTGACGGCGGGCGCCGGCGGCATTGGTTTTGCCATAGCCGAGACGCTGTCGCGGCTCGGCGCGCGCATCGTCGTCTGCGACGTTTCCGACGAGGCGCTGGCCGCCGCGCCCGGCAAGATCGACCTGGTGGCGGCAGTCAAGGCCGACGTTTCGCGCGACGATGAGGTCGACCGCCTGTTCGAAGCGGTCGAGAAAGAACTCGGCGGGCTCGACGCGCTAATCAACAATGCCGGCATTGCCGGGCCGACTGGCGGCGTCGATGAGATCGACCCGGCTGACTGGCGGCGCTGCATCGACATTTGCCTGACCGGCCAGTTCCTGTGCGCCCGGCGGGCCGTGCCGCTGATCAAGGCTGCGGGTGGCGGCTCGATCGTCTCGATGTCGTCAGCGGCGGGGCGCCACGGCTACGCGTTCCGCACGCCCTATTCGGCGGCCAAGTTCGGCGTCATTGGTTTTACCCAGAGCCTCGCCAAGGAGCTAGGGCCGCACGGCATCAGGGTCAACGCCATCCTGCCCGGCATCATCGAAGGACCGCGTATAGAAGGCGTCATCGCGGCGCGCGCCAAGCAGGTCGGTGTCAGCCATGAGGAGATGACGGATCGCTACCTGCAAAACATTTCGCTGCGCCGCATGACCAGCCCCTACGACGTTGCCGCCATGGTGGCGTTCCTGCTTTCCGACGCCGGCATCAACATTTCTGGCCAATCGCTGGGTGTCGACGGCAATGTTGAAACTCTGTGAGTCAAGGTTCATGGAAATAACCACAATCATCGGCAGCGGCTTTATCGGGCGTGGTTGGGCAATCAGCTTTGCTCGGGCTGGACATCAGGTCAAAATGTGGGATCAGTCGCCGGAGGCGGCTGAGGCGGCGCGATCCTATATCGCCGGAGTGTTGGACGATCTTGCCGCCAATGACTTGCTGCGTGGCCAGTCGCCGGGCGACATCCTAGCACGGTTTTCGATTTCATCGGATCTTGGCGAGGCCTTAAGCGGCGCCACTCACATCCAGGAAAACACACCGGAAAACCTCGGTATCAAGCGAGAGGTTTTCGCCCAAATAGATGCGCTTGCCGGCCCGCAAGCAGTTATCGCAAGTTCCACCTCAGCGTTGCTGCCTTCAAAATTTACCGATCATCTGAAGGGGCGTCACCGCTGCCTGGTGGTGCATCCGATCAATCCGCCATACCTCATTCCGGCGGCGGAAATTGTACCAGCCCCGTGGACCTCTGCCGATGCAGTGGAAAGAACGCGGCTGTTCCTTATTTCGGCCGGTCATGCGCCGTTGATCATGAAGCGTGAACTCGACGGCTTCATTATGAACCGCTTGCAGGGCGCGCTGCTAGAGGAAGCTTTCCGGCTTGTCGCTGACGGCTATGCCAGCGTCGAAGATGTCGATATCGGCATCCGAGACGGGCTGGCGCTGCGCTGGTCGTTCATGGGTCCTTTCGAGACGATCGATCTCAATGCGCCCGGCGGCGTACGAGATTACGTCGACCGCTACCAGACGATCTATTCGAACATCTTCCCGCAGATGCTGCGCCGAGTCGACTGGGCGGGCGAAGTTATGGAAACCGTGGAAGCCGACCGCCGCAAGCGCCTGCAGCAAAAAGACCTCGCCGGCCGCCAGGTTTGGCGCGATCGCAGGTTGATGGCGCTGGCCGCCCATAAAAGAAAGTCTGACGAGGAATTTGGCAAATGAGTGAAACGACACGCAAATCGAGCGGCGCGACCAACAGGGGAAAGGTGATCATCACCTGTGCCATTACCGGCGCAATCCATACCCCGACCATGTCGCCCTATCTACCGATCACGCCCGACCAGATCGCCTCGGAGGCGATCGCAGCGGCTGAAGCCGGGGCCGCGATCCTGCATCTGCATGCGCGTGACCCGGAGACGGGAAAGCCGGACCAGACGCCGGAGGCCTTTGCCCGCTTTCTGCCGCGCATCAAGCAAGCCACCAATGCCGCCATCAACATCACCACCGGGGGCAGCCCGTTTATGAAGGTTGAGGAGCGCGTGCGACCGGCTGCCCTCTTCAAACCGGAAGTGGCTTCCCTTAACATCGGTTCGATCAATTTCGGTCTCTATCATCTCGCCGAAAAATACGAGACCTTCAAGTTCGACTGGGAAAAGCCGCATCTGGAAGCGACGCGCGACCTCGTCTTCCGCAACTCTTTCAAGGATATCGAATACATTCTGGCGACTTGCTACGACAATGGCACGCGCTTCGAATTCGAGTGCTACGACATCGCCCACCTCTACAATCTCGCTCACTTCGCCGACCGCGGTTTGGTGAAGCCGCCGTTCTTCGTGCAGTCGGTCTTCGGGCTGCTCGGCGGCATCGGTACGCATCCCGAAGACGTCGCCCATATGAAGCGCACCGCCGATCGGCTGTTCGGCGACCAGTTCCGCTGGTCGGTGCTCGGCGCTGGCGCCAGCCAGTTGCGCATCGCCGCGCAGTCGGCCGCCCTTGGCGGCAACATCCGGGTCGGTCTTGAAGACAGTCTGTGGGCCGGCAAGGGCAAGCTGGCGAAATCCAACGCCGAGCAGGTCGTGCTTGCCCGCAAGATCATCGAGGGACTGGGGCTTGAGGTGGCGACACCTGACGACGCACGCGAGATCCTCGAGTTGAAGGGCGCCGACAAGGTTGCGTTCTAGAGCAACGGTCAGGGAGGAACCGTCATGCTGCGCATCGAAATCTTCAGCGACAAACCCGACCAGCTCGGTGAGGGGCCGCTCTGGGACGTCAGGGAGCAGCGGCTTTACTGGATCGATTCCTACGGCCCGGCGATCTATTCGGCCAATGCCGAAGGCGGCGAGCGCAAGAGCTGGACCGTCCCCGAACCGATCGGCTCTATGGCTTTGCGCGAAAACGGCGGCGCGATCCTGTCGCTGCGCGACGGTTTCTACAGCTTCGATTTCGAGAGCGGCGAGGCGAAGCGCATCCACGAGACGCAGGCCGGCGAACTGCGGCCTCGCATGAACGACGGCAAGGTCGACCGGCAGGGACGCTTCGTCGCCGGCTCGATGGATTTCGGCGAGGCCGAGCCGGTAGGGAAGCTGTTCCGGCTCGATCCGGACCTCTCCTTGCACACGCTCGATTGTGGCATCATCTGCTCCAACGGCCCGTGCTGGAGCCCCGACGGAAAAACGCTTTACTTCGCCGACACCGGCCAAAAGGTAATCTGGGCTTACGACTACGATACAGCGACCGGCAACGTGCGGTCGCGGCGCACCTTCACCAGTTTCGAGACACAGCGTGGCCTGCCAGACGGCGCGACGGTCGACGCCGAAGGCTATCTCTGGTGCTGCGAGGTGTACTCCGGCCGGCTGATCCGCTTCGATCCAAACGGGGTCGTCGACCGTATCGTCGGCCTACCGGTGAATTCCACCACCAGCCTGACCTTCGGTGGACCGAACCTTGACATTGCCTACGTTACCTCGATGGCGCGGCCCTATCAGTTTCAATACCACAGCGAACGTGAGGCAGGATTTGTCTTCGCGGTTCACGGTCTGGGCGTGCGCGGCATCGAGGAGCCGCGCTTCAGAGGTTAAGGGAGAATGACAATGAAGATCGATGTCGTCGTCGACGTGAAGACCACATTGGGCGAAGGCCCGCTCTGGGACGTCGAGCAGCAGCGGCTCTACTGGATCGACGCCGCGGGCATGAGGGTGTTCCGCGCAACCGCTCAAGGCGGCGAAATACGAGCGTGGGACGTGCCGTCGAGAGTCGGTTCCATCGCCATCCGTAAGGATGGCGGCGGCGCCATCTGTTCGCTCGCGAAGGGCTTCCATGCACTGGATTTCGCCACGGGCGATTGTCCGCTCATCGCGGAGATAGAGCCGGACCGTGCGACCAACTGGATCAACGACGGCAAGGTGGATCGCCAAGGGCGCTTCTTCGCCGGCACTATGGACAGCCAGGAGGCGGGACCCTTCGGCGCTCTTTATCGGCTGGATCCGGATTTCAAGGTCACCAGGGTCGAGACCGGCATCATCGTTTCCAACGGACCGTGCTGGAGCCCCGACGACCGCACCTTCTATTTTGCCGACACCTGGACCGGCGAGATCTGGGCTTATGACTATGATATTGCCACCGGCGCTGCCACCAACAGGCGCACCTTCGCGCACGTCGACACCAGCCGTGGCGGTGCGGCCGACGGCTCGACCGTCGATGCGGAAGGCCTTCTGTGGAATGCACTGGTCTATGACGGTAGGCTGGTGCGCTATGCGCCGGACGGCAGCGTCGACCGCATCATCGACATGCCGGTCAAGAAGATCACAAGTGTCATGTTCGGTGGGCCAAATCTCGACATCATCTATGTGACCTCAATGGCGAAACCGCCTTTGCCACGCTTCCCAGGTGATGGCGTCCTGCGCGGTAGCCTGTTCGCGATCACGGGTCTCGGCATTAGGGGCATCGAAGAGCCGCGTTTTGGTGCGTGACTCTCAAGAAGAGTGACTGGCCCCTCGCCGAACAGGTGGCCAATGGAACCCGGCGGGCTGCGGAGAAGACCCCATGAACGAAGGGATTTCGATATCCTTCGGGCGCGACCACCTGTCAGTGGTATTGCCTGACTGCGCCAAAGCTACGGTGATCCGGAAAAGGCAACTTCCCAAGCTCATCGATCCTGCTGAATCGATTGCGGCAGCTCTAACGAGCCTGTCGGTTCGGAACCATTTCCAAGCTGGCGCGGGGCCGTAAGAGCGCTTGCATCCTGATCTACGATATTACGCGCCCGGTGCCGAACCGATTGTTCCTGCGGCCGATGATCGAGACGATGGTGGAAGCCGGAATTGGACTGGATTAGCGACCGGGGCCTGCTTCGTCCCAATCTCGGCAGCGAGCTTGCCGGACTCGTGGGTGATCGCTGGGTGCTGGAAACAAGCGCAGCCGGGCATACAGACCGGGCGTGACGGCCAAGCTCGCGATGTCCTCCAAAGATATCCAAGTATGCTCGGCAACGCACGCCGCTGCAGCCAAGTTCCGTCCATGAAACTAGCGGTGCGCGGCACTATTGAGAGTCTGCCGCAATACCGAACTGCTGGCGATAAGCGGCGGGTGGCAGGCCGGTCAGCTTCTGGAACAGTTTGCGGAACGCGGCCGGGTCGGAATAGCCGACATCCCAGGCGATGCGGTCGACCGGCGTCAGCGTCCGCTCCAGCGCCTCGCGCGCCTTGGCGATGCGGACTTGTTGCATATATTCGACCGGCGAGAAGCCGGTGGCGGCACTGAAGCGGCGGAGATACGTGCGGCCGGTCATTCCGGCGGCGGCGGCCAGATCGGCCACCCCTTGTAGGGTTGCCGCATGGGCGTGGATATGGTGCTGGCTTTGGCGCACCGCCTCATCCGAATGATCGAATCGGGGCACGAATTGCGCAAAGGGGCGCTGGCTTGAGCGCGGCGGCGCGATCAGCAGGAACCGCGCCGTGGCCAGCATAGTCGCCGGGCCTAGGAGGCGGCCGACCAGGGTCAAGCCCAGATCGGCCCAGGCGAGGATGCCGCCGGCGGTCATGATGTCGCCCTCGTCCAGCACCATGTGCTCCTCGGCCAGATGCACCTTGGGAAAGCGTTTTGCCAGTTGCCGGGCAAAGGCCCAATGGGTGGTTGCGCGGCGCCCATCAATGAGCCCGGTTTCGGCCAGAACGAAGGCCCCGGCGCAGACTGAACACAAAGTTGCCCCCGCCGCATGCTGGTCGCGCAGCCAGCGTGCCGCCGCAGGCGCAGGCGCCATGCGTTCCGGCTGGATGATGCTGGGCGGGGCGATCGCCTGACCTAGCCTGTGCGCGGTGCCGGGATGGCTGTCCCAGACGCAGACAACACCGTCATCCGCAGCCTGCCAATGCGAAACGCGGATGAAGCGTGGCGGCTCACCCGCCCATTCGCCGGCAATGCGGAACAGATCGGTCAGCCCGTAGATCGCGGCCAGCTGGCAGTCCGGATAGATCAGCAGGCCGATTTCAGCCACCTGTTCCGCCTTTCGGGCAATTGTCCGTTTTGCCTTGGTAATTGTCCTTTCCGCCACGTCCTTTCCTGCTCCCTCAAGCCTAACTTGTCCATACCGAACCGAAAGGTACCGCAATGAATTTCGAACTTACCCGACGAACGCTGATCTTGACGGGGGCAGCCGCCACCGCCGCGATCATAATGAACCGCACGACTTCCGCACAAACCCAAGGAGAGATCACCATGGCCACGATCAAGACCCAGGACGGCACCAATATCTTCTACAAGGACTGGGGCCCGCGCGACGCCCAGCCCATCGTCTTTCACCACGGCTGGCCGCTGTCGGGCGACGACTGGGACAACCAGATGCTGTATTTCCTGTCGCACGGCTACCGCGTCATCGCCCACGACCGCCGTGGCCATGGCAGGTCGGACCAGACCGACCCCGGCAACGAGATGGACACCTATGCCAATGACGTGGTCGACCTGGCCCGGGCGCTGGACCTGAAAGATGCCATCCACATCGGCCATTCCACCGGCGGCGGCGAGGTTGCCCGCTATGCCGCCCGTGCCGAGCCCGGCCGGATTGCCAAGGCCGTGCTGATCGGCGCCGTGCCGCCAGTTATGGTGAAATCCGCAGCCAACCCCGATGGCATTCCGCTGGAGGTGTTCGACGGGTTCCGGGCGGCGCTGGTGACCAACCGGGCGCAGTTCTTCCTCGATGTCCCCACAGGGCCATTTTACGGCTTTAACCGCGAGGGTGCCAAGGTTAGCCAGGGGCTGATCCAGAATTGGTGGCGTCAGGGCATGGCGGGCAGCGCCAAGGCGCATTACGACTGCATCAAGGCCTTTTCAGAGACCGATTTCACCGGGGATCTGCAGGCTCTGACCATCCCGGTGCTGCTGATCCATGGCGAGGACGATCAGATCGTGCCGATCGCGAATTCGGCCCACAAGGCGATCAAACTGCTGCAGAACGGCACGCTGAAGACCTATCCGGGTCTGTCGCACGGGCTCTTCGCCACCCATCCCGAGGTGATCAACCCCGACCTCCTGGCCTTTGCCAAAGCCTGATCGCGGAATACTTGACCCAAGGGGGCGGGCCCAATCCGCCCCCTAAACTTGCCTAACGCTCAGAAGGAGAGGCACGTTGTCCTTGACCTCTTTCAAGACAAAGAAGTTCCGGATTTGCCGGACACCCGGCAGCGGGTTTAGGAGTACATGCGGGTCGCCTGGCGAGCTTTGCACTCTAGCTCGGCGACCGCGCTGGAGAGCGAGCGCGGCTGCCATATCATGGTCAAGGGCGTCGCTACCGGCCTGTGCATCCAGACCATTTCCGCCGACCGCCAAGTTCGTTGCCTCGCCGATGGAAGACGGACTGCGGATCGACGGCAAAGTCGAATTCGCCGCACCGGGCCAATGTTCTTCTCAAACAGGCCGATGTTCCGGAAACTGGGCGTGGGTGAGGTGACACGCTGGATGGGGCATCGTTTTGATCCCCCGACGGCATCCCGGTGATCGACCGGGCGTCGCGGTCGAAGAATGTCATCAACGCCTTCGGCCATGGCCACCAAGGCCTGATCAGGAGGAAAAGACGACGGGACCGCGGATGCAAAGACAAGTTTGGACGCGGCCGAGCAGATCGATCCGTAAAGGCGTCTACACGGTGCGGATCTGCGATCTGGTCGGCCTGCGCTTGGGCCCTGACGGACAACCTGGCCCGGTACGTGCCCATATCGGAGGCGGGGCGTCGAGACCGGCATTGGGTCTATTCTCTATACCAAATTACGCGTCCAATTCTATCGGCAGTCTACTTTGACTGCGCCGCCCGGACGATTGGCGCGACTTCAGTTCCCAGCAGTTCGATCGAGCGCTTCATCGCGGCCGTTTCGAGGGATGCCGTACTCATTTGGAAAGTGATGCGTGCGACGCCGCCAAGCGCATCACTCGCATCGAGCATCTTGTCGGCGACGGTCGCAGGGTCGCCGATGAGAAAGGCGCCTTCTGGTCCACACATCGCCTCGAATTGCTGGCGCGATGGCGCTGACCAGCCGCGCTCGCGACCAATCGTCGTCGTCAGATGTGCCCAGCCCGGGAAGAAGGCATCCTTGGCTTCTTCGGTGGTATCTCCGACGAAGCCCATGGCATGGACGCCGACTGTGAGTTGCTCAGGCGCATGCCCGGCGCGCAGCCCGCTCTCGCGGTAGAGATCGAACAGCGGGCGGAAACGCTCAAAGCTGCCGCCGATGATCGCGACCATCAGGGGAAGGCCGAGCGTGCCGGCGCGGACGAAGGATTGCGGCGTGCCGCCGGCGCCAAGCCACACCGGGAGGCGCTGCTGATGGGGCCGGGGAAAAACGCCCTGGCCTGTCAGCGGTGCGCGGAAGCGCCCCTCCCAAGTGGGGTGGGTCGTCTCGCGCAGATTGAGGAAGAGATCGAGGTTCTCCGCGAAAAGTGCGTCATAGTCCCGTGTCTGTAAGCCGAACAACGGAAACGCCTCGACGAATGAGCCACGGCCAACGACAATTTCGGCACGACCTTTTGAGATCAGATCGAGCGTCGCGAATTGCTGAAACACCCGCACAGGGTCGGCGGCACTCAGTACCGTGACCGCGCTTGTCAGCCGGATCGTGTTGGTTCGGGCAGCCGCAGCAGCCAGAATCACCGCAGGCACGGAATCCAAGAATTCCGCACGGTGGTGCTCGCCAATGCCGAAGACGTCGAGCCCAACACGATCGGCAACCTCGACCTCTTCTAGCAGATCGGCCATACGATCGGTTGCTGAAGGAAGTTTTCCTGTCGCCGGATCGGGGAGGATTGCTGCGAAACTATCGATACCGATTTCCATAACGTGTCCTTGCAAAATCATCAGACGGCAGGCCCAATCCGCGGTGGGTCTGGCGGAAGTGGAATGAATTCCGTCTCGCCGGCGACCTCCGGGAAGCGGCCCTGTCTCCAGTCGTCCTTGGCCTGTTCGATCCGATCCTTGGAACTTGAAACGAAGTTCCAGTAGATGTGGCGTTGCTCAGGAAATGGTTCGCCGCCCACTAGCATCAGGTGCGCTCCGCCTCGTGAGGTCACAATGATCTCCGCGCCAGGCTTGAAGACCACAAACTGCGCTTCGCCGAAGGTTCCGGTCTGGCCGGCAACTTCAATCTCGCCCGATACGACAAACACCGCCCGCTCAATATGCTCGGCGGGCACTTGCAACTGCGCGCCGGGCTTGAGCACGGCGTCGACATACATCAAATCAGAATAGACCGGAACCGGCGAGCGTTCTCCAAACGCATTGCCCGCAACGATGGTGAGCGAGGCTCCGTCGGCTTCGATCCCAGGCAGAGTGCCTTCGGCGTGATTGGAGAAGCCCGGCTGCATTTCTTCGAGCGCCTTGGGCAAGGCGACCCAAATCTGCTGGCCGAACATCGTTCCACCTTGAGCCTGGAGCTTCGCGGGCGAGCGCTCCGAATGGACAATGCCGCTACCCGCCGTCATCCAGTTCACGTCACCGGGACGGATCGTCTCGACGCTGCCGACGCTGTCGCGATGAACCATCTCGCCTTCGAGCAGGTAGGTCAGCGTCGACAGCCCGATATGGGGATGGGGACGGACATTCGGACCAGCCCCGGCTCGAAACACCACTGGCCCGAAATGATCGAGGAAAATGAAGGGACCAACCGTTCGACGCAGGGCGGATGGCAGCGCACGGCGAACCTTGAAGCCATCACCCAGATCGCGAACAGGTGGGAGGATCAGCTGTTCCACTGCCGAGTCTGGCACCGCGCTTGAAATGGTCATTGCCTGCTCCTTTTTTGCAGGGGTTCAAATTCAGCACAGTCGTGCGGCGATCCGGCACGAACAGCGCAATGGCGCCGGTGATCTCGACAGGCGATGCCAAAAGCCTCGACTGAGCGCGCTGCTGTTGCGCCCAGAGAATTTGTCGTCACATCTACGTTGGCTTTCATGGGAGCTAATGTGTTGTACCTATCAACGAGGTACTAGGCTCGTTGCTTGACACACTGTGTCGCCCAGAGTGGAACGCCGGGAAATCGCTCTACCGCCGACGGTCTTGCCAGCTTGCCGCGCGGCCACCGCAATATTTCCCAACTCGGTCCAACCCATGAGCAAAATTCGGCATGCGCTTTCTATGCCATTTTTGCGGCGATGCTTTCAGCAAGCATCATGGTTGGGAACGCTGTCGCGACTGACGGCACGTCGGGCCATAGCGATGCGTCGACCACACGCAGTCCGCTGACGCCGCGAACCCGCCCCTGGGTGTCGACCACAGCGTTTGGATCCCGGGCGCCGCCCATTGGCACCGTCGAGGTCGGATGCTGGTAGGTGACGACGCCGGCCGCCAACGCAGCGTTGATTGACGCACGATCGCTCGTAGCTGCACCCGGCATCATCTCCGCGCCGATGATGTCGGCAAAGGGCTTGTGGCTCGTGATTTCCCGGATCATTTCGACGCCATCGACCAGGCGTTCCTTGTCTTCGGCATCCCTGAGAAAGCCAAGATCGATGACCGGTGCGGCTTGCGGATCGCGGCTTGCGATCGTCAGCGAACCCACGGAGCGGGGACGGACGAGAGCGGCAAAGAGCAGGAACATTGCGCCGGTCGGGGATTGGCCGCCATCCGGGAGTGGTGCGGTGCTGATGTTGATGTCGGCCTCGTCGCCAGTGGCATGGCGCGACCGCTCCCAGAGCATGGCGCCAATGGGCGGATAGGCAAGCCCAACCGATTCCTTGCGGATCGACCAGACCGTTGGAAAAACAGGATGATCCTGCAGACGGCGACCGACCGGTAGATCAGCGATGACCGGAATGTCGAGGCGGCGCAACGTTTCGGCCGGTCCAATTCCAGACCGCATGAGGATCGCCGGACTGACGTAAGTGCCGGCGGACAGGACGATTTCTCCGGCTGCGATCTCTTCTCCACCGGCCAGCCGAACCCGCGTCGCACGACCTCCCTCCACAATGACGGCGTCAACAAGCGTTTCGTCGCGGATCGTCAGATTGGGGCGCGCCCGAACCCCATCGTTCAGAAGCGTCATGCCTGTGTTGAGCCGGACGCCCATGCGTGTGTTCATGACATAGGCACCGACACCAAGCGGTTGCTCGGTCGTGAAGCCCGCCGTGCGCTGATAACCCGCCGCCACGGCGGACGCGATGAAGGCACGATGTTGATCGGAGACTTCCTCGTCGCCGAGCTGGTGTATTGGAAAGGGCCCGTCATGACCCTCGCCACCTGCCCCTGAAGTTCGCTCGAGTGACTGATAAAAGGGTCGCGCGGATTCCCAGCTCAATTCACCGAGATCGTATTCCTTTGCCCAGCGCTCATAATCGAATCTCGGCAATCGCATCGTCACGCCACCGTTGATCGCGGAGCTCCCGCCAAGGACTTTGCCGCGGTTGAGAGGGATTTTCCGACCGAGCACACCTGGCTCACTTTCGAATCCCCAGTCATGCTGCGAGTCGCCGCCCAAAAGGTCCTGGCGCCGCACAGAATCGGGATAGGCATTCGGGGGGTAGGCCTTGCCGGCTTCGATGAGCAGCACGCGCCGCGATGGATCCGCGCTCAATCGATTGGCGAGCACGGCTCCGGCAGAGCCACCACCAACAATGATGACGTCGAAGGAAGGTGTTTTGTCTTGGTTTGGCATGGAAATTATCCCTACGCGGCTCAAACCGCATCCGACGTGTGCATTCGCCAGCTGAGACCTGGTCGCCTCTGGCACCGCGGCACAACCGCTGACCGTGCTCGTACTTCTCGTCCGAGAATTACGTCGTACAAAGTGCCGCAGCCAATCCGAGCAAAGGAGTGCGGCAGATCATTCTTTAAGAAGAGAAATTGCGGCGAGGGGGCCGCCGTATTGTTGCAAAGAGGCACCCCTGGCAAGTGTTCCGAGATCGATAGGCGCGAAACCGAGTGCCGAGATCAACTCGGCTACCTCATCATTTGCCTCAGGGTGATTGCCCGAGACAAACAGAACCCTGCGACCGCCAGCCGTGTGCGGTTCGGCTACGAGCACCGTGGCTTTTAGACTGTTGAATGCCTTGACGACTTTGGCATCAGGCACGAGTTCGGAAACAATATCCGTAGAGATCCGTCCCCCGAGATCACGCGGCGTGTACGCAGGAAGATCGAGGGCGTTCGAGGCATCGACGATGATACGCCCGCCCCAGTTGGACCTGCCTCCAATGACGGAGGGTATCGCATCGTAGGGAACGGCCAGGATGACGACATCGGCTGAAAGGGCTTCACTCAATTCAGCGGCTTTGAGCGATCCCCCGAAACGGTCGACAATGGAGGTGAGCGAGGCTGGACCGCGGCTATTGGCTATCATGGCCGAAGTCCCGGCGGCGTGGAAGCGTTCGGCAAGCGCGGCGCCGATGGCACCGGCGCCAATGATCGCATAGCTGGTCATCGTGGTCTCCTTTGTTTTGGGCTGGTGTCAGGGTCAGCCGGTCAACGCTGGATAGTCGGTGTAACCGCGCTCCTCGCCCTGATAGAAGGTGGTGGGGTCCGGCGTGTTGAGTGGAGCGCCGCGACGGAAGCGCTCTACCAGGTCCGGGTTGGCGAGGAACTTCGTCCCGAACGCCACCAGGTCGGCCTCGCCGGCCTCGATCGCCGCCTCCGCCCGTTCGGCGTCGTAGCCGCTATTGGCGATGTAGACGCCTCCGAACGCCCGCTTGAAGGCCAATAAGTCGAAGTTGGCCTCACCCATTTGCATGGCATGCAGATAGGCGAGGCCATAGCGGCTCAGCACCTTGGCTGCGTGGCCGAAGATCTCGGTCGGATTGCTGTCGCGCATCGAAAACAGATGGAAGATCGGCGCCAGGCGCACGCCAACGCGATCCGCACCGAAGACGGCGATCACGGCCTCGACCACTTCCTTGAGGAAGCGAATGCGGTTCTCGACCGAGCCGCCATAAGCGTCGGTGCGCTTGTTGGTGCCATCGCGAAGGAACTGATCGATGAGGTAGCCATTCGCGCCGTGGATCTCGACACCGTCGAAGCCCGCGCGCTTGGCGTTCTCGGCGCCGTGGGCAAAGTCCGCCACCACGCCTTCGATCTCCTTCACGCTCAACGCATGAGGCGTCTCATAGGGTTGCTTGAGTCCGGAGGGGGTATAGATTTCGCCCACAGGCGCGATCGCCGAAGGCGCGACTGGCAGTCCGCCATTCGCCTGGAACGTGGAGTGCGACAGGCGCCCGACATGCCAGAGCTGCAGGAAGATGCGCCCACCCTCGGCATGGACGGCATCGGTCACTGCCGACCAGCCGGCGACCTGCGCATCGGTAAAGATGCCGGGCGTACGGGAATAGCCTTTGCCCTGCGTCGATATTTGCGAGCCTTCAGTAATGATCAGACCCGCCGTCGCGCGCTGACGGTAGTACTCTACCGCGAGCGCAGTGGGCACATCGCCATCGCCGGCACGGCTGCGGGTGAGCGGCGACATCACCGCGCGATTGCGCAAGGTATAGGGGCCAAGTTGAACAGGCGAGAGCAGCCTCTCAGGTATGGTCATTGGATAGTTCCTTTGGCGCGCAGACAGGCGCATTGGTTTGCCCGTTGGGGGCTCATTGCTGGCGAGGGGCAGAACATCTTGCCCGGCGCCATAGCCTGTTGCTGGAGTCGCTGACGCCGCGACCCGATCTGCCGGGAATGCAGGTTCTGCGGCCGTCGCCGACCTAAAGTCAGATTGTTCCGTTTGTATTGGCAGCCTTGATATTCGGGGCAAGCCAGGGCGCGGCATTGTCAGGAGTGCCTACAATCTGCAGGACCTCCCAGTGCTCGATCGCCTTGCCGTCGGCGTCCATCTTGAAAATGTCTGCGCCAACGATCCCGGTATCGTTAGGATCATCGTTGAAAATATTAAGAAAGTTTGAGTGAACCCACACATAGTTGTCCACTGCAATTATCCGCAAGCCGACCCAACGTGCGCGAGCGCGGTCCTTGATGATGTCGTTGAAAAATTTCGCCAGGCCTGCCGCACCTGTGGCAAGCAGAGGGTCGTGCTGGATGTATCCCGGGTCCATGTATTTCGCCACGGCTTCTTCCGGCTTCCTTTGGTTGATCATCACCTCGTGGAGGTCAATTATGTGGTTCAAATTGCGAACCGCTATCGGATCGTTGGGGTCGACGAGCTTAAGCATTGCTTGTTCCTTCTTTAGGCGATGAAAGCGAATCCAAAGCTCTGCCCAGGTGACCCGTGGATCAACGCTGACGTGCAAGTAGCGCTCCCTTCTGCGCCGTGGTAGTCGTGCAAATTGCCACTCTGTGTCGCGAAAAATGGAACGCGGGCTTGGATCTTGAAGATTTGCGGACCTTTGTTGAGGTTGCCGACGCTGGTGGCGTGTCGCCGGCGGCACGCCGCCTCGGCGTCTCGAAATCGATAGTCAGTCGGCGGCTGTTTCGGCTGGAGGCCGAACTCGGCGTCCAGCTTCTCGCCCGGACCACACGTGGCGCGGCGCTCACAGAAGCTGGCGCCACGTTCCGCGAGCACGCCGCGCGGATCGGCGCCGAGATCGATGCTGCACGAGAGACAATCCTGCCGACTGGCGACTTGCGCGGTCGCTTGCGGATCGCTGCACCGCTTTCATTCTTTCCAACGCATCTGGCGCCTGTTCTCGCGGATCTGGCGCGGCGACACCCTCTCCTTCATGTGCACACAAGCTACAGTGATCGCTTCGTGGATCTCGTCGGCGAGGGCTTCGATTGCGCCTTGCGGGTCGGAAATCTACCCGATTCAAACCTGACCGCACGCCGGATCGGCCCGGTCCATGCAAGGGTTGTGGCGAGCCCTGACTATGTCAGGGAGCACGGGTCTCCCGAAACGTTGGACGATCTCCTCAGGCACCAAGCGCTCATCCAGGGAACGGAAATCTGGCAATTCATCGACGGCGACAAGACGATCTCGTTTCATCCGCAGGGACGGTTCAAGGCCGATAGCGGTGTCGCGCTGGTAGCGGCTGCGCTGGCAGGACTGGGGGTTACGGCGCTGCCGGATTTTTTAACCGCGGACCATTTGGCTTCCGGCGCGTTGGTCCCTTTGATGACCCGCTATCCACTCCTGGAGGCGGGCATTTACGTTGTACGGCCCCCGGGGCAGTATCCAACGCGAAAGGTCCGAGTCCTCACCGACCTGCTGATCGAAAATTTCTTCCGATGGCAGCACCGTTGAGAGGGGCTCGAAACCGCTAATCCCGTAATCTAGCCACTTTGCTAGTTACGCCTGCGAGTCGAAGATATCCTGGCCAAGCGTCCGGCGTCAGCGCCTGCGGACCAGGAATGTGTCGACATACTGCGTCATGCTTGCGACCTTTCCGTTTCACGCCTCGTAGAGATGGGCAAAGGCGGCGTGCATCGAGCACAACGCCAGGTGCCACGTCGACGTCAAAGGACACGCCGACTGCGCCTCGCTAAGCTCGAACCTTTGTCGACATCGCCTCGGAATCCTTCCGTCAGAAACTGCCAAAGTCTGGTAGAGGGCGGAGCTTTCAAAGAAGTAATGTTAGCGGACATTCCGATCTCGGGCGCGAGCGCGAGTAGCAACGGGCCAAGGCCGCATTCAAAGTAGTCAGACGGCGACTCTATCCTCGAGAATCATTGTCGATGCCTTTTCCGCGATCATCACCACCGCCGCCATCGTATTTCCCGAGACTTGAGTTGGCATTATTGATGCATCGACGATGCGCAGGCCTGTAAGACCGTGCACTCTTAGACGACAATCCACGACAGCATCCCCGCCCTGGCCCATACGACAAGTGCCAACTGGATGGTAAATAGTCTGACCATTTGATCGAGCAAACGAGAGCCATTCTTCGTCGCGTTGGGTCTTCGGCCCGGGGTTCATCTCGGCTGAAATAAATGATTTTATGGCGTCTTGCCCCATAATTTCTCGAACCACTTTCATCCCATCAACCATTACCTGTTGATCGGCACTGGCTGATAGAAAATTGGGACGGATTGCGGGCGACATCAGCGGATTGGCTGATCTAATATGGATTGTACCGCGGGATTCCGGTCGCAGTTGCGTAATCCCCACTGTCATCCCGGGCTCCCGATCCAATACGCGTTCGGCGGCGTTCGCATAACTGGCGTGCATGAAGAAGAACTGCACGTCCGGCGACACTACGCCTGGATTCGTCCGGACAAATCCATGAGCGAGGCCGGTTCCAAGAGACAATATTCCCTTCCTCGTGGCAAAGTATTTCGCAGCCGCGCTCACCAGCCCGAAACCCCGAGTCTGCTGGTTTAGCGTAATCGGCTGATTAACGCGCCAGTTCATCCTAGTGCAGAAGTGGTCCGCATAATTGGCGCCGACACCAACTGATGGATGAAGGACCGGAATACCAAATTGAGTAAGGACGGCCGGATCGCCGATTCCAGATGTCTCGAGGATTTGAGGAGTTTGAATGGCACCGGCCGAGAGTATCGTTTCGCCGCCGCTAACCTGTTCAACACTGGTTCCTCGTCGAAACTCCACGCCGGTGATCCTCTTTCCGCTCAGCAAGAGGCGGGTAACATAGGCACCGGTTACAACCATCAAGTTCTCGCGCTTGCGCGCCGGGCGGAGGTATGCAGTCGACGCACTACAGCGACGGCCGTTCCGTTGATTGACTTGATAGTAGCCAAACCCTTCTTGGGATATCCCATTGTAGTCGGGGTTTTGGTTGTAGCCCGCTTGGATCGCGGCGTTTATGAAGGCCTCGGCCAGCACCGGCCTCTCGTTGACTTTGACCACTGAAACGGGACCACCTTTGCCACGTAGATTATTTTCGACCGCGTAGTCTTCCTGTTTTTTAAAATATGGGAGCACGTCGGCGAAGCTCCAGCCCACATTGCCCAGTTGTCTCCAGGTTTCGAAGTCCTCGCGCTGTCCACGGACATAGACCATTCCGTTGATCAAACTCGAGCCACCTAGTCCTTTCCCACGCGGGACAGCAATAGTTCGATAGTTCGTTGAGAACTCAGGTTCGGTTTGAAAACGCCAGTTGAATTTCTTGTTGGTCAAAAGCTTCCCGAAGCCTGCGGGAATATTGAGCCATAAACCACGGTCCTCTCCTCCCGCCTCAAGAAGAAGAACGCGATTCTTTCGGTCTTCGGTCAACCGGTTGGCTAGCACGCAGCCAGCGGTCCCACCACCGACAATGATGTAGTCGAAATTTGCCATTGCAATCCCCTCGTGACCTCAGGCAGCGAACCAAATCTCGGAACCTGGCTAACTCGGCGTGCGGTCGATACGGAGCGGACAACCCGATTGTAACCGGACCTGCAATAGATCGGCGCATCCGTTATTTGTTATAACAGATATCTATAGGCTTCGGGCCTTGTCAACACCGATGCCCGCTTTCCTCCCAACATTGTGCAGCAAGGGCGGGCACGCACTGCCGGCGTTGGCGTGTTGACAAGGCCCGTTTTAGACTCTAGGTTATTTGTTATAACAACAAAGGGAGGGATGTCGTTGCAGGCCGCCTTGGAAGTGACGGAGCTATCGAAACGCTACGGTGCCACGCTTGCACTGAGCCGCGTCGCCTTGTCCATTCCACCCGGCGAAATCCGAGCTATCCTGGGTGAGAACGGAGCGGGCAAGTCCACCTTGGTGAAGGTTCTGTCCGGCGTCGTGGCTCCTAATGAGGGCCGGCTTGCACTTGATGGCCGCTTATATGCCCCGTCTTCGATCATGCAGGCTCGAGAGCGGGGAGTTGCCACTGCATTCCAGGAACTGAGCCTTGTTCCGAACTTAACTGTCGGCGAGAACCTCTTGCTCCCACGTCCTTCGCGCACATCGTTTTGGCCCGAAGCGCGACCTCAGATATTAAGGCGCGCAGAACGTGTTTTGGCGGATTGGCAAATCGCTGACATTTCCTCCGAGTCGATTGTGGCGGAACTTTCCCTGGCGCAAAGGCAGAGAGTCGAGATTGCTCGCGCTTTTTCTCATGCGACACGACTTCTCATACTCGATGAACCTACGGCAGCTCTGCCTGATCCAAAATGGCTATTTGATCAGCTTCGTCAAGTCACCCGCAACGGCGTAGCGGTAATCTATATTTCACATCGACTTGGGGAAGTTCGCGAAATCTGCGAGCGGGCAACTGTTCTAAGAAATGGTAGCACCGTTGAGACAACTGACCTGCATGGTATTGGGAATGAAGAAATATTTTCCTTAATGGTAGGGCGAAAACCTACCGCTCGGGTGACAGGAAGATCGTTGTCGAAAAGCAACGGCGTCCCACTGATCGAGACCAAAGGTTTGGCAGGCTGGCGAATACGAGACATCCATCTTGCCGTTCATTCCCACGAGATTGTGGGCGTTGCGGCTCTTGAGGGTCAGGGACAACAGGAGTTACTTCGTATTCTCGGCGGCGCCGGCACGATCCGGGGTGGGAAAGTGCTCGTCGATGGCAAGCCGGTGAGTTTAGGGTCCCCGCGACAGGCGTTGAGTGCGGGCGGCGGAATTGCTTTTATTCCTGAGGAGCGCAAGAGCGCGGGCATATTCTCGGAACTGTCGGCGGCCGCGAACATCTCCCTTCCCAGCCTCTCTCGGATCGCCCGCGGCGGATTCTTAAGGGCGGCTCTTGAGCGCAAGGCCGCAAAATCAGTTAGCCGCCGTGTGGCATTGGCCGACCGTTATCTCCCAATCGCGGTAGGTGCGCTCTCCGGTGGGAATCAACAAAAAGCACTTTTGGCCCGGGCGCTCATGACTGGCGCACGGTGCCTCGTGTTGTTCGATCCTGCGCGCGGTGTTGATGTGGGAACCAAGCAGTCGATCTACTCTATGATGCGCCAGTTCGTTTCGGAAGGCGGCGGAATTATCTTCTATTCATCTGAGTTGTCGGAGTTGGTGGAACTCAGCTCGCGCTGCATTGCGATTTATGACGGGCGAATAGCTGGGGAGTTCGAAGGAGACCAGTTGAACGAGGAGGCCCTGCTGGCGGCCGCACACGGCGCTCTGCCGCTTCAACAGAAGGCAGGCTGACAATGGCGTTAGTGTCCAACTACTTCAAGCGTTCTAAGGGTTCTGGGGTGCTTTCTCGACGACTGTCGGACGGTTCGTTCCAGATAATTTGCATATACGGGATTATGGCCGCGATCTATATTGCCGTTCTGCCTTCGGCATTGTCCCAATACGCGATCGAGGCGTTGTTCAACAACTCGCTTCCACTTATGCTTGCTGCAGCTGGTGCGACATTCGTCATCCTGCATGGTGAATTTGATCTGTCGGTTGCCGGTGTGATCTCGCTCGCCAATGTGGTTGTGGCGGTTGTCCCCTTCGGTGGGCTATGGGGTGCTGTCGCGGATCTGGCAATCGTCATAGCGATTGGCTTGGCCGTAGGCGCTATCAACGGCTTGTTCGTGGCATACCTGCGTATCCAAGCCATCGCGGTCACGCTCGCCACGATGATCATCTGCAAGGGCGCGGCTCTCCTCGTCCTTCGAGCGCCTGGCGGTATCGTGCCGGAATTCATGACCGATGAGTTGACCAGTTCGCTGTTCGGAATTGTTCCGGTAGCAGTGGCAGTCGCGGCCTGTGTCATCTTGTTTTGGAGTATCTATCGCCGGACCAACACCGGGCGGGCTCTTATAGCCATCGGTCAGGACGATCAGGCGGCGGCGCTGTCCGGGATTGATGTGGCTCGGGTGCGGTTCAAGTCATTCCTGTGGGCCGGCGCGTTCTATTCTCTTGCCGGCTATATGTTGGCAGCACAAACCTCCACAGGCAATCCGAGTGCCGGCGATTCCTTCCTATTGTTGTGCTTTGCTTCGGTTGCTCTTGGCGGGACTGCTTTTGGAGGGGGGCGAGGCAGTCTGACAGCATCGCTCATCGGAGCAGCCACGTTGATGCTGATGCAGAAAGTTCTATTCGCGCTTGGGGTGTCGTCTTTCTACACCGGCGTCGTTCAGGGGGCCATCATGATCGCAGCAGTTCTCGTCGCCCCTATGGTCCGAGCAGTAGCCCAACATCAGGGAGGCACGAAAGATGAGTAAATATGATCTTGATGCCGGCGAGCTCCCAGACAGCGCACCAAGGCCCAAGACTGCTCGCCTCGGAGAACAAGGCATATCCGTCATCGTGATTCTCTCTATCACCTTGGCGATGCTTCTAGGGTTTAGGTTAATAAGTCCTGCGTTGAGCGGATGGTCACATGTAGGGACGGTACTTTACCTAAGCTCTTTTCTTGTATTTTGTGCTTTTGGTCAGGGCCTGGTGATCATGGTGCGAGGGCTTGACCTCTCAATTGCATCCACCATCACGCTTGGCGGCGTCCTGTCCGCCACTTTGATGAATGGCAGCAACGACAATTTCATCGTTCTGCTGATCGCCATCCTCGCCATCTGCACTCTGGTCGGCATCATTAACGGAATCGGCGTTGCGGTCTTTCAAGTACCACCTTTCATCATGACGATGGCGATGGGCTTGATCGTTTACAGCACATGTCTTGGTTCCACCTTGGGAACACCTGGAGGCTACGCCGCACCAGCACTGCGCGCCTTTATGGGGGCGACTTTGCTGGGCCTCGCGGCGCCAATCTGGCTGCTCCTGGCGTTCGTATTCGTCGGCACAATCGTGCAGTCCTATTCAACTTTTGGTCGAATGCTCAATGCCGTCGGCGCCAATCCAACAGCAGCCTACCTGGCCGCCTTGCCATGTAAGCGAATTACAACAGCAGCTTACGCTGTTTCAGGACTCTGCGCGGGACTGACAGGCGTATTGATGACCGGCTACGCCGATGGGGCGACGCTACGGATGGGCGACGCCTTTCTCTTGCCGTCAATTGCGGCGGTCGTGGTCGGCGGGTCCTCAATCCTTGGCGGCAAAGGCCTATTTTTGGGGACGGTCGGCGGCGCTCTCCTGCTCACAACTCTTTCGACCATCCTGTCTGCGGCCGGCTTTGAGGAAGGCTGGAAAACGATAGTCGAGGGCGGCGTGATCCTGATTGCGCTTGTAGCCTTGCGCGACCAAACGTTCGCCGCGCTGCAAGAGTGGCTTCGGCAGGCGCGTTGAGTTGCGGCTCACATGTTGACGCACCAATTTGCCGTCGAGCGAAAGATGTGAATTTCCGAGGCTTTGCTATCGGAACACGCGCACAAGACCGCTGTGCGATTGAAAAAGCGGTAATTGGAGGAGTGGAAGATGAACGTTTGGACTAAGACATCAACGGCTTTCGTGTCAAGTATTCTTGCCACAGCACTGCACCTTATTGGTGTCACGAGCGCCGATGCAAAGACCGCTGATGGAAAATGGCTAATCTATTTGGCGCAGAGCTACTCAGGCAATGCTTGGCAGAGCGAAACGGCAAACATCATCAAGGCGCTCGCTGCCACGCCGCCGTTCAATGACACGGTGAAGCTTGTTCAGGTGATCTCGGGCACCGATCCGCAGGCGCAGATCTCCGACTATGAGAGCATGATCGCGGCTGGTGCCGATGGCGTCATCAGTTTCCCAATCTCGGCCACCGCGCTCAACAAAGTCATCAAGGCAGGGTGTGACAAGGGTGTCATGTTCTTCATGTATGACGGCAACGTTACAGAAAACTGTGCCTACCAGCTCAGCTATTTGACTTCAGGCTTTGGCGAAAACACAGCGCAGGCTCTTGTCAATGCCATCGGCGGAAAAGGCAAGATTTTCCTCGACCGCGGCGTCCCGGGCAACTCCGTCGATGACCGACATGTCGGCGGCGCCATGAGCGTGTTCAGCAAGTATCCGGACATAAAGATCGCCGCTGAATATTACGGCTATTGGGATGACCGCACGACGCAGCAAGAGACGGCCAAGGCGCTGGCTGCCCATCCGGATGTGGCCGGCATCTGGGCGCAGGCGGGCGAAAACGGAGTCATTCTTGCTCTCCTCCAAGCAAACCCTGATAAACTAGTGCCGGTGACGGGAGAGAATTCGAACGGCTTTCGCCTGGCTCTTGCCAATCCAGACTACAAAGCGAAGGGGTTGAATGGCGTTTCGGCCGGATCTCCGCCCGCGCAGTCGGGAATCGCATTCAAGATGATGATGGAGATTTTGAATGGCACGCATGCCGCTTACCCTGTCGGTCAGCGCAACCTCGAGTATCCACTTCCGTGGGTGACAGCCGCAGACGTCGTCCTTTGCAAAGGGGAAGCATTCGAAAACGGTTGCAACGCCTTTCCAGCGGACAAAGTCCCGGGCTCGTTCGTTACGGAAGTGTTCAACCCAAAACTACTCCCAGAATTGTCGCTGAGCTCCGCTAATGATGCCAAACCTACCGCCGGGGCAGTCATTCAAGCGCTGCCTGCTGATGCTTACGTTCCGGCTTCAAACTTGCCTGGCATTAACTGCAGCGCGTGTGAAGCACCGGCAGACCTCTACAAACTGACAAAGGTACAGGCGACTGTGCAGCCCTGAAGTGAACCGCCTGCCGGACATCCAGCCTGGCAGGCGGGCAATCTATTTACATATGTCAAAATCAATGTCGCTTTGTGTTCCATAGAACCGAGAAGTTGGTTGATCAATGACGTTCCCCGAACACACTCAGGTGCATCAGGCCAACTGCGGAATCTGGGAAATTCCTCAAACCGCTGAGATCGAGCATTTGTTGGCAAGTGGGGTCGATGACCCCGCTACTGCATCTTACCTGTCGGCTGTCACGCCGCTTTACTCCGCAGCAGCACGTAGTCTATCCCAATTGGCCGGTATTTTACTTCTTGCAATGACCAGCCGAACTCCTGGATTGCCGCTGGACCATGTGATTCTTGCGAGCGCGCGGGAGCAGCTTCGAGAAGCTTCGGAGAGATTGCGGGGGTTGGCGGCCCCTTCAAGCGCCCTTCGTCATCGGTCCACCATGACCGATGCCATGGAAGGACTCGCTGCAGCGTTGCGAATGATCGACTCAATCCGGGCGTCCTTGGATCCGCACCGCAGACAACAGGATGTCACCGTCATCCTGCGGCAGCTTCACGTCGTACAGCGTCTCCTGATCGGCGCGGCGCTGCCCACAGTTGATATAGCTCCTGTGGACCTCAATCGGAGCTGCTGCAATTGTGCCTCGGCGCAATCGAGAAATGCAGTAAGCAAATTCGAATCGTTAAAAGAGAGGCTCTGATGGCCGATTATTCAATACACGTCCTGGAATATTGCAACGTTCCACAGTACCATAAGAGTGGTGTGCTTTATGGCGCGCACAACCAAGGATTTATTAAACTCCCATATTGCTACGTGGTAATTCAAGGTAACGGCCATGTTGCGATGGTTGACGTGGGTTATAATCACAAGGACTATGGCGCCTACCTTGGGGACAAATTCGGAGCAACGAACTGGCATCCCCCCCGGGAGGTACTGGCAGAGCTCGGGCTGAGCCCCGCCGACATCGACACGGTCTTCGTAAGCCACGCCCATTTTGATCATTTTGGGAATGTCGAGGATTTTCCTAACGCAACGTTCTACATGCAGCGCGAAGAAATTGAGAAATGGGTGTGGGCTATGTCCCTGCCTGAACGGATGCGATGGGTTATGATCGCCATCGACCCATCCGACATCCTGCGTGGCGTCGGCCTGGCGGCTCAAGGTCGCTTGCGCCTGGTTGAGGGCTCCGTCGAAAACGTCCTGCCGGGCATTGATCTTCACTTGGCCCGCGATAGCCATACGTTTGGTTCAATGTGGGTTACTGTTCGAAATGACGGGCGAGCAGATTCGCAGGACAGCTGGATCCTGGCGGGCGACTTGGTTTACCAGTTTTCAAATCTCAAGAACGAAGGTTCGGTCGTCGGCGTAGACACAATGTACACGCCGGTGGGACTGGCTGTCGGGAGCCAGCTGAATCTTATCCTCGCGACCGAGGCCATGATGAAGCAAGTGGGCTACGAGGAGCGCCGGGTGATCCCTGCGCATGAGGAGGGCTTGGCCACCACCTTTCCGAGCCGGATTGCCAAAACGGGGTTGCGGATCAGCGAGATATGCCTGGCAGATGGAGCCAAGTCTGCTGTTAAACAGTAGAAGGTTGTAAGCAATCCAGTCGGTCGAAGCATCTCAAAAAGGGTTTGTAGCGGCGCACGACGCAGCAGACGTTGTTCGTGCTAGCGAGCATTACGTTTCGCTAGCATGCTCAGATCCTGCGTTGGAGACGTACTGCAACAATCCTTTGCCGCCGTTCTTGATGTCGTACTGTATCGCCGCCTTGCACCCTTCGGGGTCGCGAGCGCGCAGAGCATGTAGAACATGTTCATGTGGATGTGGTTTCCAGTCGGGCACACCCCCGTCGTACAGGTGCGACAGGATCGGTCCGCAACGCACCCAAAGATTCTCGACGATTTCCTGCAAAATGGGGAGCCTGGCCGTTCGACACAGCGCAAGATGAAACTGGGTATTATAATTCACTGCTTCGGCAAATGCCTGGGCCTCGTGACAGGCCGCAATGCGACTTTGAATCGCCTCCAAAACATCAATATCCTGCTGTTTCGCAATTCGAGCGGCTTCTGCCGCAGCCCGACCTTCAAGGTCAATTCGAATGTTGCGGATTTCAATCAGCTCGTCTCGCGACAAGACCGGAACGGACACGGTCCCACGGCCATCTAATGCAAGAGCATTGATAGAGATGAGGCGCATGAATGCTTCACGCATAGGTGTAGCACTGATGCCAAATCGTTCCGATGTTGGCCGAAGTATCAGACGCTCACCCGGCAGCAATTGGCCGCGCATCAAGGCTTCACGCAGAGCAAGGTAAGCTCGCTCGCTCAAGTTCTCCTTGACGATTGTCGAGTACCAATCCGCGTGCGCGTCGTTTGAGCCAGTACCTGATTCGAAACTCATTCAGCCCTCATATTCCCTTTGGGTCGCCTCAATCAACAGCACAAGCATCTTGACACGGACCTGCGCGCAAAGCTACATAATAACATATAACAAAGGAGGCGACGTGGACTACGTTGATAGAGAACCTCGCGGAGGAACTATGAGTGAACCGATCACAGTCTCGACCACTCTTACCCTGCCGTGCGGAGCCGTATTGCCGAACCGACTTTGCAAAGCCGCAATGACTGAGGGGCTTGCAGACCCATGGGGTCGTGCCACCGATCGTCACGTCACGCTCTACCGCCGCTGGGCGGAGAGCGGAGCTGGGCTGTTGCTATCGGGAAATATTCAAGTTGACCGGAGATCGCTCGAGCGGGCAGGAAACATTCGTATCGAGGGGCCACAAGACGTCGAGCAGATGTCTCGCCTCAAGGCTCTCGCTGCTGCGGGCACTTCGGGCGGTGGCCATTTCTGGGCGCAGATCGCACACGCCGGCCGTCAGGCAGCATCGGCGGTCTGCCCGGCGCCCGTCGCCCCGTCCGCGGTTGGACTTGAATCCGTGGCATGGAAAAAGGGGGACCTTCCAAAGGAACTTAGCCCAGACGAGATTCACGACATCATTGGACGCTTCGCGAACGCCGCACGAATATGTCGAGATGCGGGTTTCACGGGCGTTCAGATCCATGCCGCCCACGGATACCTGATCAGCGAGTTCCTTAGCCCGCGCGCAAATCACCGGACCGACGAATGGGGAGGTTCGCTTCCTAACAGGGCCCGTTTCCTGCTTGAGGTTATCCGAGCCACCCGAAGTGCCGTTGGCCCCGATTTTCCCGTTGGGGTAAAGATGAACTCCGCCGACTTTCAAAAAGGCGGCTTTACGCACGCCGACTCGATGACTGTCGTCGAGATGCTCAATGGCGAGTCGATCGATCTACTTGAGCTATCGGGTGGCACCTATGAGGGGGCCGCGATGATTGGCATCGTCGAATCCGATCAGCTCAACCGCGAACCAGTGCGAGCTTCCACCGCTGCCCGTGAGGCTTATTTCGCCGTCTATACAGCCCACGCCCGCAAGGTCGCAACCATGCCGATCATGGCAACGGGCGGGTTCCGGCGACTTGCCTCCATGGAGGCTGCGCTCAATGAAGGAACCTGCGACATCGTCGGTTTGGGCCGCCCGTTCTGCGTCGACACCTCGATCGCGGCTAAGCTGCTCACCGGTGCAGTGTCGGAGACGCCAGCTTTCGAAACTGTGAAGGTGCTGAACTCAGCGGAACGCATGGGCAAAACGGCTGACGAGATCCACGCTGCACAGGTCTTCCTGCAACAGTCGCTGCTGTATCTTGGGCTATTTGACCTCGGCGACGGGATGGATCCTGATTACAGCAGATCGCTGAAGGAGACGGAGGTTGAATTTGCGCAGAAGGAGGGTGCGATCGAAAAAGCCATCATGCCAAAATATTAACACGGCTTCCTGTCGATGACGGATCCTAATTTCTGGTTGCTGCTCTACGTCAGTGAAACCATCAACGCTGGCCGCGCACGGCGCATAACGGCCCGCAGCAGCCTTCCAGATATCCAAGAAACTCTCTGCGGAGCGGTGCGATGTACGAAAACTTCGGACTACTGATCGACGGTCGTTGGCGCTGGTCGCGCGACGAAAAGAGCCGAGCGGTCATCGATCCAGTAGACGAAGAGGTCTTGGGTTATCTCCCTTGTGCTTATCCGCAAGACCTGGATGAGGTGCTGTCGGCTCTCAGGCGCGAGGCAAGTCGGTGGCGCGAAGTGTCAGGTTGGGAGCGAAGCAGTTTCCTCCGACGAATCGCAGCTGAAATGCGGTTAAGCACTGAGACGGCCGCGCGCGCGATGTCGCTCGAGACCGGAAAGCCGTTGATCGAGGCGAGGGGCGAATTCAATGCCGCTATCGACCAATTTGAATGGTACGCGGACGAGGCACGCCGAATTTTTGGCCACACTTTGGACGGCCGAGAAAGAGGCGTGCGACTGGACGTTCGATACGACCCCGTCGGACCAGTCGCAGCGTTTACCGCCTGGAATTTCCCTGCGTTGCTTCCTGCCCGCAAGATTGCAGCGGCGTTGGCCGCCGGATGTCCAATAGTCATTCGACCGTCAGAAGAAGCGCCGTCCTCGACCTATTTCATCGCCGAGGCAGCGCAAAAAGCTGGCCTGCCCCCTGGGGTGCTTAATGTCTTGACCGGACCGTCAGCAGACATTTCCTCGCGGCTAATCGCTTCCCCGATAATCCGGAAAGTTTCGCTGACTGGTTCGGTTGATGTAGGCAAGCGACTGCTGCATCTCTGTGCCGATTCAGTCAAGAAGGTATCGATGGAACTGGGCGGTCATGCCCCTGTGCTGGTGATGGCTGACGCCGATCCAATTGCCGCCGGCACGTTGTGCGCTAAAGCCAAGTTTCGCAATGCCGGGCAAGTTTGCGTATCGCCCAGCCGCTTCTTTGTCCACGCTTCCATAGCAGAAGCCTTTACCCAGGCCATGGTCTCAGTTGCTGATGGTCTCCGCGTCGGAAGAGGTCTTGACGACGGCGTGGAGTTGGGTCCTATGGCAAATTCGCGCGGCCGGCAGCGCATCATCAACATGGTTGATGATGCAATTGCCAGGGGAGCCAAGGTGCGTGCCGGCGGCAAGATACCGCCCGTCCACAATCGCGGGTTCTTTTATACCCCTACTGTGCTCAGCGACGTTCCAGACGATGCGCTGATTATGAGAGAAGAGCCGTTCGGCCCGGTTGCCCCAGTGACGACTTTCACGGAATTCGAAGAAGTCGTGCAGCGTGCGAACGCCCTCCCGTTTGGGCTAGCCGGGTACGTTTTCTCAAACTCGCTGGAGCTCGCCAATCGCGCGGCGGAGGCGCTCGAGGTCGGCATGGTCGGGGTGAACGACTTGTCAATAGCCGCCGCCGAGATTCCCTTTGGAGGGATCAAGGAAAGCGGCACGGGCCGTGAGGGCGGCCGTATTGGGATACTCGACTACCTTGAGCCGAAATACATAAAGACGCGGTTTGCGCAGCAAGGTCTCTAGTCTGGGCAATTGAGGTGAAGCTGGTTCATTTTGCACTTCCCGATGGCTGTGCAGCCTAGGCACCGTGCGACTTACAATAGGCCGGGCCAGGAGCGTATGCTTGAGGACGTTGGCGAACGATCCGCAAACTCGACCAGACAGCTTTCTCGAGGCATGAAGCCGATGACTTGGCTCCGGTATCGAGCTTCGAATTCCAGCTGCCGAGCTGAGGAGATCGTCGGGGTTGCTGCGAGCTGACGAACTGATCGCTCACAGCGGTAAGCCGCGCATATCCTCTCTGGCCATGGCACCGAGTTCACCTCGAACGCCATCTCGTGTGGTCGAACGAACGGCGCTTGGGTCGACGGCATGAAGTTCGTTAACGCAGCCAGTGGCACTCGGTCAGTCGTCGGGCGTCAGCGCCTGCTGGACCAGGAATGTGTCCACATACTGCGTCATGCGCGCGATCTTGCCGCCTCTCACCTCGTAGAGATGGGCAAAGGCAGCGTGCATCGATTTGCCTGTCGCCTTGTAGGTGCCGGAGTACACGCCGAAGGCGGCGACACGGTCGCCGTCTTCGAGATAGGTGTGTACCTCGGCCTTGTAGCCGATCCATTCCGTGGCGAGGCGGTGGAAGACCCCCGCGATGATCGCTTCCGCGCCGACATAGGTCCCGGCGTATGGGAACCCCTCGGCCTCGGTCCACTCGGCATCGGGGGCGAGAGCGGCCAGCAGATTGCGGCCGTTGTCCTCCGACGACCCCTCATAGGTGGCGCGGATCAGATCGAGATGGGCGCCCATCTCAGCCCCACTTCATTTCGCCGGTGGCAACCTTGGAACCGATGTCGAGGGCGACCCCCATGCCGAGGCCGGGGAAGCGGGCTTCCATGGCGCTCTTGAGCGCGGCCGCATCCTTGGCCCTGGCCAGCTCTTCCTCGAAGGCAATGAGGTAGGTCTTGGTGTGCTCGACGCCCGAGAGGTCGGTAGGGGACTGCGGTGTCATGTGGCCGGCAACCACGATCGCCGGCTTGCGGGCCGCGATTTTCTCAAGATTGGCAATCCATGCCG